>JALXBI010000044.1 GCA_026991555.1 Candidatus Aminicenantota bacterium
GGGGAAGGGGCTGGGGAGGAGGGTGGGGAAGAGGAGGAAAAGGAGGATGGGGGAGTGGGGGAAGAGGAGGTGGCTGGGGAAGAGGGAGAGGAGTGGGTTGGGGTGGAAGATGGGGATGGTAAAATATCTTTATGGAGCATGATTTAGAGAACTTTCTCTTTTCCACAGGCCTCCCCACCTTAGTGGGGAGGCTTCTTTATAAAAGGGGGATAAAAACCCAGAAAGAGGCCAGGCTGTTTCTTTACGGAACATACCAGGACCTGTCAAGCCCTTTCCTTTTCAGGGATATGGAAAGGGCTGTGCAAAGGATAAAAAGGGCTATAAAAAATAAAGAATTAATTTTAATACTGGGAGATTATGATGTAGATGGGGTTACTGCAACGGCGCTTTTAGTGAAAGGGCTATCCTCCTTAGGGGCTAAAACCTCCTATCTCATCCCCAACAGATTCTCCCAGGGCTATGGAGCAAGACTCCAGCATGTAGAAGAAATAAAAAGAAGGGGTGCCAGCCTCGTTATAACCGTGGATAACGGGATAAAGTCCTTTGATTTTGCAGAGGCTCTCCGTGGGGAAGGCATAGACCTTATAATAACCGATCACCATCTACCGGCTTCAAGGATACCTGAGGCCCTGGCCGTTCTTGACCCTTTCCTTGAAAATGGGGTGGATAAATCCCTGGCAGGGGTAGGAGTGGCCTTTAAACTCCTGCAGGCCCTTTTAATGGAACTCAAAATGGAAGAAAGGGCCTTACCCTACCTGAAGATGGTGGCCATTGGAACCGTAGCGGACATGATGGAAATTCTCAGGGAAAACAGGATAATGGTAAAGGAGGGGCTAAGCCTTTTAAACGGCCAAAATTCATACGGCCTCAGGATTCTCCTGGGGGAGGCTGGGCTTAGGGCCAGGGAAATTACCCCCAGAGATGTGGCCATTAAAATTTCCCCCAGGATAAACGCAGCGGGAAGGATGCTGGATGCCGAAATAGCCCTTCGGCTCTTGCTTTCATCCAGTGAGGGAGAGGCGCGGGAGATGGCCAGAAAGCTAACCCAGCTCAACAGGGATAGACAAAGGGAAGAGGCCAGGGTCATAAGGGAAGCAAAGGAAATGCTCGGTGACTGCGGGGATTCCCCTATAATCTTCCTCCATTCCCGGGGATGGAATCGTGGCGTTCTGGGAATAGCCGCCCTGAGGCTCAGCAGGATATATAAAAAACCCGCCTTTGTTTTCTCGGTAAAGGAAGGAATAGCCTACGGGTCAGGAAGGGCTCCTGATGGAGTATCCCTTCCTGAGGTTCTTTCCCCTTACAGGGAGCTTATGGAAAGTTTCGGAGGACATGCCACTGCAGTGGGCATAACCCTGAGGGAGGAAAACCTCGGTAGATTAAAATCTGCCCTTGAGGAGGCCCTTAAAAGCTGGAAAGCAACGGAAGAAAAAGGGGGAGATAATCCGGAAGAAACCGACTTCCACGAACTTAAAAACTCCCTGAATTACCTGAGGCTTTTTCCTCCCTTCGGCACGGGAAATCCCGAACCTTATTTTTTCACCAGGGAAGTTGAAGTGGTGCAAAATCCCTCCCCTGCAGGCAACGGTTACAGGGTGCTTTTAAGCCAGCGGGGAGTGATCTTCCCCACAAGATTTAGAAGAGGGGATCTTTTAAACAAGTTCAGGAAAGGGGAAAAGCTTAACTTTAAATTCCACCTGGACCTCAAAGAAGGAGGACTGGTTGTAAGGGAATGAGAATTCTAAGGGTTTTCCTGTACTTAATTCTTGTAGGTTACATAGCCTTCGTGGGAATTATGGCCTTTTCTGGACACCAACCCCCTGTCTCGGGCATCCGCATCCCCAACCCGTCTGCCAGGTCCATACAATGGGGTTTTCAGGTGAAGGAAATAGCAACCCGGGAACCCAGGTATATGGCCAAAGCCAGGAAGCTTTTCGTGGATTCAAGGGGGAA
The DNA here is from genome assembly GCA_026991555.1 of Candidatus Aminicenantota bacterium. GTDB lineage: Bacteria > Acidobacteriota > Aminicenantia > S016-38 > S016-38 > JALSNJ01. The sequence goes on from JALXBI010000044.1 coordinate 1,954, forward strand.
AACCTTCCTTAGTCAGGGAGTCATTATAGAAATTCCCGGGTCAAGAACTTTCATATATTCCGAAAAATGCACAGTTTCACCTGGGAAAAACCGGGTGCAATTTCCTGAAAGGGTTCGGGTAAGGAGCGAGACCGGGCTCTTCTCAGGAGAAAAATCCCTTTATCTGGCCAAAAAAGGGGTGATACGGCTTGAAGGGCAAGTGAGCTTTAAAATAGGAAAAATATCCGGAAGGGCCGAAGGCGGGAGAATGGACCTGGAGAAAAAAGAAATATTTCTCTTTAAGCCAAGATTCTCCTCTGAGGGCAACCTCCTTGAAGGCAAAAGAATAAAAGTTTACGAAACGGATATGAAGGCGGTGCTCCGGGGAAAACCTGCCAAAATGAACTCTGAGGGAACAATGGTCTTCGCTCCTGTTATGGAAATAGACATAAAGGGGAAACGGGTTAATTCCATTTCAATGCCCAGCGGGGGCAGGATTTTTCAGAACAGGAAAAGGACCGTGGGGAAAACTCTGAAGTTCTGGGTAAATGGAAGGATAGAGGGAGAGCGGGTGGTGGCCAGGTGGGGGGGAAGGAAACTTTTTGCATCCCGAATAACCGGGGAAAAAGAACGCCTGAAAGCTTTCCAGGCCTTCGTTCAGTCCGGGGATCTTACCCTCACCGCAGATACTATATTACTCAGGGAATCGGAAATAAAGGCTGAGGGGAAGGTCCAGGGGAAAATAGGAAACTCCTCCTTTCAAAGCGACGCCCTATTAAATTCTGGAGGGAGAAGGGTATTATCTGGGAATGTCCGGATAATCAAGGAGGGAAACATAATAACCTGCGACGAGGCAGAGGAAACAGAAGGAAAATACATCCTCAAAAACGCCACCATAATCTCACCCCAGGGATTTAAACTAACCGCCTCCACGGTGAAATATACAGATGAGAAAATGCTCCTTGAGGGAGGCGCCACCATAAAGTCCGAAGATCTCCTGGTTTCAGCCCCCAAGATTGAAATCCAATTGAGGAACGGAAAGCTGGAAAAACTCGTGGCCCGGCAAGCCCGGAAGATAATCCTTGGCAAGGATTCAGCTCGCTGTGAAGTCCTTACATACTATTTCCCTCAGGGAAAGGCCGTGCTTCAGGGCAAAGTCATATTAAAATCCTCCAAACACGGGGAGGTTAAAGGGGAAAGTATGGTAGTCTACCCCAAAACCGGTGCCTTTGAAATCACTGGCAGGGGAAGGACATCCTCGGAGATAAAGGAATGATTTCCGTCCGCGGACTTAAGAAAAAATACGGAAAAAGGGAAATACTTAAGGGAATAAACATAGATGTAAAGCAGGGGGAGATAGTGGGACTCCTTGGCCCCAATGGGGCTGGAAAAACCACCACTTTCAGAACAATCCTGGGGGAGGTCTCCCCGGATCAGGGCGAAGTCTTCCTTGATGGCAGGAAAATAACCCATCTTCCCATGTGGAAGAGGGTAAGGATGGGAATAGGTTATCTTCCCCAAACACCGTCTATATTTAAAGGATTAAGCACAGAAGAGAACATAAGAGTTTACCTGGAATTTTCAAAATTTAAAAGGAGGCAGAAACGGGAAATCCTTTTTCAGGTTATGGAGGAACTCGGCATAGCCCATCTCCGCCACAGAAGAGCCGCATTGCTCTCCGGCGGGGAAAGAAGAAAACTGGAGGTGGCCAGGGCCCTTTCCCTGAAGCCTGCCTATATGCTCCTGGATGAGCCCTTCACGGGAATTGACCCTATTACCGTTAAGGAAATGAGAAGGATTATTCTGGACCTCACTAAAAGGGATGTGGGGGTAATAATAACCGACCACAATGTCAGGGAGACATTGAAAATAACCCATAGAGCTTATATTATTAATAAAGGAAGACTCCTTGCGTGGGGAAGCCCGAAAGAAATTTACAAAAATCCCTTGGTAAGGGAAAAATTCCTGGGAAGGGATTTTCATTTAGAGGAATATGAAACAGAAACAGGAACTTAATTTAAAGCAGAAACAGAGCCTGAGGCTTACAAATCAGATACGCCTCTTTATAGAGCTTCTTCCCCTGACCCATTTAGAGCTTAAGGAAAAAATTGAGGAGGCGCTTCAGGAAAATCCAGCTTTAGAGATAAGAAATGAAGAGCCTGATCATGAACCTTCTGTGCTGGACCTTCCCCGGGGGGAAGAATTCCTGGAGTTCTATTACGACGACGAAGAGGAAAAAACACCTCCAGAAGCCCTGGTGCCCTATGAACCGGAACCCAGGGAGAAAATAAAAAGGAATTTTCTTCCGGTTTTTCCGGACGAGAGGGAAAGAAAAATTGCCGAGGTCCTAATAGATTATCTCGATCCCAAGGGATTTCTGGACTCCGAATCCTTAGAAATGGTCGTCCAGGAAACCGGGGAGAGCGCGGAAAAAATAGAGGAAGTTAGAAAAAAAATGATGGAAATCCCTCCCTATGGGGTTGGGGCCAGAAATTCCTTTGAGGCCCTTAAGGTACAGGCCAAAGTCAAACATCCCGAAGACCGAATTCTACAATTACTCCTTGAGGAAGAAAACCTCGGTCTTTTGAAAAAAAGGGCCTACGAGGAAATAGCCCAAAAATTAGGGTGTAGCCTTTCGGAACTCAAGGGAGCCCTGGAAAAACTAAAAACCCTTGACCCCTTCCCGGGAAGCCATTTCTTTCGTGGGGCTTCTGAACCCATATACGTGGACATAAACCTGGTGGAAGAAAACGGAGATCTCAAAATCCTCATAAGGGAAGAGGAGCTTCCCCCGTTAAGAATAAGCCCGTTCTTTATAAGAATACTCGAGGACCCTTCTTCCCCGGAAACCCTCAAGAAATATGCCAGGTCAAAAATAAAGGCTGCTCAATGGTTCCTTTCTGCCATAGCTCAAAGAAAGGAGACTTTAAGGAAAACGGTGGAATACATAGTTGAAAAGCAGAAGGAATTTTTCTTAAAGGGATATAATCCTGAATATCTTAAACCCCTTAATCTGAGGGAAGTGGCGTCTGCGGTGGGAGTTCACGAGTCCACCATAAGCAGGATCGTCTCTTCAAGGTATATATCCACCCCTAATGGAACTTACAGGTTGAAATTCTTTTTCCCTTCATCGTCCGGTCAAAATTCCAGGGTTTCCTCAGCCAGGGTAAAGGAAATTTTAAGAAAAATAATAGAAAACGAACCCAAGGATTCCCCCTATTCTGACGAGGACCTTGCGGCTCTGCTTCGCCGAAAGGGAATTATCATTTCCCGCAGAACCGTGGCAAAATATAGGGAAGAACTTGGAATAGAAAATGCAGGAAAACGAAAAAGAAAATACAGGCTGGAGGTTTTATGATGGAGATAAGGTTTATCGGCAGGCATTACGAGATTCCTGAATCCCTTAAAAAAAGGGCAGAAAGAAAAATCGCCAAACTGAAGAAATGGCTGGGGGATATTCAGCATGTAGAAATTATCCTGTCCCAGGAAAAATATCGCCACACCGCAGAGGTTATGGTAAAGGGGGGAATTTTTGAGTTCAGGGCCAAGGAAACCACCGATGAAATGCTCTCTTCTCTGAACAGGGCCTTTGACATAATAGAAAAACAAATAAAAAAGGAAAAGGAAAAAAGGAGAGCCAAGAAAAAGAGCTCTCCGCCTCAACCCTCTTCCCCAGTCCCTCAGGGCCCCAGGGTTTTGCAGAGCAATGCGTATTCTTCAAAACCTTTAACCCTGGAGGAGGCCATAGCCGAAATGGAGGAAAGGGGAGAAGATTTACTCGTTTACAGGAACTCCAATACCCATAGGGTTAATGTGATTTACAGAAAGGGAAACGATTATTATCTCGTAGAGCCGGATTTCTAATGCAGGTACATACCCTGTTGTCCCCGGACCTCATCCTCCTCAACCTTAAAGCTACCACTGTGGAGGAAGTGCTAAGGGAAATCTCCAGGTTCATGGAGGAAAGGGGTGCGGTAAAAAACGGGAAAAAATTATTCCAGAGGCTCATGGCCCGGGAAAAATTGGGTAGCACTGCCCTGCCTGGAGGGATTGCTGTGCCTCACTGCAAAATGGAGGAACTGGAGTCTCCTGTCCTATCCCTCGCCATATCCCCTCAGGGGGTGGACTTCAACTCTCCTGATGGCAAACTCACTCACATATTCTTTACCGCCGTCTCCCCTATCTCCCCTCCTAATCTCCATCTTCAGGTCCTGGCTGCCATTGCGAAACTGGCCAGAAAAGGGAAAAAATCCCTGGTGGAAAAGCTTTTAAACGCCAAGACCCCGGAAATGGCCTATGAAATTATCCGGGACGAGGAAATTCAGGAAGGCAATGAAGAATAGCCTACCCCTGGCGAGATTTCTTAAAGAGAACTCCGATGTTCTTGATCTGATATACCCCGAAGCGCAGGACCTGCACGGAGAGATAACCTGTGGGGTGCTTCAGAGACCGGGCCTTATCCTGGCCGGGGTCAAGGAAACCTTCAAGCCCGGAGCTGTTCAGTTCTTCGGAGAAGAGGAAACTGCTTACCTTCGTTCCCTGGAAGAGCAGGCCCGAAGAGAAACCTTGCAACAGTATCTATCCCTGAGACCCGTAGCCGTCATAATTCAGAGCGAATTTTTACTGAATTTAATAATTGAGCTTTTCAAAAAGAACTCGGTGCCCCTCTTTCGGTGTAGGGCCCAGAACTGTTATGAAAAAATAAATCAATATCTGCACTGGAAACTTTCCGAAAGAATAACCGTCCACGGGGAACTACTGGGCATATATGGACTGGGGGTTCTCATAACAGGAGAAAGCGGCATAGGAAAAAGCGAAATAGCCCTTGAGCTCATAACCAGGGGCCACATGTTCGTTGCCGATGACCTGGTGGAGGTGCTGAGACTTCCCGGTGGAAACATTGTAGGTAAGGCCCCCGACAGAGCCCGGGGATTTATGGAGGTTAGGGGATTGGGAATAATAAGCGTAAACGACATTTTCGGGGGAGCCCTTTTGCCTTTCTCTCCCATAGATCTCATTCTGGAGCTGGTTCCCTATAAAAAGGAAATGGAAAGATTATCAGTAGAGGAAGAAAAGGAGAACCTTCTGGAGATGGAAATTCCCAAGTTCAAAATCCCTGTGGCTGCAGGGCGAAACATCGCCAATCTGGTGGAAGTAGCGGTGAGGCTGTTTATCCTGAAAACCTCAGGGGAAAAGCCCTTAGAAGAGTTTCTCAGAAGGATTCAAAAACCATGAAACCCTACGTGGTAATAATAACCGGAATGAGCGGTTCCGGGAAAACCACCTATCTCAAAGCCTTAGAGGATGCTGGATTTTACTCCATGGACAATATGCCCATAGAGATGATTCCCAGGATAATTTCTCATATCTCCAGGAACAACCCAGAGATTCAGAGATTCGCCCTGGTGGTGGATGTTCGGGAGGAAGGTTTTCAGAAAAAATTTTCCTGGCTTATTGATAAACTCTCAGGATCCAGCAGGTTGCATGTGGTATTTCTGGATTGCAGGGACGAGGAGCTTACCAGAAGATTCAAGATCATGAGGAGAAAACACCCCTTAGAGGATGGAAGAAGTCTGGAAGAGGCCCTCAGGGAGGAGAGGGTTCTGCTGGAAGAGGTAAGGGAAAGGGCTGAGACGGTGATAAACACCACTGGAATCACTCCCGGAATGTTAAGGAAAATGGCCGTGGAGTTACACCTGAAGGGAAGGGGAAAAAGGATTATACTCATGAGCTTCGGTTTTTCCGCAGGCATTCCCCAGGAGGCTGACTTCGTTTTTGACCTCCGGGCCCTTCCCAACCCTTACTGGGACGAGAGATTAAGGCCGCTCACAGGAAAAGACCAAGAGGTAAGGGATTTTCTCCTGGCTCAGAAAGAGGTTAATTCTTATCTTTCCTCCCTTAAAACTTTCCTTAGCGCCACTGTCCCCATAATGTTTGAGGACGGTAGATTCCAGCTGGTGATTGCCTTAGGCTGCACCGGTGGACGGCATAGATCGGTATTTTTTGTGGAAGAACTGTATAATTGGTTTATAGATGAGTGGGAGGATTACGAACTGGAAAAAAAGCACCGGGAGATAGAGGGAAAATGATAGGAGGGGTAATCATTACTCACGGGGAACTGGGAGCCACCTTGCTTCAGGTGGCGGAGAAAATTATGGGGAAGAGGCTTTCCCTGCCCGTAATTTCCATTGACTGGAAGGACGGGGTAAGCCAGATCGGCAAAAAAGAGCAGGAGATTAAAGCGGCTATAGAAAGGGAAAATCGCGGGAAAGGCGTGGTGGTATTTACGGACATCTTCGGGGGAACCCCTACCAATCTCTGCGTTTCCTTGCTCAAATCCATGGATGTGGAAATAATAACCGGGATAAACCTTCCCCTTCTCCTGAAGTTCCTTTCTGAAAGGGATAAAATGGCCTTTAGGGAATTAACCATGGCCCTGGTAAAAAGGGGAAGGGAATCCATAGGTCGGATAAGGGATTTTCTGGAATAATGGTGGAGAAGGAAACAGTTCTCGTTAACAAGCTCGGCATGCATGCCAGAGCCGCCACCAAACTGGTCCAGCTGGCCCAAAAATTCAAAAGCAAAATAGTTGTCATAGTAAACGGGATGGAGGCTGATGCCAAATCCATTCTGGGACTTTTAATACTCGCGGCCCCTGTAGGAACAAAAATAAAAATTCGGGCGGAGGGGGAAGATGAAAAGGAGGCGGTAGAAGCTATTGTAAAACTGATTGAAAACAGGTTCGGGGAGGAAGAATGAAGGTTCTGAAGGGGCAGGCAGTGGTGGGCGGCATAGGAATAGGAAAGGCCCGATTCCTGAGAAGGGGCAAGAGGTTGTCACCGCCGAAAATCATAAAGGGAGAAGAGGCGGAACAGATAATTCGCTTAGAAAGAGCCATAGAGAAGACCAGAAAAGAGCTGGAGGAGTTAAAAGCCCACATAGAAGAAACCTTAGGTAAGGAGCATGCCCTTATCCTTGATGCCCAGCTTCTCATTCTTCAGGACAAAAAACTCCTGGACGAACTTACTGAGCGGATTATCAAGAATCTTGACAGTGCCGAGCGGGCCATAAAAAACCTCATAGAGAAATATCACGGCATATTCTCCCAGGTAGAGGATTATCATATAAGAGAAAAAGTTCACGATATAGAAGACATACTGAGAAGAATAGAGAAAAACCTGGGAGAGGAGGCTAAGGAAGAAAGCTGGGAAGGTTCGGTGGTAGTGGCGAAAAATATTTTTCCTTCCGAAACGGCCCACATAATTTCCAGAGGAAAACCTGAAGCTTTTGTCCTGGAGTTTGGGGGAGAGACATACCATGCGGTTATTCTGGCCAGGGCCTACGGAATACCCACCGTGGTTGGGATTGAAAATGTGGAAACGGAAATAAGGGAAGGTGAAGAGGTGGTGGTCAACGGCGATGAAGGAATTGTAATCGTCTCCCCCTCCAGGTTCCAGATATCCAATTATGTTGAGCTCAAAAAGAGCCTGCAGGAGGAAAGGGCCAGGCTAAAGGAACTCCTCCTTGAACCCAATGAGACCTTAGATGGGGAAAAATTTTCCCTTTTCGTTAACATTGAATTCCCCGCGGAGGCCGAACTTATTTCTCCGGAAGCCGTCGAGGGAATAGGTTTGTTCAGAAGCGAGTATCTGCTTCTGCTTAGCCAGAGGGTTCCTCCAGAAGAGGAGCAATACCAAATCTACTCGCAGCTTTCGGAAAAATTCAAATGGGTAATAATAAGGCTTTTTGATCTGGGTGCTGAGAAGAAAATAGCTGACCTGCCCTTTCACGAAGAGGAAAACCCGGCCATGGGGGAAAGGGGTATAAGATACCTGTTCTCCCACAGGGACCTGCTCTATCCTCAGGTAAGGGCCATCCTCAGGGCTTCAGCCCAAAGGAAAAACATAAAACTAATGGCTCCCATGGTAACCAATATAAAGGAAATAAAAAAGCTTCTTATGGTGGTGGAGGATGCTAAGGGACAGCTAAGGATGGAAAAAAAGCCCTTCCATGAAAACCTTCCTGTAGGAGTAATGGTTGAAGTTCCATCCTTAGCGCTGATGGCGGACAGGGTAAGCAAAATAGTGGACTTCCTCAGCATAGGAACCAATGACCTTTCCCAGTATATATTCGCCGCAGACAGGGCTAACGAAAGGGTTTCCCTACTGTGCAATCCCCTGGACCCGGCCTTCCTGAAACTCCTGCGCTTCACCATAAAAAAAGCCCAGGATCAGGGGAAGGAAATAGCCGTTTGCGGAGAAATGGCCTCCAGGCCTCTCCATGCCCTTTCCCTGCTCGGCATAGGCTTGAGGGAATTCTCAGTGTCTCCGGCCATGCTCCCTGTAATTAAGAGGGTCCTATCCTCGGTAGAAGTCCAGGTCATCAGGAAAAAGATAAACTCAGCCCTCAGACTTTCGGACGGCCAGGAGCTGGAGGAATACCTTAGAGGGGAATTGGAAAAAATATATCCTGAGATTTACCGATGGATAAGGAGGATATGCCATGAAAAAAACAGAAAAACCCTGGGGATATGAGCTTCTCTTTGCCTTAACCCCATACTATGCAGGGAAGGTTCTGTTCATAAAAAAAGGCCATCGCCTCTCCCTTCAGTATCACAGAGAAAAGGATGAGAGCTTCCTGCTTTGGAAAGGAAAAATGCTCTTCATTTACGAGGAAAATGGTGAAATGAAGGAAAAAATAATGGAGCCCCTGGATAGTTTCCATATCCCCCCGGGCATGAAACACCGGATGGCGGCCATAGAGGACTGCTATGTTTTTGAAGTTTCCACCCCCCATCTGGATGATGTGGTAAGGTTAGAGGACGATTACGGAAGGGAAGATTGACCTTTTCCTGAGTTTCACTTAGAATTAAGTGAGAACTTAATAAAAGAAGGAGGAGTAAAATGGCTTTTTTAACAGGGGAAGTGACCTATTCAAGAGGACTTGAGGGAGTAGTTGCGGCCATCACTTCCATAGCCGCTATAGATGGGGAAGAGGGAAAATTAATTTACCGAGGAATTCCCATTGAACTTTTAGCGGAAAAATCCAATTTTGAAGAAACCGCCTACCTTCTCTGGTTTGGAGACCTTCCCAAAAAAGACGAACTGGAAAACCTGAAGAGGGATCTGGTGGAACACAGGGAAATTCCCCAATTCCTGGTAGATTGTCTTAAGGGAGCTCCCAAGGATACCCATCCCATGGAAATCCTAAGGACCTGCGTTTCCATGCTTGGTTGCTTTGACCCTGACAAGAACGACAACTCCCGGGGAGCCAACATCAGAAAGTCCATAAGGCTTACCGCCCAGATGCCCACTATAGTCGCCTATTACAGCAGGCTCAGAAGGGGATTGGAGCTTGTCCACCCGGATCCCAAACTTTCCCACGCCCAGAACCTTTATTATATGCTTACCGGGGAGGTCCCCAACGAGGAAATTTCAAAGCTCATGGATGTAATCCTCATCCTCCACATGGAACACGGAATGAACGCCTCAACCTTCGCTGCCATGGTAGTGGCTTCCACCCTTTCCGACATGCATTCCTCCATCTGCGCTGCCATAGGAGCCCTTAGGGGCCCACTTCATGGGGGAGCCAACGAAAGGGTTCTGGAAATGCTCCAGGAGATAGGCACAGTGGAGAATGTGGAGCCCTATATTCTTAATGCCCTCAAGGAACACCGCAGAATCATGGGATTCGGCCACAGGGTTTACAAAGCATACGACCCCAGAGCCAGAATTTTAAAGGAATACGCGGAAAGGTTGTCCAGAGAAAAGGGAGATACTAAATGGATAGAGATCGCAGAAAAGATAGAGGAAGTGATGATAAGGGAAAAGGGAAAGAAGGGAATCTTCCCCAATGTGGATTTCTATTCGGGAATAATTTACAACCTCCTCGGATTTCCCAAGGAAGTATTCACCCCAATATTTGCCATAGCCAGGGTGGTGGGCTGGACCGCCCATGTCCTTGAATATCTCCAGGCTAACAGAATATTCAGGCCCAGGGCCATTTACAATGGTCCCCTGGATGTGGAATACATACCCATTGATAAGAGGTGAATCATGGGAAAAACCTTAGCAGAAAAGATACTCTCGGAACATGTGGGCCGGGATGTAAGACCCGGCGAGTTAGTAGTTGTGCCGGTGGATGTGGCTTTAGTTCAGGATGGAACCGGGCCCCTTACAGTCCAGGGCTTTGACAAAATGGGCTTCAAGGAAGTTAAGGTTCCCAAGGCAATTCTTTTCATTGACCATGCGGCCCCATCTCCCAGGAAGGAGCTATCCAACGCCCACAATATCCTGAGGGAATTCGCCAAAAGAACCTCAGCTATAGTATCGGATGTGGGAGAAGGAATAAGCCACCAGATAATAGCGGAAAAATATATAAAGCCCGGGGATGTGCTTACCGGAGCCGATTCCCACACCTGCACCGCTGGAGCCTTGGGAGCCTTCGCCACGGGAATGGGCTCCACAGACATCGCCTTAGCCTTTGGCTTGGGAAAGGTCTGGATGAAGGTTCCCGAAACCTACCGCTTTATCCTGAAGGGCAAGCTTCCGGAAGGGGTCTATTCCAAGGACATAATTCTCCACATAATAGGGACTATAGGAGCTGATGGTGCCACCTACAAAGCCATGGAATTCCAGGGCGAGGTAATAGAGGAGCTTTCCCAGGAGGCACGCCTTACCATATCCAACATGGCAGTGGAGGCGGGAGCCAAGGTGGGGCTAATGCCCACAGACGAAAAGACCAAGGAATTTCTGGCATCCCATGGAAGGGAGAAGGACTACAGGGAAATTAAACCCGACCCCGACGCCGTCTACGAAAAGACCTTCGAAATAGATGTATCCAAACTGGAACCAGTGGTTTCCTTTCCCCACACAGTGGATAACACTAAGAGCATAAGCGAGGCCAAGGGAATTAAAATCAACCAGGTATTCATCGGCACCTGCACCAATGGAAGGATAGAAGACCTGAGGATAGCCGCCTCTATTCTAAAGGGAAGGGAAAAGCATCCCGATGTCAGGTTAATAGTAATTCCTGCCTCCAGAAATGTGTTCTTAAAGGCCCTGAGGGAAGGGCTCATTGACATTTTCGTCCAGGCCGGAGCCGCGGTCCTTGCTCCGGGATGCGGTCCCTGTGTGGGCGTTCACGAGGGGGTTCTCGGCGACGGGGAGAGGGTCCTTTCTACCCAGAACAGGAACTTCCGGGGAAGAATGGGTAATCCCAATGCGGAAATATTCCTTGCCTCCCCAGCCACCGCCGCTGCCTCGGCCATAACCGGGGAAATCACCGACCCAAGAGATTACCTGCAATAAGGAGGAAGAAATGATTATAAAGGGAAGAGTATGGAAGTTTGGTGATGATATATCCACCGACCACATCGCCCCTGGAAGGTATTTCCATTTAAGGACCAACCTGCCCGAGCTGGCAAAACATGTCCTTGAGGATGCCAGGGAAGACTTCGCCTCAAAGGTTCAGCCCGGGGACATAATAGTGGCCGGGAGAAATTTCGGGTTGGGCTCTTCCAGGGAACACGCCCCGAGAATCATAAAGCTCGCCGGGGTTGGATGCGTAATTGCCAAAAGCTTCGCCAGGATTTTCTACAGGAATTCTATAAATGTGGGTCTGCCCTTGGTGGAGATAAAACAAACCGACGAGATAGACGAGGGGGACATCCTTGAGGTGGACCTGAGGAAGGGAATAGTGAAAAACATAACCAAGGGAAAGGAATACAAATTCGTTCCCATGCCGGAATTCATGCTCAAAATAATAGAGGAAGGGGGGATAGAGGAATACATAAAGAAATACGGAGATTACCAGCTTTAAAGGAGGAGAGATGGCAGAAAAAATAAGGGTGGAGAACGGGAAAATTATAGTTCCCGACGAGCCCATAATTCCTTTTATAGAAGGCGATGGCATAGGCCCGGACATAATGTCCGCCTCCATGGTGGTCTGGAACGCAGCGGTGGAGTTCGCCTACGGTGGAAGGAGGAAAGTTCACTGGAAGGAAATATACGCCGGGGAAAAGGCGTATAAATTAAAGGGGGAACACCTTCCCAAGGAAACCATAGAGGCCATAAGGGAGCACATAATCGCCATAAAGGGACCGCTTACCACCCCGGTGGGAGGCGGTTACAGGAGCCTGAATGTTACCCTGAGGCAGGTCCTTGACCTTTATGCCTGCGTCAGGCCGGTGAGATGGATCAGGGGCGTTCCCTCTCCGGTAAGAAGGCCGGAGCTTCTTGATGTGGTAATCTTCAGGGAAAACACCGAGGATGTTTATGCGGGAATAGAATGGCCCAAGGGAAGCGCGGAGGCAAAGAAGGTCATTCAGTTTCTCAGGGAGGAATTAGGGGTCAAGATAAGGGAAGATTCGGGAATAGGGATAAAGCCCATTTCAGAATTCGCCACCAAGAGGTTGGTGCGTAAGGCTATTCAGTATGCTTTAGAAAACGGCAGGAAAAGCGTTACCTTAGTTCACAAGGGAAACATAATGAAATACACCGAAGGGGCCTTTAAAGAATGGGGCTACGAGGTTGCCAAGGAAGAATTCTCAGACAGGGTTATTCCCGAGTCCGAAATTCAGGGAGAGGTTCCCGAAGGAAAAATAATCATCAAGGATAGGATAGCCGACAACATGTTCCAGCAGATTTTAACAAGACCCGCCGAATACGATGTTATAGCCCTTCCCAACCTCAACGGTGATTATCTCTCCGACGCCGCTGCTGCCCAGGTTGGAGGGCTGGGAATGGCCCCAGGAGCCAATATAGGGGATTACATAGGACTTTTTGAGGCAACCCACGGAACCGCTCCAAAATACGCTGGACTGGACAAGGTAAATCCCGGTTCTCTCCTCCTTTCCGGTGCCATGATGTTCAGGTATATGGGCTGGTGGGAAGTGGCGGATCTTATAGAAAGGGGAATGGAAGCTACCATAATGGATAAAAAGGTGACCTACGACTTAGCAAGGCACATGGAGGGGGTTGAACCCATAAAAACCTCAGAATTTGCCAGGGAAATTGTAAAGAGAATGGAGAATCTATAGGAGGGAAAATGAAGTGCCCTAATTGCGGCAAGGAGGTTTCGGAGGAATTCAGGTTTTGCCCCCATTGCGGTTACCCCCTTAAGGAAGAGGAGGCGGAATATTACGAGAGAATGGCCAGGAAACTCCGGGCCATGGGCAAATTAAAGGACGCCGCGGCCTACTGCGAAAAGGCAGCCAAACTTAAACCCAACGAATACTCCCACAAGAACTTGGGGGAAATTTACTACCTCATGGGCTCCCTTCACAAATCCATGTATCACCTTCGCAGGGCCATTGACATGAGACCGGACTTTACCGATGCCCATTATGCCTTGGGAATCACCTATTACAGGGCCGGGATGATTGACGAGGCCATAAGGGAGCTGGAAAAGACCCTTGAGCTAAACCAGGAATTCCTAATGGCCCATTACTGGCTTGGTGTTGCTTATTATCACATGGGAGAGCTGGAAAAATCCATAGACCAGTTCAGGAAACTTCTGGAGAAAAACCCCGAATCTGCCATAGCCAACTATCAGCTGGGAATATCCCTTTCCGCCTTGGGTAAATACGAGGAGGCCATAAAACATTTTGAGAAAATGGCAAAAATAGAGCCCAATCACGCCAGCCTTTTCTATCACTTAGGAAACGCCTATTATCAGGTCCATGACCTGGAAAAGGCCAAGAAAGCTCTAAAAAAGGCCATTGATCTCAATCCCAGGGATGAACGGGCGAAGAAGCTCTATGCCCTTTTGACAGAAGGATAATGAGCGGCAATCTCGCCCAGGCAATTCTTTCTTCCCCTGTCCCTGATAAAGAAATCGCCATATTCTTCGAGGGAAGGGGCATAACCTACGGAGAGCTTAAAAAAAGGATAAGGAAACTTGGGGCTTCCCTGAAAAGGGCCGGGGTGAAGGAAGGGGTCCATGTGGCCGTAGTTTTCCCCAATTTTCCGGACTTCATCTACGCCTACTTCGCCATCCTCGCTGCCGGGGGAGTGGTGGTTCCGGTAAACCCCATATTCAAGCCATACGAGATGAACTACATACTCACCCATTCCGATGCCAGGATGGTTCTTTGCTCCAATTTTTTTGAAGCCACGGTCAAGGAAGCTCTCCCCCAAGGAGTTCTTGTCGCAGACGACTTAGTCCTTTCCCAGTGGATGGATGGGGAAGAGGAAATTTCCCCGGCAGAAAAGCAAACCCATGACCTTGCGGTAATAATGTATACCTCCGGAACCACCGGAAGACCCAAGGGGGCAATGCTCTCCCACGGAAACCTGCTGGCTGACTCAGAGGCAGTAATAGAAGGACTTAAGCTGGAAAGGGAAGATGTCATGCTCACAGTTCTACCCCTCTTCCATTCCTTCGGAGCCATGGTGGGAATGATTTCCCCCCTGAGGAAGGGGGCAAAGACGGCCCTGCTCACCAAATTTACCCCCGACGGTATAATAAAAGCCATAAAACAATACGGGGTGACCATTTTTCCTGCGGTTCCCTCCATGTTCGCTTTACTTAACCGGGTAAAGGATCTCTCCCGCCAGGACATACCTTCCCTGAAATATTGCATAAGCGGAGGGGCTCCCCTCCCCTTGGAGGTTATGGAGGAATTCGAAAGGAAATTCGGAGTTCCCATCTATGAGGGGGACGGTCCCACAGAATGCAGTCCGGTAACCAGTGTGAACCCCATAGGAGGGAAGAGGAAACCAGGCTCCATAGGGCTTCCCGTGAAAAACGTGAATATGGAGATTGCTGACGAAGAGGGAAATTTCCTTCCTCCGGGAGAGATAGGTGAAATCGTGGTAAAGGGCCCCAATGTTTTTCTGGGTTATTACAAGGACCCGGAGGCTACTGCGGAAGCCTTTTTCGGCCAATGGTTCAGGACAGGGGACTTGGGGAAAAAGGACGAGGAGGGTTATTTTTACATAATAGACAGAAAAAAGGACATGATCATAGTGGACGGACTCAACGTTTATCCCAGGGAAATAGAGGAACTCCTTTATAAACTTCCGGAAATAGCGGAAGCCGCTGTGGTGGGAAAACCCCATCCTCTCCACGGGGAGATCCCTGTAGCCTTCATCGCTCTGAAGGAAGGGGCCAGCTGGAATGAGGATAGGGTCAAGGAATACCTCAGGAAACACTTAGCCGGATACAAAATACCTAAGAAATTCTATATTCTGGAAAGCCTCCCCAAGACGCCTACCGGAAAAATCTCCAAGGTGGCCCTCAGGAGGAAGCTTGAAGATCATCTTTGATGGAAGAGAAGTGGAAATTCCTGAAAGAAAAATTCGGGTGAAGGAGCTTCTTAAAAAACTGGGAGCAGACGAGCTTTACTTTTTAGTAGTTGACCTTGAGAGGGGAAAACTTCTTACCAACGACCGGGTGGTAAAGGAGGGGGACAGGATAGAGATTCGTTCCACCCTCTCCTGGGGATAATTACCTTAAAACCAAAGGGGTAGGAATCTTGTTTAAAAGAACCTCCCCGTTTTTCTTTCCCCAACCTATGGGGTATCCCCTGTGGTAAACAGGGATGTATTCCAGGGCAGAGTCAGGGGAAGGGAGGTTCTCCCCTGAAGCGAATCTAAGCGCCGCCTCTTCGTCCAGCTCTAAGGCCGCGTTGCGAAAAAGGTGAGGAAAGGCCATGAGAAGGGCATGGGTGGGACGCATTTTTCCTCCGGAGTAAACTCTCACTGCCTTTACCCCCACCCTGTTAAAAACGGCCCTTGAGAAAAGGGGAGAGAAGTCCTGGGAATGATACCAGATGTGATCCCCGGAAAGGAAAAACCTGCCCTCCCGGAAAAACTCCCCCGCTCCATAGGGTTCAAAGAACTTCACCAAGGCATCCCTGGTTCCCCTATCGATCTCCCTTCCAAGAACCCTTCCCTCGGGCACCCTTCCCCTCCTTACTGAAGCAGGCAGGGTTTCCCGCAGCTTCTTTAATTTGAAAATGGTGAAGGCTTCGGTGTCATTAAGGAAGGGCCATATCCTGGCTATCTTACTTACCTCAGGGTGAAATCTCTGCCCTTCAAATTCCCTTACCCCCTCCATGGTCTTAAGCCCTGGAAGTTTCACCTCCTCCACCTCCACTGCGCCAGGGAAAGCCTCTAAGGCATGGGTTAGGATAGCTTCGTTTTCCTCCGGGGTCATGGTGCATGTGGAGTAAACAAGCACCCCTCCCGGTCTGAGGGAATGGATGGCGGAAACTATGAGGGATTTTTGAACATTCTGGGCCCTTCTTATGTATGAAAGGTTCCAGTATTTTTTAAAAAAACTCTCGTCCTTTCGGGTGCTTCCCTCCGCTGAACACGGGGCATCCAGCAGAACCCTGTGGAAAAAATTGGGAAACCTCCAGCCGAAGGTATTTCCCCTTAAAATACTAACCGCGGAATTTACCACCCCCATCCTCTCCAAGTTCCCCACCAGAACCTTTGCCCGATAAAGAAGGGGCTCGTTGACCACAAGGATTCCCTTTCCCTCCATGAGGGCCGCCAAATGGGTGGATTTCCCTCCGGGGGCAGCGGCCATGTCCAGAACTAACTCCCCAGGCTCAGGGGCCAGAAGCTCAGGCGGGGCCATGGATGAAGCATCCTGGATGTAATAAAGGCCCATCATGTGAAAAACCAGTTTTCCCGGAGAGATTTCTCCCTCCACCCAGAACCCCGAAGGACACCAGGGAACGGGTTTTAATTCATATCCCCGCTCACGAAGAAGGGCACTGAGTTTTGACGGGGAAATTTTTAGGGTATTGGTCCTGAGGGCTCTTCGCAGGGGAAGAAATACGAATTTTACAAGTTCCTGAAGGAGCCCTTCTCCCAGAATCTCCCTGTATCGGGAAAGAAAATCCCGGGGAATCTCACCCATTTCTCTTGCCCAGAGGGGGCTTGCCCACAGGATAATACTCAAACCCCAAGGAGACCAGTTTTTTTCCTTCCAGGAAATTTCTCCCGTCAAAAATTATGGGGGTTTCCATAAATTCCTTTATCTTCTTCCAGTCAAGGTTTTTAAATTCCTCCCATTCGGTTATAAGTGCTAAAGCATTGGTCCCCTGGGCAAGGGAATACGGGTCAGGGGAAAGTTGGAGGGAGGGAATAACCTTCTTAGCGTTCCCTCCTGCTACCGGATCGTATGCCTTGACCTGAGCCCCTTCCTCCAGAAGAAGGTTTATTATCTTTAAGCTTGGGGCTTCCCGGACATCGTCGGTATTGGGTTTAAAGGAAAGGCCCAGTATCCCTATTGTCTTTCCTTTAAGGTTCCATATTACCCCTTTTATCTTCTTTAAAAACTTAACCGGCCTCTGCTGGTTTATCCTCTCCACTTCCTTAAGAAGGGAAAAATCCACCTGATTCTCTTCGGCAATTTTATAAAAGGCTTTTATATCCTTCGGGAAACAGCTCCCTCCGAATCCCACACCCGCCTTGAGGAATTCCTTTCCTATCCTGGGGTCTAAGCCCATGCCCTCAGCCACCATTTCCACATCAGCCCCCACCGCTTCGCAAAGGTCAGCCACCATGTTAATGAAGGAAATTTTGGCTGCAAGGAAGGAATTGGAGGCATGTTTTATTATCTCGGCGGTTTTAACATCGGTGAAAATTATGGGAGCTTTAAAATCCCTGTAAAGCTGCCCCATTATATCCTTAGCCCTCTGGGTCTCTGCCCCAATGACTATCCTGTGAGGATGGAGGAAATCAGAAAGGGCGGTTCCCTCCTTCAAAAACTCGGGATTGCTCACCACATCAAAGGGAACATCCTTTTTTCTGTAAAGGTTTATGATCCTTTTTATCCAGTAAGCGGTGTGGACGGGAACCGTGCTTTTTTCCACTATAAGCTTGTAATCCTGCATCTCCTCTGCGATGAACCTGGCCACCTCCTCCACCTGGGAAAGGTCTGCGCTACCATCGGGGAGGGAAGGAGTTCCCACGCAGATAAATATTACATCCGCCTCCCTTACCACCAAGGCGGGATCCGTGGAAAATTCAAGCCTTTCTCCGTAACGCTCCAGGAACTCCTGGGCACCTGGTTCAAAATAGGGCACCTTTCCCTGCTTAAGAAGCTCTATTTTGGCTTCATCCTTGTCCACAGCGAAGACAAGATGTCCCTTGCTGGCAAAGCCCAGAGCCGTGGTGAGCCCTACATAGCCAACTCCGAAAACTCCTATTTTCATGCTGAAATTATATATGTTTTCCCCTCCTTTCCAAACTCCCATGAAATTGCTAAAATTATTTTCCTGGGTTGGGCAAAGGGAAGGTGGTGAAAAGCCACCGCTGCCCCCGCAGCTGTAACCGGGGACGAAACCCACAAAGGGCCACTGTCCTTACCCGAAAATTCGGGAGGATGGGAAGGCGTGGGGAGTAGGATGATCCGGGAGCCAGAAGACCTACCAGCCCAGGCCTTCAGCTCCATCTTCGGAGGGGGGATGGAGTGGTGATGGTTCCCCTCCTAAAAATAACAAAGGAGGTTTTCTATGAAAAAACTTCTGGTTCTGCTCCTTTTGGGATTCCTTTCCTTCGCAGGAGGGGTTAAAAAGGAGAAGAAGGAAAAAAGGGAGAAAATCCTCAGGGAAGAGATTGTAGTTGTAGCGGAAAAAACCCGGGTGCCCCTGCTTTCCTTAGCTAATTCGGTGGAACTTCTTACCTCCCGGGACCTCAGGAGGTTTCAATCCCAGGACCTTAAGGAAGCCATGTTTCTTCTTCCTTCCACCTACACCCCGTCCTACAACACCCACGGAATTGTGGCCTCTACCTTCGTCCGGGGCGTTTCCTCCTCCAGGGGACTTTTTTCCCTGGAAGGAATTCCCCTGCTGGACCCCAATACTTATACCTTGCCCTTAGACACCATCCCCGCATTCTTCCTCTCCTCTGTAGAAACTGTGATGGGACCCCAATCCAGTCTGTGGGGGGAAGGGGCCATGGGGTTTGCCACGTTCATGTCCCTGGACACTGAGCCCACATCCTCTTTCCGGGTAATGGCCGGAGGTATGTCCACCCTCTCCTTAGAGGGAAAGGTAGGCTTAAGAGAGAACAATCTCTCCATGAAGGCCGGCTACAGTTATTTCAACACTGCAGGGGTTACGGAAAACAATCGCTACAAGAGGAATTCTGTCTATTTCTCCTCTTCCTATTCCCTTTCCGGGATAAACTTCAAGCCCTTCGTAATTTACACCAATCAGCTGGGTTACATTCCCTTTATCATGAGGGGAGTTCCTGCAAAGGACAGAAGGGCCAGGGACAAATTATTCCTGGCTTCCATCCCTGTAGTTCTTAAATTCAAGAAAATTCGTTTAACTCTCTCTCCGTTCTATTTCCAAAAATCCTACACCTTTACTGACCCTAACGACCCATGGGGCTTTACTAATTCTTCCACAATGGTAAAGTCAAAGGGGATTTTCGCTCAGGGAGAGATTCCCTTAAAGGAGGGATTTAGCCTGGTCTCAGGGCTGACATGGAGAAGGGAAAATCTGGAGTCAAAGAACAATTTCATGATAAATTACCTTAACTTAACCCCCTCATATCTGGATTCCTGGATAAACCTGATTTATCACAATAAAAAACTCTTCCTTTCAGCAGGAGGAGGTTATTCCAGCTCCTCCGGATACGGGGGGAAATTTTCTCCTAAAATCGCCGGGGCCCTGTGGCTGGGAAAAAGGGTAAAGGTGAGGGCCTCCTATTCCAAGGGCCTGCGGTTCCCATCCCCATCGGAAACCACGGGACCGTGGGGAAATCCGAACCTTCTGCCGGAGCAGAGTGAGGGTTATGAGGGGGGTCTGGACTTCATCCCCGTAAACGGGCTGCTCCTCTCTATAACCGGCTTCAATACAAGGTTTACTGACCTGATAACCTTTGATTTCCCTTCCTGGAAATTTGCCAATGTGGGAAAGGCTGAAATCAAAGGGCTGGAATTTAAGGCTTCCGGCTCTGTAGAAAACACCCTGTTTTCCCTGTCTGTCCTGAACCTCTCCGCCAGGGATCTTGTAAAGGACCAGGAACTTCTTCGCCGTCCTAAATGGCTGGTGAAATTTCTCGTGAGCAAAAACATCGCAACAAGGGCGACCGTATCCCTTTTCTTCGTCTACGTGGGCGAAAGGAAGGATTTTGACGACCAGACATGGCAAACCGTGGAAAACCCGGCCTACTATCTCCTTAACCTATCGGCAAAATATTCTCTCTGGAAAGGCATGAAAATCTTCCTCCGGGCTGACAACCTCCTCGACAAAAAATACGAGGACATTTTCGGCTACCCCTCCCCGGGAAGAACTGTCTATTCTGGTCTTGAATTTAATTTTTAATGTTAGAAGTTCAGGGCATAAGGCTTGAAATGGGAGGAAGGGAGATCCTTAGGGGGGTCTCCCTCTCCCTTCCCTCCCCTTCCCTTTATTGCCTTATGGGACCCAACGGGGCCGGAAAATCCCTCCTTCTTGAAATCATTGCCGGGCTGAGAAAACCAACCTCCGGGAGGGTGGTCTGGAAGGGGAAGTCAATTTTAGAACTTCCACCGGCAGAAAGGGCAAGGAAACTGGGCCTTCTCCCCCAGAGGAGCGAGTTTTTCTCCCCTTTTCCCGTGGAGGAGGTGGTAAAAACCGGATGTTTCGCCAAGCGGGAATGCGACGCAGAAAGGGCCATGCAGGAAGCTGGGGTTCTTCATTTACGCTCCAGAGAATTTACCTCCCTGAGCGAGGGGGAGAGGAAACTGGTCCTTATAGCTAAGGTTCTGGCCCAGGGGACGGAGCTCCTGCTTCTGGATGAGCCCGCCTCCAACCTTGACCTTTCCAATCAGGTTAAAATATACAGCCTTCTTTCTAAGATATCCCGGGAAAAGACCATCCTCACCACGGAGCACAATATATTCCTTTCAGGATTCTGCCGGAAGATTTTCTTTATAAAAAAGGGAGAAATAATCGACCAGGGAAGAACAGAGGAGGTAATGAATGCGGAAAACATTGAAAGGGTTTACGGTGCTTCTCCTGGTTTCCTTCCTTTTTCCCTTAACCCTGAAGGATTCCTTGGGAAGGAAGCACGTATTAAAGCCCCCGGTAAGGAGGCTGGTTTCCCTTTCTCCGGCCATAACCGATGACCTTGTGGCAATAGGAGCGGAAAAACTAATAGTGGGAACCACCAGTTTCTCCCATATAAAAGGGGCAAAAAAACTGGGTGGAATCATTAATCCCAATATTGAGATGATTTTAGCCCTCAAACCTGACCTGGTTTTAGTTATGCAACCAACTCCCCTGAAACTTGTCTGGCAACTTGAATCCCTGGGCCTTGAGGTTTTTCCCATAAGGGAGCCGAGAAATCTCAGGGAAATTGCAGAGGTGGTTTTCCTTCTGGGGAAAATAACCGCCAGGGAGGGAAAAGCGAAAGCTGTGGGCCAGGAATTTTTGGATAAGGTAAAACCCCTTCCTGTAAAAAAGGGGAAAATTTTCATAGGTTTTCCTTCCCCTCCCTTCTGGGCCGCCTGCAGGGAAACCTTCCTTGATGACCTCGCCCGAAGGGCAGGCTGGGAAAATGTCTGCAGGGGAAAGGGATGGAAGCCCGTGAGCGGAGAGGAAATCTTAGCCTCCAGCCCTGACCTTCTGGTAATCCCGGCCACAAGCCCACAAGGACCCTGGATAAGAAAATTCCCCTGGAGGAAACTGGAATCGGTTAAAAAAGGGAGAGTTCTCGCCTTTCCCCCTGACCTTCTTCTCCGCCCCACAGTTTCCTTAGCAGAGGTTTTTGAAAAACTGGCAGAATACAGATGATCTGGTTGATTTTAATTTTGAGTTTTGCCGTTTATCTTCTTTCAGGACCTGGAACCCCCAGTTTCCCAATTTTAAGTTACCGTTTTTTCAGGGGAGTTTTCGCCCTTATCTCAGGGGCCTATCTTTCCGCCTCAGGGGTTCTCCTTCAGGCAGTTTTCAACAATCCATTGGTGGAGCCTTACATCCTGGGGGTTTCCGCCGGGGCATCCACAGGGGCCCTCTTGGCCATCTATTTTCTCGCCCTTTCTTCCCCCCTGTGGGTATCTGGCCTTTCGTTTCTTTCTGCAGTGGCCTGCGTGGGCCTTGTTTTTCTCATCTCGGTAAAACTACATCCCTCAAGGGAAACCCTGCTTCTTGTGGGGCTTTCCATGGGAGCCTTTTTAACCGCCATAAATTCAATAATAATGCTGATTAAAAGTCAGAACCCCACCTCTGATTTAGTATTCTGGCTCCTTGGAAGCCTTTCAGGAATAAACCGGGAGGAAGTTCTAATACTTATCCTCGGGTTGCCTTTTCTCGTATTCTCATTATTCCTTCACCGGCGCCTGGACCTTCTCCTCTGGGGAAGGGAGGCCGAGGCCATGGGACTTGCCCTCTGGGAAACCAGGGCCCTGGTTCTTGTAATATCCACAGTGCTTGCTGCTATAGTGGTATCCGAGGCAGGGGTTATTGGGTTCGTGGGCCTAATTTCCCCTCACATAGCAAGGAGGCTCTGGGGTTATCCCCATAGGAAACTCCTCCCAGGGGCCTTGGGCATAGGTGCCTTAGTTCTGCTCCTTTCTGACCTTCTCTCCAGGGTTCTCCTTTCTCCCTGGGAACTCCCTGTAGGCCTTATAACTGCCCTTATTGGCGCCCCACTCTTCCTCTATTTGACCCTCAGGAAATTTCAATGAGCGGAAGGCTTCCCGATTTTGGTTCTTTTTCCATTCTGGTAAAATTGAACTGGCAGGATGGCTTGGCTATAAGGGAGGAGAAAAATGAGAAGGAAAATAATTATTCTGTTCATAGCCGCCATTGCTCTTTTTTGCAGGGAACTTCCCCCAGGCTACCGCTACACCCTCTCCTTAGGCTTGGCAGAAGAGTATTCCAGCGAGGATTCAAAGACCATCTACGACGACTGGCCAAAACCCATTTTCTCCTTCGGAATAGAAAAGAGGCGCTCGCCTAAAACCTCCTGGACTTTAGAAGCTGAGGCAAGGCCCTTCAGGATAAAGAGGGTAAGCTGTGAAAATCTTGAGCGTGGATTTGACGTTGACATAACGGAATATTTCTTTACCTATTCCTACAAGAGATTGATAAACATTTCAGGGATAAATTTTTATGCAAGGGGTTATGTGGGCTTGGCGTTTACTAACTTCTTTGAAAAGGACACGAGGATTCCCCCTCCCTCCGTGGCCCAAGACGAATACCTTAATATAGGCGCTCATGCAGGGGTTGGAATGGGGGTGGTGGTTTTAAGGGCCCCCTGGGAGATGAATTTTGAGGTTTTCGTAAGGTGGATAGCAACAGCCCTGCCAGATGGGTATGGGACTAATTTCTTCGGGGCAAAACTGGGATTTTCCTTCAGGTAAGGAGGGCGAAATTTCTTGGGATTAAAATAATATGAAGAGAGATAGAAATGAAGGGAAGGTTTCTCCTTTTTGTGTTTATTTTTGTGATGATAGATATGGTTTTCGGGAAGAGTTTTTATGAGGTTTCGGCCGGGCTCTCTCAAACCTATACCTGGAGTTGTTGTGAAGGGAGATGGGGTCAGGCGCCTCTTCCATTTTTCTCCCTGGGAATAGGGAATGCCACAGAAAAGGACGGAATTTCTCTGCTATTTCAGGTCCAGCCTCTCCCTATGAAAAACAGTATTCGCGATGGGGAATTCCAATTACCGGATGGAAGCATAAAAATAATAGACGAGGATTATAAGAGGACTTGCCTTCTCCTTGGCTCTTACAGAACTCTTATCTTCTGGAAAGTTTTCTTGAGGCTCTATCTGGGAATATCCGAAGTTTTAGTCCACGGGTCTGTGAGCATAAAGGGGAAGGGAATAGTTCACCAATACAACTCCGAGGAATTTGGAATCACAGCAGGAGGGGGATTAGCCTTCCCTATAGGAAGAAAATCCAAGACCTTTTTCTATACAGAGATTTTTGCCCTTCATACAGAAATCCTGAGTTTGGGAGAAAAAAGCTTTCCCCAGATTCTCCTGGGCATTAGAGTTTCTGCGGAATTTTAGGAAAAATGAGAAAGAAAATAATTATTCTGTTCATAGGAGCCATTGCTCTTTTTTGCAGGGAACTTCCTCAGGGCTACCGCTACACCCTCTCCTTAGGCTTGGCAGAAGAGTATTCCAGCGAGGACTCAAAGACCATCTACGACGACTGGCCAAAACCCATTTTCTCCTTCGGAATAGAAAAGAGGCACTCGCCTAAAACCTCCTGGACTTTAGAAGCTGAGGCAAGGCCCTTCAGGATAAAGAGGGTAAGCTGTGAAAATCTTGAGCGTGGACTTGACGTTGACATAACGGAATATTTCTTTACCTATTCCTACAAGAGATTGATAAACATTTCAGGGATAAATTTTTACGCAAGGGGTTATGTGGGCTTGGCGTTTACCAACTTCTTTGAAAAGGACACGAGGATTCCCCCTCCCTCCGTGGCTCAAGACGAATACCTTAATATAGGCGCTCATGCAGGGATTGGAATGGGGGTGGTGGTTTTGAGGCCCCCCTGGGAGATGAATTTTGAGGTTTTCGTAAGGTGGATAGCAACAGCCCTGCCAGATGGGTATGGGACTAATTTCTTCGGGGCAAAACTGGGATTTTCCTTCAGGTAAGGCTAATTTAAGTTTTTTGAACACCCCCTAATTCCTTACCCTCAGGAAATTTCAATGATTTCGTATTCGGTCTCAATGGGAACCGAACCTCTGAGCATGGCGGTCACAGGACAATACTTGTTCTGGGAAAGGTATATGGACCTTTCCACAGCATCCTTGGATATATTCTTTCCTTCAAACACGAATTTCAGTCTTATTTTTGTGTAAACCTTGGGATGCTCCTCTGCCCTCTCGCCTTCTGCCTCAACCCAGAAACCCCTAAGGTCCTGCCTTTTCTTTTTCATAATGGAAATAACATCCATGCCTGTGCAGGAAGCCAGGGAAATAAGAAGAAGTTCCATGGGCTGAGGCCCCTGATTCAAACCAGCAACATCGGGCATCTGGTCCACCACTATGGCATGCCCGCTTCCACTTCTTCCCACCATCTGCAGGCCCTCAACCATTTTTACTACTACTTTCTTTATCTCTGCCATGTTTACCTCCTGGTCGTAATATTTATCTAAAATTTTATCAATTTGATAGGAAATTTCAAGGGCATCCCTACCGCATATTTGAAAAAAATTCAATGAAGGAATATAATTTTTTGCCTTTATAGGAGGTTGAAATAATGGGAAATGTCATTGAAGAACTTAACATTGAAATTCGCAAAAGAAGGAAAAAGCCCTACAACAAGGGGGCGGAAATAATCATAAACCCGGAGCTTTGCAAAAGCTGCGCCCTCTGTGTCTTCGTTTGTCCCACCGGGGTTTTGGAAATGGTGGAAAACAAGAAGAACATATACAATTATTCAGCAGAAGCCGTAGCTCCTGAATACTGCACCCTCTGCAATTTCTGCGTTTACCAGTGCCCGGATTTTGCCATAGAGATAAGGAAAAAGGAGGAGAAAAAATGAAAAGGGTGGTTATGCCGGGAAACGAAACCGTGGCCCACGCCGCCGTTGCCGCAGGATGTCGTTTCTATGCAGGATATCCCATAACCCCTTCATCTGAACTGGCAGCCGAAATGTCAAAACTCCTTCCTAAGGTGGGGGGAAAATTCATCCAGATGGAGGACGAGATTGCCTCCATGGCCGCTGCCATTGGGGCCTCTGTGGCTGGTTACAAGGCGATGACCGCCACTTCTGGGCCTGGATTTTCCCTGAAGCAGGAGCACATCGGCCTTGCCTGTATGATGGAGGTTCCCGTGGTAATAGTAAACGTGATGAGGGGAGGCCCCTCCACAGGTCTTCCCACCCATCCTGCCCAGGGGGATGTGATGCAGGCCCGGTGGGGAACCCACGGAGACCATCCCATAATTGCCCTGGCCCCTGCATTTCCCACGGAGATATACATGGAAACCATAAGGGCCTTCAACTTAGCGGAAAGGTTCCGCAACCCTGTGATTCTCCTCCTGGACGAAATCCTTGCCCATACCTACGAGGTGGTGGACATTCCTGAACCCGAAGAAATAGAACTGGTGGAGAGGAAACTCCCCCCTTCAGGGCTAAACCGCCTGGACTTCTACACCTACCAGAGAAAGGAAGGGGACCCACCCCTTCTTCCCAATTTCTTCCAGGGCTACAATTTCCACTTTGAAAGCCTTGCCCACGACGAGATGGGATTTCCCACCACCGATCCTGAAAAGGTTGCCTATATTTCCCGCCTGAGGGAGGCGAAGATAGAAAAACACAGGGAAGAAATATGGAAGAACGACGAATATATGCTTGAGGATGCGGAAATAGTTATCTTTGCCTACGGGTCCGTGGCAAGATCCGCCAAGGAAGCGATTAACCGGCTCCGCTCTGAAGGGATAAAGGTGGGCCTCTTCAGGCCCATAACCCTCTGGCCCTTTCCCCACCAGCCCCTTAGAAAGGCTGTCGGGGAAAGAAAGGTGCTGGTAGCTGAAATGAACTTAGGGCAGATGGTTTACGAGGTGGAGAGAGCCCTGAGGAGGGATGTTTTTACCCTATTTAAAGCCGATGGAACGCCTATAAGTCCTGTAGAATTCATGGATAAAATTAAGGGGGAACTCATATGAGTTATATGGATTATGTTAGAACCTTCAAACTTCCCCATTCCTGGTGTCCTGGATGCGGAATAGGCACCATAATGCAGGCCATAGTAAGGGCCTTTGATGCTTTAGGATGGAGGAACGAGGACATTGCCTTTATAACAGGAATAGGTTGTTCGGGGAGAATGTCCACATACATTAACACCAACTCCATGCACACAACCCACGGAAGACCCTTAGCCTTCGCCACGGGGGTTAAACTGGCCCGACCTGATAAACATGTGGTGGTGGTAAGCGGAGACGGAGATGCCTTAGCCATAGGGGGAAACCACTTCATTCATGCGGCAAGAAGAAACATTGACATTAAATTAATAATCATAAACAACTCCGTCTACGGAATGACAGGAGGGCAGGTTTCTCCCACCACCCCCCAGATGTTCAGAACCCAGACCACCCCTTACGGAAACATTGAGCCCAATTTTGATGTGGTAAAACTGGCCATTGCTGCAGGGGCCACCTTCGTAGCCAGGGAATCGGTAACCAGGCCCAGAAACCTCGAAAAGGTCATAGAGAAATCCTTCCTCCACAAGGGGTTTTCCGTGGTGGAAGCCATATCCAACTGTCACATAAACCTGGGAAGGAGAAACAAGCTCAAGGACCAGATTACCATGCTCCGCTGGATAAACGACAGGATAATTCCCATGAATGTGGCCAAGAGAAAAAGCCCTGAGGAGATAAAGGACAAGATAATCCTGGGTGTGTTCCACGAGGACAAGGAAAGGGAGGAATATACCCAGCTTTACGAAAAATTAGTGGAAAGGGTAAGGGGGAGTAAATGAAGGAGATCAATCACTACGAACTTCGTTTCAGTGCCATCGGGGGCCAGGGAATAATAACCGCAGGAGCCATGTTGGCAGAGGCTGTAGTTCAATACAAGGGCCTTTATGCCATACATAGTCCCAGATACACCGCCCAGGTAAGAGGCGGCCCCACCAAGGTGGATGTGGTAATAGACAAGAATCCCATCAATTTTCCCAAAACCACCAATGTGGACTACTATCTTTCCACCAGTGAAAAATCCTTCAGAACCTATTTCCAGGATATAAAACCCGGGGCCATTATAGTGCTGGATTCCAACCTTGTGGAAGAATTCAACGATCCCAAATACAGGGTTTACAGAATCCCTCTCATAGAGACCGCAGCCAAGGAAATCGGAAATGTGGTAACCGTCTCCACCCTGAGCTTAGCGGTTACCGCAAAATTAACCGGGCTTTTAACCTTGGAAGAGCTTGAGGATTTTATCCCCAAAAGGGTTCCCAAGGGCTACGAGGAGATAAATCTAAAGGCAGTCCGCTTAGGGTATTCCTTGGTGTGAGGGTGGTAGCAGGAATAGTAAGGGATGGGGAAGGAAGGGTGCTGCTGGGAAGACGCTCAAAGGGAAACATAAAGGGTTTCTGGGAATTTCCAGGAGGGAAGGTAAGGGAGGGGGAAACGGACACCCAGGCCTTGGTCAGGGAGTTCATGGAGGAGTTTTCACTGAGAATAATTCCTGTGCGTTTTCTCGGGGAGGTGGAGCACCGATATCCGGACTTCAAGATTACCTTAGCAGGATATCTCTGCAGGGCAGAAGGGGAAATTAAGAAAATGGAAAGTCATTCACAGGTAGTATGGGTCCCCTGGAATGAGGTGAGGAAATTCCGCTTAGCTCCTGCAGACAGGAAACTCCTTGAAAAAATAGAATTTTGACCCCGCTCCTCCTCCCTGCCTTAACCCTTCTTGCAGGGAGCATTGCCGGTTTTCATCTCTGGGTGCACTATCCTGTTCCGCTATTCTTAGCTGCGCTGGCTGCAGGGCTTTTCCTTCCCAAAAAATGGAGGAATTTCTTCCTTCTTGCAGGGCTTTTCATGCTGGGGGAAACCTTAGCTTCCCAAAGGAGAGGGGCGCTTCTCAGAGAGCCCTTTCCACCGGGGATTTATCAGGATTTTAAGGGAAGGCTCCTTAGAACCCCGGAATACTACAAGGGGAAAACCAGACTTCTAATAAAAACCCCTAAAGGAGAAATATCCGTAACGGTAAAGGGCATTATAGAAGGTATGGTGCCCGGAGATGTGATAGAGGGCTCTTCTTCCTTTTATTCCCGAGCCCATCCCTGCAATTTTGGGGTCAGAAATTACTATCATTTTTATTCAGGAATCTCTGCCTTTGGAGCAAGTAAGTCTAAGCTATTTTTCAGAAAAAGGGGCACATCCTTTCCCCTCTCCCTTTTAAAGCCCCTTTACCTCCTCAAGCAAAGGGCAGCCCTTAAAATTTCCCATCTTCCCCCCGGCTATTCCGGGGTGGTCTCTGCCCTTCTCTTAGGCCAGAGATACCCCCTGACAGGAAGGCTTCCCTCTTCCCTGAGAAGGGCCGGGGTTTATCATCTTATGGCCATATCCGGAACCCACATAGCCCTACTCACATACCTTTTATGGCTGGTTCTTTCCCTACTACTTCCCGGAAAAAGAACCCGGCTGATGTTCCTGGCCCTTTCCCTCCTGCTTTTTTACCTGTGGGTGGAGCCTTCCCCTTCAGTGAACAGGGCAACTTCCATGGCCCTTCTGGTAATAATTGGAAAGCTCCTCTGGAGGGATATTTCCTTCCTGAACATTATCTCCGCTTCCCTGATTCTATCCCTTTTTTCAAATCCCTTGGCCTTCCTATCCCCGGGTTTTCAGCTCACCTACTGGGTTTCCTTGGGGCTTATTCTCTTTGCCCCCATGTTCAAAAACCTCCCCTTTTTCTCTAAACTGTTTGCCTTCTCCTCGGTGGCCTTCCTCTTTTCCCTTCCCATAACCCTTCACCACTTCCACAGAGCAAATCTTCTCTCCCCTCTGAATAACCTGATAGGTTTAGGGCTCATTCCTGGAATAATTTTCCTATCCACCTTGGCCCTGGCAGGGGCAAGTTTCCTATGGCCAGCGGTTTACTTTTTGGTGCATCTCCTATCCTCCTTGGACAAGCTGGATTTTTTAAACCTGAGCCTTCCCTCCCTCCCCTGGGGCGCTGTTTTTGCCGCCATGGCAATTCTCCTTTTAGCCAAGAAAAAACCCCTTCTCGCTCCCCTGGTCCTCCTCCTTCTCCTTTATCCTCAGTCCAAAAACCTGAAGCCTGAGGTGATTTTCCTGGATGTGGGCCAGGGGGACGCTGTTCTGGTTAAATGCCCGCCGGCAGTCTTTCTCTATGATACAGGTGGGGGAAGGGGAAGGGCGGACGTTGGGGAATTTATAACCTCCCGGGCCCTCTGGGCCCAGGGCATAAGGAAGCTAAACGCCCTTTTCATCTCCCATTTTCACCCGGACCACGCCGGGGGAGCTGAAGCTATTTTAAGGAATTTTAAGGTGGAGGCTCTTTATTATTCCAAGAAGGCGGATTCTCCCCTTTTCAGGAGGACAACATCCCTGGCAAAAAGGGCCATATCCCTTAAAAAGGGGGATTCACTTACCATAGGAAGCTGCAGAATAAAGGTGCTGGGGCCAGGAAAACTGGAACCAGGCCCCCCAAGGAATTCCGATTCCTTGGTGCTTCTTGTGGAGAGCCCGGACTTTTCCCTTCTTCTTACCGGAGACATGGAAAGGGAGCAGGAAATGGAGGCCCTCCCATACCTTAAGCCCATAACCGTTCTAAAAGTTGCCCATCACGGAAGCAATACAAGTTCCTCCTTAGAATTTCTCCGGAAAACAAGGCCCCGCTACTCGGTAATTTCCGCCGGTCCCAATAATCCTTATGGCTTTCCCTCCCCCCGGGCCATGGAAAGACTGAGGAGATTTTCAGGGATGGTTCTTTTAACTTCCCGGTGCGGGGCGGTAAAAATAGGGAGGAGAGGAACGCAGACTTGTCTGCCGTGTCCTCGCTGGTAAAATATCCCCATGGAAGAAAGATTTTATTTAGGCAAAAAATTAGAGCAGGGAAAATTAGGGGAAAAACTCCTTTACAAACCCTCCCATCTCACTACTCACGCGGTGGTTTTCGGTATGACGGGGAGCGGAAAAACCGGACTTTGCATTGATCTTCTGGAGGAGGCTGCCCTGAAGGGAGTCCCTGTAATAGCCGTGGACCCCAAGGGGGATGTTTCCAACTTAGCCCTGGTTTTTGATGAGCTCTCCCCGGAGAATTTCCTCCCCTGGGTTTCCCAGGAGGAAGCTTCCCTTAAGGGAATGAGTAAGGAGGAGTTCGCCCGGGAAATGGCCAGGAAGTGGAAGGAGGGCCTGAAAGAATGGGGTATAGATGAAGGAAGATTGAAGGCCTTCAGGGAAAAGGTGGATGTGAGGATATACACCCCGGGCTCTACGGCCTCCACCCCTGTAAACATAATCACAGGATTTGAAACTCCCCCGGAGGATTTCAATTCTGACCCTGAACTCTACCTGGAGAAAATAAAAAACTCCGTCTCAGCCCTTCTGTCGGTGCTGGGGGAGGAGACGGACCCGGTAAAAAATCCTGCCCACATTCTCATCTCCAGCATAATTGAACACTTCTGGAGAAAAGGACAAGGAATCTCCCTTGAAAGCCTCATTCTGGCTGTCCAGCAACCCCCCATTAAAAAATTGGGGGTTTTTGACATTGATACCATATTTCCTCCGGAAAAGAGGCTTTCCTTGGCCCTTTCCCTCAACAACCTTGTGGCCTCGCCCAACTTCAGGCTCTGGAGGGAAGGGATTCCCCTTCAGGCCTCTGCCCTTTACAAAAAGGATGGGAAAACCCCGGTGAACATTTTTTATATATCCCACCTTTCCGAAAGGGAGAGAATGTTCTTCGTAAGCCTTCTTTTCAACGAGGTGCTCGCCTTTGTGAGAACTCTTCCGGGCTCCAGCCAGTTGAAATACCTGCTTTACATGGATGAAATTTATGGGTATTTCCCCCCTTATCCTTATAACCCCCCATCGAAAAATCCCCTGATGCTCCTCCTCAAGCAGGCAAGGGCCTTTGGCCTGGGAGTTGTTCTTGTAACCCAGAACCCCAAGGACATAGATTACAAGGGGCTTACCAATATGGGAACATGGTTCATAGGGAGACTGCAGGCAGAGGGGGATAGGGAAAGGGTCCTGGAGGGACTTGAGGGGGCCACAACCTCCCAGGGTCTGGAAATTGATAGTAAAATTCTCAGGGATATCGTTACTGGACTTCGCTCCAGAGTTTTTCTTCTCCACGATGCCCGGGAGGGGAAACCCCTGGTCTTCAAAACCCGGTGGGCCATGTCATATCTTAAGGGTCCTCTGACCAGGACCCAGATAAAGAAACTTGCAGGAAAGCCCAGAGGGACGAAAAAGCCGTTTCCTGAGGCTAAAATTCAGGAAAGTCAGCTCCTTTCTTACCCTCCGGCCCCTCCAGCTGGAATGGAAGCCCTTTACGAATTAACTGACTCGGAAAATCCTGTTTATTATCCGTGGTTTATGGCCGAGGCTGAGGTCCTTTTTGACGAGCCAAAACTGGGATTTTACCACCGGAAAAAATTCCAACTTTTATCGGATTTCCAGGGAGCCAATATAGAGGAAGCCAGAGAGGAGACCTCACCCCAGCCCCCATCAGGGGCCAAATTCACCCCCTTTCCCAGCCAGATAACCCTTAAACTCCTCAATAAAATAAAGAAAAGTATGAAGGAATATCTGCTTTCCAAGGAGAAAATAACCCTTTTCCGAAATCCATCCCTCAAGTTAATATCATCCCCGGAAGAAACTAAGGAGGATTTCCTGCTGAGATGCCAGGAGGCAGCCCAGGGAAGGGCCAGGAGGGAAATTGAGAGGGTGAAGGGGAAGTTCATGAGAAAACTTGAAGCCCTGGAGAGAAAACTCCGCAGAGCTAAGAACCAGCTGGAGACCTTAGAGGCAAGATATAAGGGGAGGGCGGCGGAAGAAGCTTTATCGGTGGGGGAAATACTTCTGGGCTTAGCCCTGGGAAGGAAACCCACCACGGTGCTTACCAGAACAGCCAGAAGGAGGAGAATGACCGCGGAAACCAAACACCGCATGGAGGATGCCCAGGGGAAAATAGAAGAAATAAAGGAGGAGATGGAGGAGTTAAGAACTCAAATGGAAGCCCAGGAGGAAAACATCCGGGAAAAATACAGGGCCATGGCAGCGGACATACATCCCTATTCCATAGGGCTTGAAAAAAACGATATTATTCTTTCCTCCCTTTCCCTTCTCTGGAGGGAAAGCCCTTGGCAAAATCGCAGTGTTCCCTGATGGGACAGGCGGAGCAATTTGGCGTAGGGCGGCAAAAAGACCTTCCCAGCTCAATTAAAAGAAGATGGAGTTCCTTTTTCAGGCGGTCCGGGACCAGGGAATTGAGTTTCTCCTGAACCTCCTTTCTGGTTCTCCCCTTAGCCAAGGGAATCCTGTTGGAGACCCTGAAAATATGAGTATCCACCGGGAAGTAGGGTTCCCCGAAGGAAAAAAGGCTTACCACTGCAGCGGTCTTGGGCCCCACGCCTTTGAGGGAAAGGAGAAATTCATAAAGTTCCTCCCCCTTTAAGGGAATCCTCAACCCTCCGAACCTCTCCTTGAGGATATTAAGAACTTCCTTTATTCTTCTGGCCTTCTGGCGATAGAGCCCTGCTGGTTTTATAGCGCTTTCTATTTCCTCTAAGGGAGCCTCTGCCACCTCCTCCATGGAGGAAAATTTCCCCTTCAACCTTTTCCAGGCCAGATCTCTGTTTCTATCAGAGGTGTTCTGGGAAAGAATGGTAAGAACAAGCTCCTCCACCGGAGGGAGATTCCGGGGCTCAGGAAGGGGAAGGTTTGCCTTGAGAATCTTATAAATTCTTTCTATTTTCCCTTTCACCGGGCTCAATTATAATTTAAAACAGAGGCGAAGAAAATACGTATAAAAAAATAAAAACAAAGGAGGATAACATGAGGAAAATCGCTGCCTTTATTCTGGGACTCTCCCTTGTCCTGGCCATAGGGCTACAGGATGTGCTCAACAAAAACTATCAGGCTAAGGGAGGCCTGGAAAAATTAAAAAGCCTTAAAACCATTTACGCAGAGGGAAAAGTAATGGCCCAGGGGATGGAAATGCCTTTTAAGGTATGGGTAAAATTCCCTGAAAAAATCAAAATGGAAACTACAGTTCAGGGCCAGACTATGGTTCAGGCCTACGACGGCAAAACCGCCTGGTGGATAATGCCCATGATAAGTCCAAAGCCCCAGATTATGCCCCCAACACAGGCAAAGCAGTTCAAGGAGCAGAACCAATTCCGGGACCCCTTGGTTTTCTATAAAGAGTTAGGTTATAAACTGGAATACTTAGGTGAGGGGGAGGTTGAGGGAACCCCCGTTTATAAAATAAAGATAACCAAGCCCAACGGTGATGTTTTAATCTATTACTTAGACAAGGACAGCGGCCTGGAAATAAAGGCGGAATTCTTCGGCAAAATACAGGGAAGGGAGGTTCATGGTTCCACCTACTTCGGGGAATACAAAAAGGTGGACGGCTTGCTGTTTCCCTTTTACATTGAAAGCCGAAGCGATGGTAAAGTGGTAAGTCAGGTAAGCATAAGCAAAATCGTAATAAACAAGCCCATAGATGATTCTATATTCCAGATGCCTAAGTAGGGGGAAAAGGATGAGGAAAACCTTAGGAGTTTTTCTCCTGGCCCTCCTGCTTTCTGCAGGGCAAAAATTGATTATGACAGGTCTCAGACCCAGGAGCATTGGCCCTGCAGTAATGGGAGGAAGAATAACAGCCATCGCTTCCCCTTCCTCGGCTCCTAAAACCATATATGTGGGAACTGCCGGTGGAGGGGTATGGAAGAGTATAGACGGGGGAATAACCTTCAGGCCCATTTTTGACCAATACTCCCAATCCATCGGCTCCCTCGCCCTGGATCCTTCTCATCCCGAAACCATCTGGGTAGGAACAGGAGAGTGCAATACCAGGAACAGCGTTTCTGTGGGAACCGGCCTATACAGAAGCCGGGACGGCGGAAATACCTGGGAGTTTATGGGCTTTAAGGACAGCGAAAGGATTGCCAAGATAATCGTTCATCCCCGGGATCCCAAAACCGTTTATGTTTGCGTCTTGGGCCATCTCTGGAACGACAGCAAGGAGAGGGGGGTTTATAAGACCACCGACGGGGGAAAGACCTGGAAGAAGATTCTGTATGTAAACGAGAGGACAGGATGTGCGGATATGGAAATGGACCCCCAGGAACCGGATATAATCTATGCCTCCATGTGGGAGTTCCGCAGGCTTCCCTGGTTCTTTACTTCAGGAGGGCCGGGAAGCGGTCTTTACAGAACCAAGGATGGGGGAAAAACCTGGAAGAAAATCCACAATGGTTTTCCAAAACCTCCCTACGGGAGAATAGCCATCGCCTTAGCCCCTTCAAGGCCCCAGACCCTTTATGCCACTGTAGAAGCAAAGGAAAACGGAGGACTCTACAGAAGCGATGATATGGGGGAGCACTGGGAAAAGGTTAACGATTCCATTTTCGTCAAAATGAGACCCTTTTACTTCTCCAATTTGGTGGTCTCCCCCAAGGACCACAGGACCCTCTATGTAGCCGGCCTGGTTCTCTCCAAAAGCAGCGACGGTGGGAAATCCTTTGACTTCGTTTACGGCTCAGTCCATTCCGACATTCACCCCATATGGATAGACCCCAAGGACCCCCAGAGGATAATTATAGGCTCAGATGGAGGAGTCTACATCTCCTATAACGGTGGGGGAACCTTCCGTTTCGCCAATAACCTTCCGGTTTCCCAGTTCTACCATGTATGGTATGACATGGCACATCCCTACAATGTCTACGGAGGCCTTCAGGACAACGGTGCCTGGTATGGGCCCTCCAGAAAATACGGCGGGGCTTTAACAAACAGGGATTGGGTCAATGTGGGCGTAGGCGACGGATTTTATGTCTTTCCTCATCCCAAGGACCCGGACATAATTTACTACTCCTGGCAGGAAGGAAGACTGGTAAGATATAATCGCAGAAGCAAGGAAGCCAAGGATATAAGGCCCATGCCCTCGGATCCTTCTGAGCCCAAATACCGCTTCAACTGGAACGCCGCTGTTGCCCTCTCCCATCATGATCCGGATACCATTTACATAGGGGCTCAGTTCCTCTTCCGCTCTAAGGACCGGGGGGATACCTGGGAAAAAATTTCCCCTGACCTTACCACCAATGACCCTAAGAAACTTCGTCAGGAAGAATCTGGAGGAATAACCAAGGATGTAACCGGAGCGGAGAACCACTGCACCATAGTGGCCATATCAGAAAGCCCCCTGGATCCCAATATAATCTGGGTTGGAACCGACGACGGAAACCTTCAGCTCACTAAGGACGGGGGAAAACACTGGGTTAATTTAGTGAAGAACATCCCTGACCTCCCTCCCCATACCTGGGTTTCCTCTCTGGAGGCAAGCCATTTCAACCCGGCAGTGGCCTATGTAACCTTTGATGGGCACAGAACCGGGGACATGAAACCCTACATTTACAAAACCACAGATTTCGGAAAGACCTGGGAAAAACTCTCCCCCCAGCAGGTTGAAGGATACTGCCATGTAATAAGGGAAGATCTGGAAAACCCAAATCTTTTGTTCTTAGGCACTGAATTCGGACTTTTCGTCTCCATTGATGGGGGAAAGAACTGGAGCAGGGTAAGGGAAATGCCCAGGGTGGCGGTAAGGGATATAGCCATACACCCAAGGGAAAAGGACCTTATCTTAGCCACCCACGGAAGGGGAATAATGATAATTGACGACATAACCCCCCTGAGGGCCCTTACCCCTGAGCTCATGGAAAAGGAAGCGGCGGTTCTTCCTTCCAGGCCA
This sequence comes from Candidatus Aminicenantota bacterium, assembly GCA_026991555.1. Classification (GTDB taxonomy): domain Bacteria; phylum Acidobacteriota; class Aminicenantia; order S016-38; family S016-38; genus JALSNJ01. The sequence goes on from JALXBI010000044.1 coordinate 38,303, forward strand.
GCCATTCAGAGAATCACAGCCTGGGAGCAGGATTTTCCTGGAGATGCCCAGTTTTACGGGGAGAACTTCACCGACGGCCTCTATGTAAGCTATTACCTGAAGAAAAGGCTGATTTTCGGTAGCCTAAAAATAGAAATCCTTGATAGCAAGGGAAATGTGGTAAAAACCCTCCCTGCCACCAAGAGTAAAGGACTGAACAGAATCTACTGGAACATGAGGGAAAAGCCGCCCAAGGCTCCCAAGGGAGCAGGGCTCATGATTTTCGCCCCCTTCGGTCCAATGATTGACGAGGGAACTTATACTGTAAGGCTGGTAAAGGGAGATAAGGTTTTTGAGGGAAAGATCCAGGTCCTCCCTGACCCCATAGCCAATCACCCCTTAAAGGAGAGAAAGGCAAGAAAGGTGCTTCTTAAGAAACTCTACTCCATGCTCAATGACCTTTCCTCCTTTGCTGATAGGGTGAAAAACCTAAAGGAAAGGGCTGAGAAACTATCCAAGAAGACCAAGGGAAAGCTGAGAAGAAGGCTGGAAAGGCTTTCCAAAAAGCTCTGGGAACTTCACGGCCAGCTCATAAGCCACGATGGAATAATGGCAGGGGAAAGGCTTTACGAGAAGCTCATGGGCCTTTACAGCTCCGTAATTTCCTACGGTGGAAAGCCCTCAAGGGCTCAGGAAAAATATGCTGATGTTCTTGAAGCGAGGATAAAGGAGAAAAAATCCAGAGTAAACAAGATTCTCAAGGACCTTCCGTCAATAAACAAGGCCCTGAAGAAAAAGGGACTACCCATACTGAAGTTTTAAAAAAGGGGGGAGGGCTCTCCTCCCCCTGTCTCAAAATTTAATCAAATTTATCCATTGGAGATATCCCCAGCGGTTTAGCTGCCATATAAGAATTCTGGAAACCTTAAATTCAGGCAGACGAAGGGGAACCACGCATTTCCCATCGTAAATAACCCCTCTCGCCCTTCCGTCTACCTTTTTCACTACTATTTCATTGTTTTCCCCGTGAATTCTAAGGTAAAGGGGAAATTCAAGTTCCTTAGGAGAACAGGGTTTCTTAAGGAGAATGAGCATCCTTCCTTCCCTGTATGCGGAAAATTTTCCCAGAGAAATGGGCTCTGAATTCAGGGGTAAGGGGCGTCTTCGGGTGAAATCGTTAAATATTATCCTTTCCAGAACCCTCAGTTTCCGGGGCAAACCCACATCCGGAATCCGATAAACTCTTTCCTTTCCTTCCAATTTATTAAGAAGGTTTAAAACTTCCCACGGGAATTTAATTATTACCCGACGGGAGGGGAAAACCTTGGAGAAGGTATCCACAAAAACCCGGAGCCTTCCCTTTTCATCCGTCCAAAGATAATCCACACTACCGAAACGGTTATTCCTCAGGGCCCAGGCCACAAAATGGGGATTGGGGGAGAGGGAAAGGAGCTTTATAAAAGCAATTCTCTCAAAGGCCAGAGCCGAAGGATGAGCGGCAAGGGTATGGAAGGGAAGAAAGAAATAAACTTCGTAAAAAGGGGAAATGTCCCTGACCACCATCCCGGTAGCCAGCACCACCTTGTCCTCGAGCTTGCTCACGAGCTCCTTATCCTGCGCCACCTGGTTTCTTGAATATCTGTAAAGGTTCTGTATCCTTCCCGAGGAAGAGAGCTCTTCTATTCCCATGAAAAGGGGGACCAGGGTGAAAACCATGAAAATCACCAGGGCCAGGTGACCGTAAGGGTTTCTTTCCTCAATAAGCTTCGCTGTCCAAAGCCCCAGGCCCAGAGAAAACAAAAGGAGGATAAAGAGAAAGACCTTGGAGACCAGAAAAGGGATCCCCATGAGGATTCCCAGATAACCGATGCCCACCCATACATAGGAGGAAATTAAAAGGAGAAGAAGCTTTCCCTCTAAATCTTTTCTTCGGGCATATATGAGATAGCCCAGGGATAAAAGAAAAACCAGGCCCGACTTACCGATGTTCGACAGGGATAGGGGAAAAAGATTGAAACTGGGAAGCAGGTGTTCATTGGCATGGGGTTCAAATCCCCGGGTAAATATATCCTTAAGGTAGGGCAAAATATAGAAGGCTGATGCCGAGAAGAAGGCAAATCCCAGAATTAAATAATATTTTGTCCTTGATAAAAGCCTCTTGATACTGGCCCGGGGCTGGATTAAATAGTAAACCAGGAGGGGGAAAAACCAGTAATAATACACGGAAAATAGTATCCCCCCAAGGAGTCCCCCGGCTATAGCCTTCCCCCATCCACCTTCCCTTTCATTTTCAAGGTAATAAAGCCACCAGGGTATTATGAGAAAAGCCACGAAAATCTCGTAGGACTTCTGAAAAAGGTAAAAGGCCGTGCTTTGGGAAAGGCCTACGGCTCCAAGGCTGGCTAAGGTTAAGAAGAACGCCTTTTTAGCCCCTACGATTTTTCCCCACATCAGGAAAGCCAAAACAGGACTGAGATATATCAGGGCAAAAATCCCCTGCTTGAAGGCCCATTCCGGAGCCAAGGAAAGCCAGTGGGTAAGCTTACCGAGCAAATAATGGAAATAAAAGGGATAATGACTGGAAAGCCCCTTGAACCAGAAATCCACGCTCTCCCAGTGCCTGGAAAATTTGTCTATCATGGCTATGGAAAAGACATTGTCCCCGGTAACCCCACCCAGGGTTACCTGGGTTCCATAAAAAAGCCAAACGCTTATCATAAGAACCGAGGAGGATATTAAGGAAATTCTTAGGTGCTCTATTGCCTCATCCCCTTTGCCCTCCAGAAGAATCAGGGAAAAGGCCAGAGCCAGGAGAACGAGGCCTGAAAGGGCTAAGGACTCTGGAAATTCATTGCCCAGAACCTCAAATAAAACCGGGGGAAGGACGAGGGCCAATAAAAAGGGAATAAGATAATAAAGCCATTTTTTCATCAGATTTTTTTGATTATAAAAAAGGTAAGATCATCGAAGACTTCATATCTATCGTTAATAATTTTTATAATTCTTTTCCCAATCTGCTCAGGAGAAAGTTCCTTCCAGGCCACAAGGGTCTCTTTAAGCCTTTCCCTTCCCAGCTCCTCGCCGTTTAAGAATCTCGCTTCGCTAAGTCCGTCCGTGTACATAAATATTAAATCCCCCTTCCCCAGTTTTCCTTTTCCCTCGGTGTAAGGAAAATCTCCCACCCCAAGAACCACCCCCCCCTCTTCAAGCTCTTCCACTTCACCGTTTTTCCTAAGGACAATGGGGGGATTGTGGCCAGCATTGGTATATCTAAACTTTCCATCCCTGGAAAGCTCCACAGCGAAGAAGGTAACGAACACCGGCCCCTCCTCCTGGGGACGCTCCAGCAAATTTCTATTCAGCATACTTATTATTTCCCCGGGGGAACCCTCATGAAACTTAACAAGGGTTCTGAGGGAAGCCTGCAGGGTTGCCATTATTAGAGCAGCCGGGATACCCTTCCCCGCCACATCCCCTATAACAGCAAGGTATTTATCATCCCTGGGAAAATAATCGTAATAATCACCCCCAACCTCTCTGGAAGGTATACTCTTTGCATAGGCCTCATATCCATCCATTTCCACCCTTGAAGGAAGAAGACCTGTCTGAATGGATCGGGCTATTTCCAGTTCCCTCTCCAGCCTCTGCCTCTTTACTATTTCTCTATGGAAAAGAACATTTTCATAGGCAAGGAGGGTTATCTGAAAAAGGGCTTTAATGTAGTTCAACGAATCATCCCTGAGCTTCCCTTCCGGAAGGAAAAGGGCCAGATAATTTTCCCTCAGACTAAGAAAGTGTTCCACCCCCCTGTTCTTCAGGAAAAGTGCGGTCTCCTCGGAAGCAAAAGAAAGGTCAACTATAACATTAAACCCGAGTTTTTTGAGAATCTCTTTGGTCTCAGTCTCTCCCTTGCTTATCTTTTCTTTAATCTCCTCAGACAGGGCAATACCCTTCCCCAGCACAAAGACCTCCCCTACCGTCTTTATCCTCATTACAGCCTTGGGAGAACCCACCTGACCCATCACCACCGAGAGGAAGGCCTTAAAAATCCTTTCCTCATCAAGGATTTTTATAATCTGTCGGGCATACTGAAGGAAATTCTCCAGCTCGTATTCCTTAAGCTGAAGGGCTCTTTTCAGCCTCTGAATTTCCTCTCTACTTCCCACCAGTTCTTTCCCTCCTTAAAACCATATTCCATCCTGTCGCTTATTCTCCTTACTATTTCAAGCCCAAACCCCCTGGCCCTCCTTTCCCGAACTTTTTTTTCTAAATCAAACTCCTCCTCAGGCACCCGGATTTTTTTCCCTCCGAAATAAAAACTTACCTTAATTCTCCTGCGGTCCACTTCCCATATTATCCTTACCTGTCCCTCCCTTCCCCCGTAGGAATGTTCCACGATATTGGCAAGTATTTCCTGAACTGCCAGGGGGAAAACGGCCCTGGCCTTCTCGTCCGTGGAGTAGATTTCCAAAAGTTTTTCGGTAAACGAGTGAATTGGTCCAAGGAGTTTGTAGGAGGCAGGAAACTCCATTTCAATTTTCGCCATGGACAAAACTCTTTAAGGCCGAGGGCCTATCAGGGAAGAACCTGTAGATTTTGGTGAATCCGAGAAGGTCAAAAATCTGATAAACCCTGGAAGAGGTGCAGCAAATAACCAAATCCCCGCCCTTTTCCCGGATCTCCTCTATGTGGCCGATGAGCACTCCGAGGCCTGCCGAAGAAATGTAGTCAAGGCGGGAACAATCAAGAATTATTTTCACCCTACCGTTTTTAATGCTTTCCTCTATGGATTTTTCAAATTCGTCCACAGTAAGGGGGTCTATTCTGCCTTCAGGAAGGATTACCGTTACCTCACCCAGGCTCTCAGTTTTTACCTCAAGCATGGAACTCCATCCCAGCAAAGAAATATCCTATTTCAAAGGCGGCGGATTCCTCGGAGTCAGAGCCGTGCACGGCATTTTGCTGAATGTCCGTGCCGAATTCCCTTCTTATGGTCCCCTCCTCCGCCTTGGCCGGATCAGTGGCTCCCATGAGTTTCCTCCACCTTCTTATGGCATTTTCCCCTTCCAGCACCATAACTACCACAGGGCCGCTGGACATGTAGGTGGTAAGTTCATCAAAGAAGAACTTACCCCTGTGGACATGGTAAAAACCTTCTGCCTGGGCTTTGGTAAGGCGGAGCATTTTCATGGCTGCAATCCTTAGCTTTTCTTCCTCAATACGCATGATTATTTTTCCCACCTCCCCCCTTTCCACCACCTCTGGTTTTATAATGGCCAAGGTTCTCTCCATCAATACCTCCTTAGAAAAGACTGTCCTGAACTTTTTCCTCTTCCCCAAAGGGGTCTATTATCCCGTAAACTCCGTCATATCCCGGCTCCACCCTGACCTTCCCTTTTCTCATATTCTCCACCGCCTTAGCTGCTTTGGGCCCAAGAACCCTCCTTATTTCCTCTTGCGGGGTATTGGTGAGTATATCGTATTCGTTTCCTAAGAATTTTATGGCGGAGAAATACTTCTCCAGAACCCCCTTGGTCTGCTTCCCCTTGCCCTCAGCTTTAGCTATTATCTCCTGAAGGGGGAAAAGGTGTATATAATCCACTGCCCCCTGGGGCCTGAAGCCCTCCTCCCTGTCCGCTAAAACCTCCACCCTGTGAGCCACCCCTACTGTCAGGGGTCTTCCACATTTGGGACAGATGTTGTTCAATTTTAACGCTTCCTTGGGGGAAAGCCTAACCCCGCAATTGCGGTGACCGTCGTAATGATACTTCCCCTCCTCAGGGAAAAATTCCACTGTGTGAACGAAACCCTTTCTGGTTCTTATGGCCTCAATAATTCCCCGATAGGAAAGCTCTGTATCGAAAAGGTTGGCTTCCCTTCCTATGTTGGCCGGGGAATGGGCATCGGAGTTGGAAACCAAGGTGAAGCGGTCTAAGGAGGAAAGCCTCCAGTTCATGGGAGGGTCTGAACTGAGACCCGTTTCTAAGGCGAGAATGTGCTCAGCCAGTTCCCCACAGCATTCCTCAATGGAGTCAAATCCGGAATTGGCTCCGAAAAGTGAAAACCAGGGGGTCCAGATGTGGGCGGGAATTATCCCTGCTGACGGAACTGCGGATTTTACTAGCTCTATAAACTCCCTGAAGTCCATTCCAAAGGTGGGCCTTCCATCCGCCTGGAGATTGCCCCTGGCTGCGAGTATGGAATTTATAGCCTCTGCATCCTCTAAGTTCTCCACCAGCAAAACCACATGGATTTTCCTGACCCTTTTTCCCTTAGTATAGATGAGGCTGACCTCCACTGAGAGTATAAAATAAACCTCTTCCGGGGCCACTTCTATAGGATACTCCTCTCCCCTGACCCCTTCTTTCAATGTTAAAAGCCCGTTATCCTTCTGAATTAAGGAAGTCTTAATGTTGAAAAACCAGTCAGGATGGGTGAAATCTCCCGTGGCAATCACCTTTATCCCCTTGGCCTTGGCCCAGGAGGCCATCATGGGAAGGTCCATGTCCTTAGAGGTTGCCCTGGAATATTTAGAATGAACATGAAGATCTGCGAGAAATCTCATCACAGGTTCTCCCTTAGGAAAAATTTTAAATAGGATTTTGGGATTCCCAAAAAAGTTTCCCGGTAAATCATATCGCATTTCTGGCAGCGGGGGTGCTTGGGGTTTTCCTTGCGTTTAAAGGAAAGGCGGAGCTTCCTCATTTCCTCCCCGTTCCATATCTCAAGAAGGGGCTGGCGGGTAGCGTCTCCGATTATTATCTCCCCAAAAAAGTCCTGGGGACAGGCAGGAACTTTCCCATCGTAGAAAATGGTCATGGAGTAATAGGGGAAGGTGCAGGGCACATAATTCCCCCTTGGAGGGCCTCCGTAAAGCCCTGCCCAATTATGAATTCTCCTTACGATGAATTTATCTAAGGGAAGGCCTTTAAATTTGGCCTTAAATTCCTCCCTTTCCCTGCGGAGCTCCTCTTCGTCCTTTTTTATGACCTCCATTACCTCAAGAACAGCGTAGGGTTTTTCCGAGCCCAAGGCCTTCTTCTCCTCAAGAAAACCTATTATGTTGGAAAGCACCTCATCAAATTTGGCCCCAACCCTTATTTTTTCGTACATCTGCTTGTCATATCCATCAAAGGAGAAGGATATGAAATCAAGTCCGGCCCTTATAAGCTGGCGGGAATAATTTCTATCCAAAATTGTGGCGTTGGTGTGGAGCCTGGGCCTCAGCCCGGCTTCGGCTGTAAGCTTCACCATGTCTATGAATCTGGGATGAAGGAGACTCTCTCCCCTGTGGAAGAGATTTACATCGTAGGCAAATTTCCTTATTTGCTCCAAAAGATGGGTGAAAAGCTCCCATTCCATCATTCCCCTTTTAAGGGCATTGTAATCCTGGCCGTTGGGGCACATGATACACCGGAGATTGCAGGCATTGGTGGGCTCAAGCCAAATCCTCGTGGGGGGAACCGGGATTTTCAGGCTCCTTCTCCTGTAGTGATAGTAAAGCTGCGCTAAATGAAGGATGTGGTTCATAGTTTTTCTTTCAAAACATATTCTATGAATCCAGGGGAAAGGAATTTCCAGAACATTCCCTTTCTGATGTAGCTTAAATACAGGTTGGCAGGCCCCACGCATGTAAACATGCAGGGGGGGTGCTTGCCTTCCTTAATGTCCCGGCGCAGTTTTTCTGCCTGGGGGGAAAACCATATTTCCCTGAAACTCCTCTCCTCCAGGTTCCCCAGTTTCCGGAAGGCCACAGGACAGGGATGAACATCGCCGTTGGGGTGAATCTGGACGGAAAAATAAGCTGCAATGCAGCGAAAACTCCTCTTTACTTTCTCAGGATTCATTATGAATTCCGGAAATTTTCTTAAATAGGCGTGAAAATGCGGAAGATACTTCGGAAATCTTTCAAGCACCTCCTCTATTTTCTCGGCCAGGAGCTCAGCGTCCTGAGGCCTTAAACCTAAGTCCTGCTCCGGGGAATACTTCTCAATGCTGTGGACCGGTTCTATGGTCACACCCTGGGCCCCCTGGCCTATTGCCATCTCAATGGTTTGGGGAAGGTAGGGAAGATTTTTACGGTTAAGGGTTATGTTGACGAATACCATAGGCCTTTTCCCTGCCTCCCTTATATTTTTTATGGCGGCCATAACCCTTTCCCAGGCCCCCTCAACCCCCCTTATCCAGTCGTGAATTTCCTTAGGTCCATCCAAGGATAAAAATATGGTGTCTATCCCTGTGCCCGCAAGTTTTTCCGCGTTTTTTCTGTCCAGGAGCCACCCATTGGAATTGGCCGCCACCCTGAAACCCAAGGATTTTGCCCTGGAAAGAATTTCAAAACTTTCCCGAAGAAGGAAGAGTTCTCCCCCGGAAAAGGAAACGTATTTCCCCCCGAGGGAACGGAGTTCCTCCAGAACTTCAAATATCCTATCCTTGCTGAGCCTTTTCTCCTCCTTTATTTTCCAGAGATGACAGTGCCTGCAGCGAAGATTACATCTATAGGTAAGCTCCCACTGGATTTTAACGGGGCCAGTTAGGGGATTTATTCCCCCGGCCAGGAATTTTCCCAGATTTAAATAGAACTTCATTGAACTGATATTATATTTTCCCCCCTTTAAATTTTCAATGCTATAATTACCTCTAAAATGTGGGAACCTGTAATCGGCTTGGAAATACACATTCAGCTTCAGACTAAATCAAAGCTCTTCTGTTCCTGCAAAAATTCCTATGGAGACCCACCAAATACCAATATCTGTCCAGTCTGCCTTGGCCATCCCGGAACCCTTCCGGTGCTCAATTGGGAAGCAGTTAAAATGGCCACCAAGCTTGCCCTTGCCCTTAATTGCAGGATAAACCCCATTTCCTACTTTGCCAGGAAGAATTATTTTTACCCGGACCTTCCCAAGGGATACCAGATAACCCAGCATAAATACCCCTTAGCCCAGGACGGATATATAGAACTTCGCTCAGGGAAAAGGATAAGGATAGAAAGACTACACTTGGAAGAGGATTCGGGAAAATCAATTCATACAGAGGAAGGAACCCTGGTAGATTTCAACCGCTGCGGGGTGCCCTTGGCGGAGATAGTCACCAAACCGGACATTTCCTCCCCTGAAGAGGCAGTGGAGTTTTTGAAAATCCTGCGGTTAGTGGCCATTTACACGGGGGTTTCCGATGCGGACATGGAGAAAGGGAACATGAGGTGCGATGCCAACCTCTCCCTTAAACCGGCAGGGGCCGATTCCTTAGGGGTAAAAACCGAGGTAAAAAACCTCAACTCCTTCCGATTTTTGGCCAAAGCCCTGCAATACGAAATTGAAAGACAGAAGGGAATTTTGGAAAAAGGAGGAAAGATATCGCAGGAAACCAGGGGTTATGATAGCCATAGGGGAATTACCTTTACCATGAGAAGCAAGGAAGAGGCCCATGATTACCGCTATTTCCCTGAGCCCGACCTTCCTCCCTTAGTGCTTTCCCAGGAGTTCATAGGTGAAATAAAGGAGGGAATAGAGGAGCTTCCCTGGGAGAAAAAGAACAGATTCGTGGAGGAATTCGGCCTTGACGAGGAAACCGCCTGGGTGCTTTGCGGGGAAAAGGAAATGGCCGATCTTTTCCAGGAGACTTTAAAGCATTTTCCAAAACCCAAGGAGCTTGCAAACTGGGTAAAAACCGAGGTTATGAAACTCTGGAAGGAAGGGATGACCATTACCCCCCCACACTTAGGGGAGCTTCTAAAAATGGTGGATAAGGGGGAAATTTCAAGATTAAAGGCCAAGGAGGTGCTGGAGGAGGTGGCAAAAACCGGGAAAAGTCCTAAGGAAATTGTGGAGGAAAAAGGACTCGCTCAGATAAGCGATGAGGCCTCTTTAAGGGTTATAATAGAAGAGGTGGTGAGGGAATTCCCTGACAAGGTGGAAAAATACCGGTCAGGGAAAAAGGGACTTCTCGGTTTCTTTATGGGCCAGGTGATGAGGAGGACCCAGGGAAAGGCTAACCCCAAAATTGTAAATAAAATCCTGGGGGAGGTCCTAAATGGTAAGTGAAAGGGAAATAAAAAGGCTCAGGAAGATAGCCTTAAGACTAAGGAAACACATAGTTCGCATGACCGGACTGGCAAAGTCAGGGCATCCTGGCGGCTCCCTATCTGCAGCGGACATAGTTACCGTGCTTTTCTTTCACAAAATGAAGCTGGACCCGAAAAATCCCCAGTGGAAGGAGCGGGATATTTTCATTCTCAGTAAGGGACACGCCACCCCTGTTCTTTACGCCGCCCTTGCAGAAGCTGGGTTCTTTCCCGTGGAGGAACTGGCGGACTTCAGGAAATTAAGCTCCCATCTTCAGGGTCATCCTGACCGATTAATGACCCCTGGGGTGGAAATGTCCACCGGCTCCTTAGGGCAGGGTCTTTCCGTGGCCAATGGGGTAGCCCTGGCCTTCAAGCTGGACCGCTCGCCCAGAAGGGTTTATGTGCTAATAGGGGATGGGGAAATGCAGGAGGGCCAGATATGGGAAGCCGCCATGACCGCCTCCCATTACAGGCTGGACAACCTAACTGCCATTTTGGACTATAACGGGCTCCAAATTGACGGCCCTGTAAACAGTATAAAATCCGTGGAGCCGGTGGCGGAAAAATGGAGGGCCTTTGGATGGGAGGTGAGAAAAATAGACGGCCACAACATAAGGCAAATTATAGAAGCCTTTGAATGGGCAGAGAACGTGAAGGGAAGACCTTCTTTTATAATCGCCAAGACCGTAAAGGGAAAAGGGGTCTCTTTTATGGAAGGAAAGGTTAAGTTCCACGGGGTTCCCCCTTCCGAAGATGAAATGGTGATGGCAATTAAGGAACTGGAGGAAAGGGAAAAGGAGCTGGAAAATGAAGGAGTTTGAATTCAAGCACTTAAGAGACGCCTACGGGGAAGTTCTGGTGGAGATGGGGGAAAAATACTCGGACATAGTGGTCCTGGACGCGGACCTTTCCGGTTCCACAAGAACCGCCCGGTTTGGTGCTAAATTTCCTGAGAGGTTCTTCAACCTGGGGGTCTCAGAGCAGGACATGATGTCCACGGCAGCGGGCCTGGCCTTAGGAGGAAAAAGGCCTGTGGTTTCCACCTTTTCCATCTTCGCCACAGGAAGAGCCTGGGAGCAAATCCGCCAGTCCATAGCCTATGCCAATGCCAATGTAAAAATCGTGGCCACCCACGGAGGGGTCACCGTGGGGGAGGATGGAGCAACCCATCAGATGCTGGAGGATTTTGCCCTCATGAGGGTCCTTCCCAACATGAGGGTTTTCTGCCCTACAGATTACTATGAAACCAAGGCTATAGTTAGAACGGTAATAGAAAGTGAAGGACCGGCCTATGTCCGCCTTTCCCGGGCAAAATTTCCGGTAATCTACGAAAAGGAGCCGGATTTTGAAATCGGAAAGGCAAGGATCATGAGGGAAGGAACGGATCTTACCGCCATAGGGGTAGGAATAACCGTATACAGCCTGCTGGTGGCAGCAGAGGAACTGGAGAAAAAGGGAATATCTGTGGAGGTAATAGCTTCCCCCAGCATAAAACCCTTAGACGGAGCTACCATAGAGGCTTCGGCCAGAAAAACCGGCAGAGTATTTACGGTGGAGGAACACTCGGTCATAGGTGGCTTGGGCTCTGCGGTGGCCGAATACTTAGCCCAGCATTATCCCGTCAGGATGAGGCTTCACGGGGTAAAGGATGTTTTCGGAAGGTCCGGCAAGGCCATGGAGCTTCTCTCCTTCTTCCGGCTGGACCCCCAGGGGGTTAAAGAGGAAATCCTGGATTTTCTGGAAAGGGGCTGATGTTAAGGTTTGTGGGGGTTTATAAGTCCTATTCCCATCCGGGTTATGCCCTACAGAACATAAATTTTTCCGTGCAAAAGGGGGACTTCGTTTTTATAACCGGCCCTTCCGGGGCAGGAAAAACCACCATAATAAAACTCATCACCCGGGAGGAGACCCCATCCCAGGGAAGGATTTTTTTCGGCAATACGGACATCTCCAGGATAAGCAGGAGAAAAATATATCAATATCGCAGGAAATTGGGGATAGTTTTTCAGGAGTTCAGGTTAATTCCATACCTGACCGTTTACGAAAATGTAGCCCTGCCCCTTATAGTTCAGGGGAAAAAGAAAAGGGAAACCGAAAGTAGGGTGCAACAGCTCCTGAAGGAATTTGAAATAATACACAAATACCGAGAACTCCCCTCTTCCCTTTCCGGAGGAGAACAACAGAGGGTGGCAATAGCCAGGGCAGTGGCGGCGGCCCCGGAGCTTCTTTTGGCCGATGAACCCACGGGAAATCTGGATCCTTTCCTCTCAAGAAAAATAATGAAGCTCTTCAAGAAACTTAATCTGAAGGGAACAACGGTAATAGTAGCGACCCACGACATTTCCTTAGTGGAGGAATTCGGGGAAAGAATAATTTACCTATCCTATGGAAAAATCAAGAAAATTGTATGAGAAAATTAGTTTACGGAATAAGGATTTTCCTGAGAGACCTTTCGTCCAGTCCGGAAAACCTCCTCCTGCCCCTCCTGGTCCTTTCCCTTTCCATGTTTGTGCTTTACTGGTTCCTCTTCCTGAGACAGGGAATGGAGAGGGGAATTGAGAGGTTATCCAGGGGTCTCTACGCCAGGATTTTCCTTGAAAGGGGAACAGAACCTGAAAAATTCATCTCCTTACTTCAAAAAAGGGCAAAAATTGAAAAATGGCGCCTGATAAATCCCGATGAGGCTTTCCGGGAATTTTCGCATCTATATCCCAAACTTGCCAGAATCCTCGGAAATGAAAATCCCTTTCCACCTAATATAGAGGTAGTCTTCTCCCCGGGTCAGAGCCCGAAAATTATTAGAGGGGCCCTGAAGGAAATTCAGGCCCTTCCTGGGGTGGAGGATGTGGTATTCCAGTGGGAAGCGGTGGAGAAATTAAGAAAGGCCAGGAAAAGATTTGAGGAGGTGGGGGAATTCCTGACCGCCCTTCTTGTTCTGGCCTCTGCCCTTATAATAGCCAACTTAGTGGCCGTAGGGGTGGCCTCCCATAGCGAGGAAATCGCCCTCATGGAACTTCTGGGAGCAAGCCGAAGTTTCTCTTCCCTTCCCTTCGTTCTTATGGGAAGTTTGCTTTCCCTGATGGGAGCCCTTTTGGGGCTTTTGCTATTCCTGCTCTCCCGTTCTCTTCTAAGCTCTTTCCTCCCCCCCTTCTTCGGACAATTATCCCCTCTTTACATGGGAGGATTAATCCTGGGAAGTTTTTTGGTAGGACTTCTGGCCTCTCTGATAGCAATAAAAAGGCCTTAAGGGAGCCCCAGTTTTTTTCTCGTATAGGGAATCAGGCCCCCTGCCTGGAGGATTTCTCTGACCTTCTCGGGAAATGGGGGAAAGGAAAAGACCCCTGCCGGGGTTTTCACTTCGCCCCTTTCAAGGTCTATTTCCACCTGGTCTCCTTCCTTTACAGCTTCAACCGCTTCGGGAAGCTCAATGGCTGGAAGCCCGGCGTTAATGCAGTTCCTATAGTAAATCCTGGCAAAGGACTTGGCCACTATAGCGGAAATTCCAGCATATTTTAGTGCCAGCACTGCCTGTTCCCTGGAGGAGCCCATACCGAAATTCTTACCGGCGAAAATTATGTCCCCGGGCTGAACTTTGTTTTTAAATTCCGGATCCAGGTCCTCCATGGCATGGGAGGCCATTTCCTCAGGACTTAGATTTTTGTAGGTGTATCTTCCGGGAAAAATTACATCGGTATTGATATCATCCCCGTATTTGATGACCTTACCCTTAAGCTTCATTTTCACCTCCGGGAAAATTATATCAATTTAAGTGGAGAATTTAACGGGCTCCTTAAGGGGCACGCATTCTTCCGCCCCAAGGCCCAGCTTTAACTTCTTTCCCTGGAAACTATCCCTCCTCTCCATTTCCCTGTCTATTTCCGCAAGGACCTTTTGTTTCTTAAGGGCCCAGCCAGGGGCGATGAAGAGCTGCGGGGACCTTTCTCCGGAAATTCTCATTACAACCATATTCTCCCTGAGGTTTTCAAGGAAATCCACCGCTAAGGAAACAAATTCCTCCATGGAAAGGAGGGAAAGTTTTCCTTCGTGATAAAGTTTCTCAAGCCCGGTGTTTTTAAGCACATGGAGGGGATGAATTTTCACTCCGTCCACAGGAAGGGCGGACAAAAACCTGGCTGTCTCCACCACTTCCTCCCTCCCTTCCCCTGGAATTCCCAAAATAACATGGGCCGCTACCTTTATGCCCTGCCTCTCCTTAAGCCTCAGGACGGCATCTATAAAATCCGCAATTCCGTGATTCCTCCTCATCCAGCGAAGGGAGCGGTAATGGGAGCTCTCAAGTCCCAGCTCAACCCAGAGGGGCCTTTCCTTCGCCAGTTCTTCGAGAACCTCCACCACAGGCTCTGGTAGACAATCGGGTCTCGTTCCAATGGATATCTCCACGATCTCTGGAAATTCAAGGGCCTGCCAGTATCTTTCCCTGAGGGTCTCAGGGGGACCGTAGGTATTGGTAAAGGCCTGAAAATATGCTATAAAGAACTTCGCCCCATATCTCCTTCGGGCCCGCTTCATTCCCTCAAGAAGCTGTTCCCTTATGGGTGGGGGCTTGAAGGTAAGGGGACCGGAACCGTATACATCACAAAAAATGCACCCCTGCCTGGAAAGCCTCCCATCCCTGTTGGGACAGTAGAAACCCGCCTGAAGGGGTATTCTGTGAACCCTGGCCCCGTATTTTTCCTTCAGATAAACGCTATACTTTCTATACTTTGCCATGGACCACCTTTAAAGCCAATTTCATGTCCTCCCACACCATTTTCTTGAGCTCCTTGGGTTCCCCCCTCTGCAGAAGATAGGAAGGATGATAGGTTACCACCACAGGAATCCCACGAAAGCGATGAATAGTCCCCCTTAGGGAAGAAAGGGTGGTTTTCTTTCCCGTTAGGTTCACCGCTGCTACCCTTCCTAAGGCTATAAGCACCTTAGGTTTTATAATCTCTATCTGCTTTCGGAGAAAGGGAAAACAGGCTTTCTGTTCCTCCTCGGTGGGGGTTCTATTCCCAGGAGGACGGCATTTTACCACATTTCCGATAAAAACTTCCTCCCGGGTATAGCCCATGGCTTTAATTATCCTGGTCAGAAGTTCCCCTGCCCTGCCCACAAAGGGCCTGCCGGTCAGGTCCTCCTGAGCTCCAGGAGCTTCTCCCACGAAGAATATTTCAGCAAAGGGATTACCCTCTCCGGGAACGAATTTTTTCCTGTTTTTATAAAGGGAACATCTCCTGCACCCGGAAATTTCTTCGGCTATTTCCCTCAGGGCCTCCTCCCTCTTCAGGGTGGTAAAGCCTCCGCTTATTTCCCCAAGGAATTTCCCGTAGCCCTTCAGGTCGTCAAAAAATCCCTTACCTTCCATAGAATCTCCTTGTTGGAGAGGATGGAACGGTGGTCGTCCTCAGGATAAAAAAGGAGCTCTGCCTCTGGACACCTCTGGCTCAAACGGAGGCTATCTTCGTATGGAACAGTCTCGTCCAGTTTACCGTGGATTAAAAGGTGAGGTATTGACCTTTTGCATATGAAATTAAGGGGGGAGAATTCCTCCAAGGAAAACCCCACCTCTTCCTCTATTTTCCGGAGGACCTTCTTCCTCAAAGAAGGGGGAAGGGGCTTTATCATTTTCTCGGTTATTTCCAGGGTGGAGGCAAAGGGAGCCAGCGCCACCACCTTCTTTACCTGAGCGTAGGTTGAGGCAGCAATAATGGAAGAAGCGGCCCCCATGGAATGACCCACCAAGAAAACTTCTTCCCCGAGGAATTCAATGGCAGCCCCAATGTCCTGCCAGAACACCTTTATGCTTACGGGCCAGTAGGGACTGCTTTCCCCGTGGTTGGAAGCATCAAAGGCCAGAAGGGAAAACTCCGGATAAAGTTCCCTGATGAGGGGTAGAAAAACCTCCCTATTAGCCCCCCAACCGTGGACGAGCACGGCCCAGTTTCCGCCCGCGTTCATTTTCCACGCCTTGAGAATCCTCCCGCTGCTTTCAATCTCCACATCCTGGAAGCCGAGTCCTAAATCCGCCGGGGAGGACGAAGGAGGGATCTTGGCGTTTTTGAAAAAGGATTCTATTATTTTCAGCATCTATCCTCCTGCTGGAATTATAGCAGTAATGGACTTCAGAGGAAGCAGGGAAAACCTTTCGGTAACCCTGATTCCCACCGAAGAGAGTCCCAGAAGTTTATCAAAAACGAGGTTTGTTTTAAGGGAAAGATCCCCATAACCCGGGGAATACCTCCGATGGAACCTGTGTAGCCCGAAGTGAACGCCCTCCCTTTCTATGGCCCTGTTAAGACTTTCGGCCACCCCCTCCACTGCCTCAGAGCCAAAGGCATCCAGAATTACGGCCTGGTCCACGGGCAGGGTCTCCATTAAACGGTCAAACTCCTCCCCTATGGTAACTGCCATAAGATACCCATGGGTAAAACCCATAAAATGGGAAGCAAGGCTCCTGCTGTTTATTTTCTCCCCCCCTATTATAAGGTATCCCTCCCTTAGCTCCTCCACCCCAAAGAGCCCATATATTCCCACAGGTTTTATCACCTTCTTTGCCTTCTCAATGGTTTTTTCAATTTTTTCCATCATCCTGGGGCTAATCTGGCTTTTCCCCTTTTTATATCCCAGAAGACCCCAGAAAGCCTTTTGATTCACGGTATAGGGAATCCCTTTCACTACTTTTATCATGGTATAATTTTACACCAGCCGACGTAGCTCAGCAGGTAGAGCAGCTGATTCGTAATCAGCAGGTCAGGGGTTCAAATCCCCTCGTCGGCTTAGAAAATCCGAATTCTTAATGAAGGCCCTATAAGGGAGTTGCTTCCCTTCCCTTATCCCTATTCTCCCTGAAAATCCTATCTCCTCATTTTCCCTCAATTTTCCTTCCAGAAGCTTTACAGGCCCTAAGTTTATCAGGCCCCCATCTAAGGAAAGGTCCATTCCCAGGGCCTGGGTCAATTTCCCGGGGCCTGAGCAAAGCTCCTTCAGCTTCCGCTTTCTCCTTCTCTTCCTCATTTCTTCAATGCCGACAGTGGGCTCTAAGGCCCTTATCAATATGGCCCCAGGACAACCCTCCTCCAAGAAAATTATGTTCAAAAGAATGTGGCCGTGAACCCTATAAAGGAAAAGGCTGCCCGGGGGACGGTAGAGGGCATCCCTTTTTATGCCTTTTTTCCCTTTATAGGCAAAGGAACCGGGATCCTCCTCACCTAAATAAGCCTCGGCCTCCACGATTCTGCCCCCTGAGCCCTGATAAAAAAGGATTTTTCCCAGAATTTTCTCTAAGGCCTCAAGGGGATGGAGAAGAAAAAATTCCCTTCCCACCTTTTCCATACAGAGATTTTACCCCATCCCTTTGGGCTGCAATCAAGTTGGGGTAAAATTTAACCATGAAGTTCTCTTTCGCCGGAGCGACCGACAGGGGAAAGGTAAGGAAGAAGAACGAGGATTGCTTCGTTGCCAAAAGGCTCGGTGACGACGAGTATCTCTTCATTGTGGCTGACGGAATGGGAGGCCACCTTGCCGGGGAAATAGCCAGTTCTCTTGCGTGCAAAATAGTGGAAGAGTTCCTCACAAAGAAGACCGGAGAAAGACCCCTTTTGAAACTTCTTGAAGCCTTTGAATGGGCCAACCAGGAAATTCTAAGGGAAGGGAAAAAATCTGCCAGCACCATGGGTATGGGAACAACCCTCACAACCCTATACCTCAAAAATTCCAAGGCCTACATAGCCCATGTGGGAGATTCCAGGGTTTACATGATTAAAGAAGGCAGAATACTGAAGTTAACCAAGGACCATTCCTTAGTGGAAAAACTCCTAATGGAAGGGAGCATATCAGCCAGGGAGGCCAAAAATCACCCGAAGAAGAACATCCTTTACGAATCCGTAGGGGTTTTAGGAGAAATTCACCCCCAGCTGGTGGGACCACTGGACATCGAAGGGAACGAGATTTTCGTCCTGTGTAGTGATGGTCTGAATCTCCACCTAAGTGACGAAGAAATTAAGGAAATAGCTGAAAAAGGGGAGGCAGAGGATGCGGTAAAAACCATGATAAAAACAGCCAATGAACGGGGCGGAAAGGACAATATAACCGCTATAATAGTTAAAGGGGATATGATGAAGCAAATTTCCGTGGAAGAACAGGAAGAGGCTCGGAGCCGATGGGACTGGCTCACTTTGGCCTTTGTGGTTCTTATCTACATAAGCTTCCTCCTTGGGGGATTGCTTATACAGAAAAAGGCAGAATCCTTTATCATAAGGCCACCTTCCTCCCTTTCCGTCAAATGAGACATCTGAGGTTTATCCTGTTTATTGTTTACGCCCTGCTTTTTCATCTCACCCTGGCCCCCGTGTTTATAATCCTCGCCTGGGTTCTGAAGGAAGAGGCTCTCCTTTACCGGCTTTACAAATTTTTCTGGAGAGCTTCTTACTCTATCCTCGGTATAAAATTCAGAGTGGAAGGCCAGGAAAACATTCCTCCCCCCCCTTTTATAATTACCCCCAATCATCAAAGTTATATAGATGGCCCCTTTTTCATAGCCTTCTTCCCTTATAGGGTAAAAGCCATGATAAAGGAGAGCATCTTCAGAATTCCTTTTGTAGGTCAAGCATTAAGGGTGGCCAATTTTATAAGTGTAAAGAGGGAATCCTCCCTCAGGGCCTCCATGGCCTTCAGAAAAGCTGAGGAACTATTGAAAAAGGGCGAGATCCTCCTTATTTTCCCTGAGGGAACAAGGACCAGGGATGGAAGCCTCGGAAAATTCAAAAAGGGAGCTTGCAGATTGGCCAGGCAAGCCGGTGTTCCCATTCTACCGGTGGTATTTTTTAATTCCATGGAATTGCTGCCCCGGGGAAAGTGGATCCCACGGAAAGGAAAGGTACGGGTGAAGTTCCTGCTCCCCATAGAACCCAGGGGCGGACCGGAGGAACTTTGCCAACAACTCAGGAAAGGATTAGAAAATGCCCTTGAAAGGAATTAAGGCCTTTCTAAAAAGAATATACATAAAGGAAGACCAGTTACTATTCGTCCTGATAATAATCCTCGGATTCCTTGTGGGGCTGTTCGATGCGGCCTTTAGGTTCTCCATCCATCTAATTTCGAAATTAACCTATCTTAAGGGAGGTATATGGATTTTATCCCCTGTGGTAGGGGGATTGGTGGCAGGTTTTCTTATCAGGTTGTGCCGGGAGGCGGCGGGAGGAGGTGTGGGTTATGTTCGGAGGATGCTTTCGTTTTTCGGGGGAAAAATTCCCCTTAAGATAACCGCCTTTCGCTTCCTGACCAGTGCGGTAAATGTGGGAAGCGGGTTTTCCTTAGGGCCCGAGGGACCCTCCGTGGCCATAGGAGCGGGGACAGGGGCAGCCTTAGCCAGTGCGTTTCACCTTTCCACAAGGAACACACGGATTCTGGTGAGTATAGGAGCAGGAAGCGGAATATCTGCTGCCTTCGGGGCTCCCATGTCCGGGGTTACATACATGCTGGAGGAAATTCTGGGAAATTTCAGCGCAAGAATAGTGGGGACTTCCTTTATCGCTACGGTCTTCGCTTCTGCAGTTCAAAAATGGGTCGGTGGTCATCTTTTAATGTTTTCCGTTCCGGAATTCCGGCTCCTGTCTCCTTATGAACTCTTTTACTACATACTTCTGGGCCTCTTTATCGCCCCCATTTCCGTGGCCTTCATTCGATTAAACAAGTACTTCAAGGGATTTTTCAAGAAATTAAAGCTTCCCATGGAACTTCGTCTTGCTGCCGTTGGAGGGGTTATATCCCTCACGGCGCTGGCCCTGCCTCAGGTCATGGGAACAGGTTACGAAACCCTCACAGAGTTCATGCAAAAACCCTCTTCGCTCAACATGGTGGCAGTGCTTCTGCTTGGAAAACTTGCCATGACCTCCCTTTCCATTGGCTCCGATGCCAGCGGGGGAATGTATGCCCCCTCCTTCTTCTTAGGAGCTTTCTCAGGGCTATTCATGTGGAAATTTTTCTCCCTGCTCTTTCCCTTTCCCATCGCATCCCCGGGAGCCTATGCCATAGTGGGAATGGGAGCATTTTTCGGCGGGGCTTTTAGAGTTCCCCTTACCGCCTTCCTCCTCATTTTTGAGCTAACAAAGATGAACAGTTCCATACTCCTGCCCCTTATGTTGGCCACCGGGGTGAGTTATGTTATATCTCAGGCCCTTTACGAGTATTCGGCCACGGAAGCCATCATGCTTGAGGAAGGAAGCCTTATTCCCAAGGAAGCCGGGGGGGTTCTGGAGGAAATACTGGTCAAGGATGTGATGAGGGTGGACTTTGACGTTATTCCTGGGGACTACACGGTTTCCCAGGTAAACGAAATCCTGGGTCTTCTTCCCTTCTCCTCGTATCCTGTGGTGGATAGGGACGGAAATTACCTTGGCATGGTAACCAAATCGGAATTGAAAAGGGCATACTTAAGGGGAGAAGGAGATAAAAGGGTAAGCGAAATCCTTTCCCATACCACCGCCCACCTTCATCCGGACATGCCCATGAGTATTGCCATGACCAGACTGGCTGACAGCCCCACGGATATTCTTCCCGTGCTTGATCCTGTAAGCCACCGGAAACTTCTGGGGGTTCTCTCCATGGGGGATTTTATGAGAAAAATAATGGAAAAAATGGAAACAAAGGGAGGTGAATATGAATAAAAAACTTGCGTTCCTATTCCTCTTGATTTTCCTCTTTGCCTGCGGGAGAACGGAGAAGAAAAACAAACAGCCCCTAAAACTTGCAGATTTCTACTTCTTCGTGCTCAAGGGTGGAAAGGAGGTGAAACTTTCAGGAGAAGAATTCACTCAGGGTCAGGTGGTTAAAGTTAAGATTTTCGTGGAAAATTTCGGCTATATAAAAACCGAAAAGGGATACAGGATTTCCGTAATGGAGTTGCTAAAAATTATTGATAGCGAAGGTTCCGTTGTATATTCAAAGGTAGAGGTGGACCAGACCAGGGTGCTTAAGGAACTAAATAAGGAGCTTATCTTCATCAACACCCTGGGATTTTCAAAGAGGATGCCCGCTGGAGATTACACGCTGGTATTTGAAATTGTGGATAGAATTAAGAAACAGAAATTGAAGATAAGAAAAAAGATTCACGTAAAGGCTCTCATCTGATATCCCCAGCCTTTTTAAGAGCTACAAGAAAAAGGGGGGGGCCGATGAGCATACTGAAGATGACAGTGGATATAATTAGATTCTTCAATAAAATTCCATAATCCTGGAAATAATCGCCCACCAAGGAAGCGAAGCCCAGGGTGAGTCCTGCCTGACTTATAAAGGCCATCCACCCGAATTTTTTCACCTGGGGTTCCCGAGCCCCTGCCCAGGTTCCTGCAAAAAGAGAAAAAAGCCTGACCGCCACGAAAAAGATGGTTGCCGGGAGAATGCTCTTGACCACTTTAAGGTCCATGGAGGCGCCGGTCATGGAAAAGAAAACCGTCAGAATAGGAACCGAAGCTTCATAAAGGCTTTCCAGGAAGTCGTGACCGAATGAGGAGAGGTTTCTAACGGCCATACCGGCGGTCATGGCTGCCATTATGGAGTGGAAATGCAGGTGGTGAGAAATGGAGGCTATAAAAAAGGCAACTATCAGAACAAAGGAAAATCTCCCTCCCTGAAAATAGGAAAAATAAAAGATAATCAAAGCCGAAAAAACCAGGCCCGATATTATTGAAATCAGCAGCTCTAAGGATAGGTTGGTGAAAACCCCGAAATTGAATCTTGTACCTGCGGAAATCAGAGCAATCACCAGGGTAAAAAGAAAAACAATTAGCACATCCTTTAACACCGTTATGCCTACTATTATATCGGTGAACCTTCCCTCTGCCCGGCTTTCCATAATAACCGCTATGGTGGTGGCAGGGGATTTGGCTATGGCCCCGGTCATCAAAACGAGGAAAACCATAAAATAAAGGGAAAAATCGCCTTTTATGCCAAGGAACTTCAAAAAAACAGGAAGTGATAATCCAAATAATAGTATTACCGCCAGGGTCTGGAAGACTATAACCCCCATGACATCCCTGATATTTCTTTTAAGGGCCTTTACGTCTACCTTGGCGCCAGCGGCAAAGGCAATGAGGGCCAGAGCCAGTTCGTCCACGAAGGAGAGGTGCAAAAGGGTAGCCTGGTCTATAATTCCAAGAAAAGATGGCCCCACCAGGATCCCCACAAAAAGATATCCCGTGACCTGAGGAAGCACCGTTCCCGAAAGTATTTTCCCCCCGAAAAGAGAAGAAAGAACCATATACCCAAAACCTGCAGTCTCCTTGCTGAGAAGGTGTTGGGTTTTTCCGGAAAGGTGGGAAAAGAGGTATCCCGTAAGGACCAGGAAGAGGGTTATTATTGCGTAGTGAATCAAATTACCTCCTGGCCTTAAAAAAGTTTTTAAGGAGCTGAGAGCTTTCCTTGGACATAACCCCTCCCACTATCTCCATCCTGTGATTTGCTCTGGAAAGGTCCACAGAAAAGGCAGAAAAGGCGCCGCCCTTGGGGTCTTCAGCACCGAAGACCAATTTTTTTATCCTCGCGTGAATCATGGCCCCTAAACACATCAAGCACGGCTCCTTGGTTACATACAATTCCGTTCCCTCAAGACGATAATTTCCCAGCTTCCTTCCCCCTTTTCTTAGAACGAGTATTTCCGCGTGGGCAGTGGGGTCAGAAAGGTGAATGGTCCGGTTATGGGCCGAAGCTATAAGCTGGTCATTCTTTACCAGAACAGCTCCCACAGGCACTTCCCCTTCCTTCTCTGCCGTTTCCGCCTCCTGAAGGGCGATTCTCATCCATTTATCCATGGCTCTATTTTAACATGTTAAAATTTTCCTATGCTTGAAAGATTATCCGATAGATTCCAGGGCTTTTTGAAAAGGCTAAAGGGAGAGGGGCACTTAACCGAGTCAAATGTGGAGCCGGCGTTGAGGGAAATCCGCATCGCCCTTCTCGAGGCCGATGTAAACTACCGGGCAGTTAAGGACTTCGTTTCCGCCCTAAGGGAAAAACTTCTTGGAGAGGAAGTAAGGAATTCCCTTTCCCCTTACCAAACCGTAGTAAAAATAGTCCACCGGGAACTTACAGCTCTTCTCGGAGGAGAAGGCAAGAGAGAGTTAAAAACCTTAGCGGGAACTGACCTTTACATGCTTATAGGACTACAGGGAGCAGGAAAGACCACAACAGCGGGAAAACTGGCCCATATTCTCCTTCAAAGAGGAAAGGTTCTCTTGGTCTCCCTGGACCTTAAGAGGGCTGCTGCCCAGGAGCAACTGGAGAAGATAGCTAAATGGGCCGGGGCGGATTTTTTGCCAGCCCCATCCTCCCTGGAGAGGGCCTTTTCCATCATCGGGGAGATAAGAAGGTCGGGCAAATATGCAGCAATAATCGTGGACACTGCCGGAAGGCTCCATGTGGACGAGGAGTTGATGGAAGAGCTGAGGAAAACCAGGGAGGAGCTTTCCCCTACTGAGGTTATCCTGGTGGCCGATGCCATGACAGGTCAGGAAGCTGTGAGGGTGGCCAGGGAGTTCAAGGAGAAGGTGGGCTTTGATTCTGTGATACTCACCAAGATGGACGGCGATGCAAGGGGAGGCGCAGCCCTTTCCATAACCTATGCCACGGCCCGCCCCATAAAATTTATTGGAGTAGGGGAAAAGATTGAAGATCTGGAATCCTTCGTTCCCGAAAGAATGGCCTCCCGGATTCTTGGAATGGGAGACATCCTCACCCTTATAGAAAAGACCGAAAAAGCGGTGGAGGAGGAACAGGCCAGGAAGCTGGCTGCGAAACTGAAAAAGAACGCCTTTACATTAGATGACCTTAAGGAGCAAATTCGGCTTCTAAGGAAATTAGGGGGCCTGAAAAAAATAATCCCCTTCCTTCCCAAGATGCCGGGCATAGGCGCGGTTGACGACAGAAAATTAATACACATGGAAGCCATTATAAACTCCATGACCCCGGAGGAAAGGCAGCGACCGGAAATAATAAAGGCCAGCAGAAAAAGGAGAATTGCCCGGGGAAGCGGAAGGCCTGTCCACGAGGTGAACCAGCTCCTTCGGGGATTTTTCCAGATGAAAAAGATGCTAAAATCTAAACAGGTCCGAAACATGTTAAAGGGGATTGACATATAGCAATTTCTTAGTTAACCTAATATAAGAACACAGGAGGTAGAGATGCTCAGCATAAAGTTGATGAGAATGGGAAAGAAGAAGCAGCCCTTCTACCGCATAGTAGTGGTAGAAAAAAGAAGCCCAATAAGAACGGCTACTGTGGATGAGATAGGATATTATAATCCCCTGCCCGAGGACATACAGCTGAAAATAGACTTTGAAAAACTTGAATACTGGCAAAAACGCGGGGCTCAGCCAACTAAAACGGTAAAGTCCCTGATAAAGAGGGTTAAAAAGCAGGCTCAAAAAAATAATTAAAGGAGGTAGCCGTGAAAGAGTTAGTGGAAATGATCGCCAAGGCATTGGTGGACAATCCGGACAAGGTGCAGGTTCATCAGGTAGAGGGAGAGCAGACCACCATACTTGAGCTCAAAGTTGCTCCCTCTGACCTCGGAAAGGTTATAGGAAAACAGGGAAGAACCGCTAAGGCTATAAGAACTATCCTCTCTGCCGCAGGCATGAGGGATAAGAAGAGGTATGTCTTAGAGATTCTGGAGAGTTGACCTTACTGGGGAGGGTCCTTAAACCTCATGGATTAAAGGGAGAGGTGAGGGTCCTCCCCATAGAATCCGGCCTTTACAGGAAGGCCGTGGGTTCTGTTTTAATTCTGAGGCGGAAACACCGGAAGCTTAGTTTAAAGATAGAAAAAGTCAAAAGGTCTCCCAGGTATTTAATAATAAAATTCGAGGGCATCAATTCCCTGGAAGAAGCTGAGGCTCTCCGGGGCTTTGAAATCGTTGGGAAAGAGGAAAAGGCTAACCCCGTTGAAGGGAAAAAAGCTGTCGCCGGAGGCCGCGTGCTTGGTATAGTGAAGGAGGTGCTTCCCATTCCAATGAATCCAGTTGTGGTTATAGAGACCTATTCAGGGAAGGAGCTTCTGGTGCCGATGAAATTCTGCATGGAAAAGGAAAATGTGCTGGAGGTTAATCTACCTCCTGGCCTGGAGGAACTTTGAAATTTTCAATCATAACCATTTTTCCCGGCTTTTTCTCTTCCCCTCTTAAATACGGGATCCTCTCCCGGGCCATTGAGGAAGGAAAAATACAGGTAGAGATTTACAATCTCAGGGATTTTGCTTCCGACCTTCACAGGAGCGTGGATGATAGGCCCTTCGGAGGGGGTTCAGGAATGATTATGAAAATAGAGCCCATCTGGAAAGCACTTTCTGCCATAAAAACTTCGGACTCTCGGGCCATACTGCTATCTGCCGCTGGAAAGCTCTTCACCCAGGAAAAGGCAAAGGAACTTTCGGGCCAGAAGCATATAATTTTAATATGCGGCAGGTATGAGGGAGTGGATGAAAGGGTAGCAGAAAATCTGGTGGACGATGAAATCTCCGTAGGAGATTACGTCCTTTCCGGAGGTGAACCTGCTGCTCTTATAGTAATGGACACCGTGACCCGGTTAGTTCCCGGGGTAATAAGGGAAGAGTCAACAAAAATAGAAAGTTTTTCCAGCGGTCTTTTGGAATACCCACAATATACGAGACCCAGAGATTTCCGAGGAATGGTGGTTCCGGAGGTTTTATTTAGCGGAGATCATGGTAAAATAGAGAAATGGAGAAAAAGGAAAGCTTTGGAAAAAACCGTGAAAAACAGGCCAGACCTCGTAAGAAAAAGGAGGAATCATGGAGTTGATAAGGGAAGTTGAAAAGGAATATTTAAGGAAGAACCTGCCGGACTTCCGTCCTGGAGATACTGTAAGGGTACACCTTAAAATCAAGGAGGGAGACAAGGAAAGAATTCAGGTCTTTGAAGGGGTGGTTATTGCCAGAAGAGGTGGCGGATTAAGGGAAACCTTTACAGTAAGAAAAATATCCTTCGGAATCGGGGTGGAAAGAATCTTCCCCCTGCACTCTCCGAAAATAGAGAAAATTGAGGTGGTCAAGAGGGGCAGAGCAAGAAGGGCAAAACTCTATTTCCTCCGCGGTTTAAGCTCTAAAAAGATGAAACGGAAAATTGCAGCGAAACAACAGTGAGAAGCTAATAGCAGGGGTAGACGAAGCTGGCAGAGGTTCTTTATTTGGTCCTTTAGTAGTGGCAGCAGTTATCCTGCCCCGGGAGGGAATAGCTGGGCTAAGAGATTCAAAGCAGCTTTCTCCCAGAAGAAGGGAAAATTTTTTCAGGGAAATCCTCGATTCAGCAATAGGGTGGAGCTTCTCTCTGGGAACCTTAGAGGAAATAGAGGAGAACAATGTCTTAAAGGCCACCCTAAAGGCCATGGAAAGAACTATAAAGAAACTGACCCCTCCCCCCTCAGTAGTGTTGGTGGACGGCCCCTTTGTCCCGGAAATAGATGGTTACCTCGTAAAGCCGGTTGTCCACGGGGATAGGCTTGTTCCTCAGATATCGGCAGCCTCCATATTGGCAAAGGTAATAAGAGACCGTATAATATCCAGGATGGCCAATCTTTTCCCTGGATTTTCCCTGGATAAAAACATGGGCTATGGCACCGCGGCCCACAGAAGAAATTTATGTTTTCTGGGCCCAACCCCTTTTCACCGGGGAAAATTTGTCCTAAAATATAGGCAGGGGTAATATGCGGGATTCTTCACCGGAAAAGCTGGTCCGTCAGGGGAAAATAGAAGAAGCCATCCGTATATACGAAAGAGCCCTAAGGAAAAAGCCCCGCGACGAATACCTCATGAGGAAGCTGGGGGAGCTTTATGAAAGGGCGGGGCTAAAAGATGAGGCCATAAGAATGTTCACCCGCCTGGGAAATTTTTACATGGAGCGGGAATTTCTGAAAAAAGCCCTGGCTATTTTCAAGAAGGTCTATATGCTAGAGCCCCAGAATCCGGATCACTCCCTTACTCTTGCTGACCTTTATGTTAAGCTTGGGCTTCTGGTAAACGCCAAAAACCTTCTCATACATCTGGGGGAAACCCTCATAAGAAAACAGAATTACCAAAAGGCCATAGAGGTTTACGAAAGGCTGGCATCCATAGTGCCTGACGACCCCAAGGTTAAGGAGGCCCTTCTCAACCTCTATCTCAATCAAGGAGAGAAGGATAAGGGCGTAGAGCTTCTCCTTAACCTAGCGGAAAGGGATATCCAGGAAGGCAAAACAGAGAAAGCACTGGCGCGGTTAAAAAGGGCTATGATTCTTCAGCCCGAGAATCTCAGGACCTTAGAACTGGCCAAAAGGTTAAGCGCCTCTACCGGTTCAAACTTCTTTGAGCAGCTGGCCATTCCCCTCCTTGAAAAGAAGCCATCCCCAGAGCTAAAAAGGATTCTTGCCGAATATTACCTGGATTTTCAAAACCTTGAAAAAGCCCGGGCTCTCCTTGAAGAACTTCTGGCAGAAAACCCAGAAGATAGAGAAACAAAGAGAAAGCTGGCAGATATTTTTCTTTTCCAGGGGGAATTTGATAGGGCATTTGAGCTTCTGGAGCCCATAGCAGATGAACTAATAAAAGCCGGAGAGGAAGAGGAGGCCGTGGAAGTTCTCAACCCAATATTAAAAGCGAATCCCAGTCACACCAGAACTTTGGAAAAAATAGCCCAGATCTATGAGAAATCCGGGAAAAAGCACAATGAAATTGCGGTTTTGACCACTTTGGCGGAAATATATGAAGGAACAGGGCAGAAGGAAAAATTGGTGGAAACACTGAAAAGGCTCCTCAACCTTGATCCGGGGAATGTTTACTTCCAGGAAAAATTCGCCATGCTCACTGGAGAAGAGGAGGAAAATCCCGAAGAATTCATAAAAATGCACATGGAAGAAGCGGAAAACTACATGAAGCTGCAGTTGTGGATGAAAGCAGAGGCAGAAATTGAAAACATCCTCCTCAGATATCCTGACCACTGGCCCGCCAAACTTAAATTACTGGAAATATACATAAGAAAGGGAGACAAAAAGGCTACCAAACGGCTGGCTGATTCCATAAGGATGGAAACGAGGGATCCGGAAAAACTTTCCCAGCTGGAGGCACTCCTTTCATCGCTGGTTACCGTTGCTAAAGAACCCGAAGAGGAACTGGAAGAAATACAAGAATTAAACGAGGACCTTCTTTTAGAAGAGGAAAAGCTCCTGGAAGCCCAGGAAACTGTTCTTGATATGGAAGTTGCTGAAACAGAAACCCTTGAAGAGAAAAAGGCAGACACTAATGGAGATCTGGAAATGGAACTGGAAATCCCCTTAGAGGCCCCGGAGGAGGTGGATACTAACGTTGACTTAGAGGCTCCCTCCGTCTCCGAAAAGGAGACCCGAAGGGAATGGGAGTCCTTTTTTGAAGAATCAGGGAAGGAAAAGAAGGAAAAACCCGCCCACAAGGAAAAATCCTCCATTGACGAACAGCTTGAGGAAATTCTAAAGGAATTCGGCCTTGGCAAAACAGAAAAGTCCACCCCTGCCAAGAAAGAGGAAGAAAAGGTCGCCCAGGAAGAACTCGTGGACATCGCTCAGGCCATCACCCAGGAGCTTGAAGCCATGGATTTCCTGGGAGAGGAAGAGATAAAGGAAAGCTCCAGGGAGGATATGGAGCTTATAAAACAATTGTCCTCTTCCATGAGCGCCTCCATTGAGGAGGAAGACTACCAGACCCATTTCGATTTGGGGGTGGCATATCTGAAAATGGGGATGTTTGACGAAGCCCTGGCGGAATTCCAGATTTCCGCTAAAAGCCCTGATAAAAAACTGGAATCCTTGGAGCTAATAGGAATTTGCCTTTTTGAAAAGGGGCTGTACGAGCAAGCCATAGAAACATTTCAGAAGGGACTCCATGAAGAAGGCCATCCTCCGGAAAAATATTTAGGTCTCAAATATCATTTGGCAAAGGTTTATGAAGTTCTGGGGAACCAGAAAGAGGCCCAACGTCTGCTGGAAGAAATTAAGAAGGTAGATCCGGATTACATAGACAAGGTGGAAAAATTCTCTGACCTCCTCCATTGAGGCTTCCCTTTTTTCCGGTAAACCGCGTGCTTTCCTTTCCCCCCATCATACATCCGAATCTCATGGATCGCATCTCCATTCGGGGAAGGACTTTCCTCATAAAGGGAAAACGACGGGGAAACTGGGAACTACCCAGCCAGAGAGGAGCTTTGAAGCATTGCCTTCTAAAGGCTCTAAATCTCGAGGTAAGTGCCTTTTTTGAACACTCAAACCCCGGCTTCCTCTACGCATATCCTCTCAGGGAAAGAAAAGGAGAAGTTTACCTGGAGAGACCGGAAAATCCCCCTCTCTTTTCCAGGCTATGCTGGTTCCCTGTAAAAAGAGAAGAACTCCTCTTCCTGTT
This sequence comes from Candidatus Aminicenantota bacterium, assembly GCA_026991555.1. Taxonomy (GTDB): domain Bacteria; phylum Acidobacteriota; class Aminicenantia; order S016-38; family S016-38; genus JALSNJ01. The sequence goes on from JALXBI010000044.1 coordinate 67,758, forward strand.
GAGACTGGCAGAGGGAGGAGGAAAAACCGGAGTGGTTTCAATCCTCGGGCCAGAGGGTTCAGGCAAATCTTATCTTATAAGGAGAACCGTAAGCCTGCATCCCAATTCTGTTCTCCTGGATGCCTCCCATAAAATGCTCGAGCGACATCTTGAATGGGTCATCAAGAACGGTCCGTGGAACATTATCGGTCTGGAAAATTATCAGGGAACCAGGGCCAGGGAAGCCTTTAAAATTCTTTTCTCCTCCTTTCCCCGGGCGCTGTTTCTCCTGGAAGGGGAAGAGGACGGTAGTTTTTCATTGAACCTGCCTCCATTGAACACCGAAAACTGGAAGAAAAACCTCGTTTTCCTGGACGAGGAGATAGAAAATAAAGCCCTTTCCCTGATCGAAAAAGGCTTAACTCCCGGGGGGCTCATATCCGCCCTTATGGGGAAACCTTCAGGCCAAGTCCAGGAGGCAACCCTGCAGGAGGAAAAACTCACAAGGGTCAAATCTCGCGGCAGGGAAAGGGAAGTTGAAAGGCTCCTGGGTCTGGGTAAGAGGGAAGAGGCCCTGAAACTCATAAGAAAATGCAGGAGCAGAACTTGCCTCGCCATAAAAGCTTATATGGAAGGGCGGGAATTCTTTCCCTCGGACAGAGATTCTGCCCTGAGCTTTTTGTGGGCGGGAAAAGCTCAGGAGAATAAGGGCAATACCATGCTGGCAGAAGCCTATTACCGGGAAGCCTACAGGAGGGCCCTGGAGGACCTTGATGGGGAAACAGCTGGAAGGGCTTTTTCTGACCTGGGAGCCCTTTTCTTTAGAAATGGTAACCTGGAGCAGGCCGAGGATTTTTTCCGTCGTTCCATGATGCTCCTTTCCTCGTGGGGAAGCGAAAAAGCCTTTACCA
>JALXBI010000045.1 GCA_026991555.1 Candidatus Aminicenantota bacterium
GTCCCGAAAATTGATATTTGGGAAATTTGGGGAGGAATTTGAATTTCGGAGCTGTCCCAAAAACTCCATGCTTTGTAGAGAAAGAACTGGAAATTGGAAGTGGTTTTTCACTGAAAGAGGCGGGGAATGGAGGGAGTTGGTGAATATTGCGGGAAGAGTTGGGTGGGAATTCATTGATTTTTCGTTTTCGGACCTGTCCCAAAAATTAAGATTGAAATTGGGAAATTGTGGGAGGGGAAGATTTGAATTTTGGACCTGTCCCTTTTGCATTTTGGGGAGATTGAAAATGGGGAGGAGATGTTGTATAATATTTTCCTATGAAAAAGATAGGGATTATTTTCCTGGTTCTTTTATTGGGTTGCTCAGTTAATCAATATCCTTCAAGGGCTATAGTGCAAAAGGCACTTTCCCTGGTAGGTGCTCCTTACAGGTACGGGGGAGATTCACCCTCCCGGGGCTTTGACTGTTCCGGCCTGGTATATTATGTTTACAGGAGTGTTGGCATACGAATTCCAAGAACCGCTGAGGAACAACTCAGAAAGGGCAAAAAATTACATCTCCGGCAGATTAAACCCGGGGACCTGCTTTTTTTCAGGTTCGGAAATTCCCTCCATGTGGGCATATTCGTCGCTCCAGGATACATGGTTCACGCTTCCCCTGAGAGGGGAGTGGTTAAGGAGAGGCTGGGAAAATACTGGAGGAAACATTTCTTAAAGGGGGTAAGGTATTTATGAGGGAAAAAATAAGGATAGGGGTTATTGGAGGCTCATCGCCCCCACCTGAGGCTTTGGATAAAGCCTACCGCGTGGGGAAACTCATCGCAGAAAGAGGAGCAATACTGGTTTGCGGAGGTCTGGGTGGGGTTATGGAGGCTGCATCCCGGGGAGCCAAGGAGGCTGGAGGCCTGGTCATCGGGATTCTCCCGGGACAGGACTTTAGCTCCGCAAATCCCTATGTGGACATCCCCATTTCCACCGCCATTGGATACCTGAGAAATGCCTTAGTGGTTCTCAATTCCCACGCGCTTGTGGCTGTGGATGGGAGTTACGGGACCCTTTCCGAGATTTCCTACGCTTTGATTTACGGCAAAAAGGTTTTCGGAATAGATACCTGGGAGATACCAGGGGTTATTCCAACATCAAGCCCTGAGGAAGCCGTTGAACTGGCCATAAAGGAGGCTAAAAATGCTGCTGATTGAGAATCTATGGGTGGAAGTTGAAGGTCAGCCTGTGCTAAAAGGGATAAATCTCAGGGTTAAAAGCGGGGAGACCCATGTGCTTTTCGGTCCCAACGGCGCTGGAAAGTCCAGCCTTTTCTTCGCCATAATGGGCTTCTCGAGATACCGGGTGGTGGAAGGGAAGATAATTTTTAAAGAAAGGGATATAACCCATCTTCCTCCCCACGAAAGGGCAAAACTGGGACTGGGGATATCCTTCCAGCGTCCCCCTTCCCTCCGGGGAATAAAGCTGTATCAATTGGGGAAACTCATGGGAAAGAGCGAGGAGGAGATAAAGAGATACGCTGAAATGCTTTCCCTGAACGGTCTTCTTTACCGTGATGTTAACCTGGGATTTTCCGGTGGTGAAATGAAAAGGTCGGAAATATTTCAACTTCTCCTTCAGGAGCCAGACCTTGCCCTTATTGACGAGCCTGAATCCGGGGTTGATGTGGTGAACATCGGGATTATCGCCGAGGCCATAAAGAAACTTCTTCAGAAGGACATGCCCATTCTTGAGAGGAAAAGAAGCGGAATAATCATAACCCATACGGGTTTCATCTTGGAGAAGGTGAAGGCCGATAGGGGTCATCTGCTCATGGACGGGAAAATAGTTTGTTCAGGAAATCCAGAGGAGATGTTTAACGAGATAAAGCTTAAGGGCTATAAGGAGTGCGTAAAATGCTGGAAAAAGACATTATAGTAAAGGAAAGGGACGTTTTAGAAAGGGTCGGTTTTGTTCTGGACGAGAAGGAACGCTCCGGTTCCTTCATCCTTCTCGATAATGAGGAAATGGCCTCCAATTACAGCGAGGGGGTTACCCTCTATTCCATGGGAAAGGCTGTCCAGGAAATAAAGGGGGTTAAGGGTAAACTGTGGACCTTAGTCTCCAAGGAAAAGGACCAGTGGACTAAACTTGCTGCCTCCCAGCCCCCCAGGGGATATTTCATCCATGTGGCTAAGGGGGTTAAGGTGGATAAGCCCCTTCAGGCCTGTTTCTTCATAGCCACCTCCAGGCTTACCCAGACAACCCATAACCTCATCGTTCTGGAAGACGGGGCCGAGCTGCATATCCTAAATGGTTGTGCCACTGCCAGTTATGTGAACATGGGACTTCATGTGGGGATTACGGAAATCTTCGTGGGAAAGGGGGCTTTTCTCTCTTATACCATGATTCACGATTGGGCGGAGCAGGTGGAAGTGAGGCCAAGAACCGGGGTTTATGTGGACGAAGGGGGTAAATTCATATCCAATTACATAACCATAAAAAAATCAAAAATTACCCAGAGTTACCCTCAGGCTATAGTGGAGAGGGAAGGTTCTGCCCAATTCGCCAGCCTTGTATATGCTCCTGCCAATTCCATATATGACCTGGGGGCACGGATATACCTTAACGGCCAGGGGGCGAGCGGTGAGATTATCTCCAGGGCCATAAGCGGCGGGGGTAAGGTATATTCAAGGGGGCATCTCGTGGGAAACGCTCCTGGAATAAAGGCCCACATGAGCTGTGATGGGCTTCTCCTTGAGGAAAAGGGTTCAATAATTGCCATTCCTGAACTTGAGGCCAATCATCCCGATGTGGAAATGAGCCACGAGGCAGCGGTGGGAAGAATAGCCGAGGAGGAAATTGAATACCTCATGAGCAGGGGCTTCAGTCCTGAGGAGGCAAAATCCCTTATTATAAAGGGATTCCTTGATCCGGAAATTCTGGGCCTTCCCCCGGCCCTTCAGCAGGAAGTTAACAAGACCATAGAGATGATAGGGGAGGGGAGTCTCTGAAGGGACTTTATATCCACATTCCCTTTTGCCGGCGGAAGTGTCCCTATTGTCATTTTTTCACCGTTCCCTACAGGGAAGAACTTGAGGAAAGATTTATTAAAGCGGTTTTAAAGGAAGGAGAGGAATTTCCCCTTATTTACGATACCCTTTACTTAGGGGGAGGAACCCCTTCCCTTCTTTCCCACCGCTCCCTTGAAAGGCTTGCAGAAAGGTTTATGGGAAAGGAAATAAGGGAAGCCACCGTTGAGATAAATCCCGAAGACCCTGTGGATTTCGTTTTCCTGCAGCAACTGGGATTTAACAGGGTAAGCCTGGCAGCGATTTCCTTTAAGGAGGAATTTTTAAGGGCCCTGGGAAGGGGACACCTTCCCTCCCAGGTGGAGAAAAGGATAGAGGAGGCAAAGCAGGCAGGTTTTTCCAATATAAATCTGGACCTGATTTTCGGAATAGAGGGACAGACCCTAAAAAAACTGAAGGAGGACCTCAGGAAGGCCGTTTCCCTGGCCCCTTCCCACATAAGCCTTTACCTTTTGGAGGTTCCCAGGTATTTTTCCATGAATCCTCCCAAAGACGAGGTGCTTGAAAAAATGTATTTTCTGGCTGTGGGATTTCTTGAGTCCCACGGGCTTTTTCAATACGAAGTTTCAAATTTTTCTAAGAAGGGGATGGAAAGCCTTCACAATCTCAAATACTGGAGGTTTGAGGACTGGATAGGGCTGGGTCCCTCCGCAGCCAGCCACTTAGGCTCAAAGAGATGGGAGAACAAGAGGTCCCTGAGGTCCTACATAGGCCGCCTTGAGAGGGGAGAGGGGTTGGAGAGGAAGGTCTATTTTCTAAGCCCTGAGGAGGAGCTCAAGGAAAGGGTGATGATGGGTCTGAGGCTGGTTGAAGGGATAAGGCTTTGCGGAAGCAGTCTTGAGGAGGATATTCTACTTAAAGCCCGTCAATATCCGGAATTTTTTGAGGTCCAGGGGTGTCGGCTTAAAATCAGAAGAAAATATTTTTTCGTTATGAACTCCGTCCTTTCCCTTATTATCTAAGTTTCTGGGATATTTCAAAGGCCCTTTTCCTTATCCTTTCAAATTCCCCCTCGCTTATGGAATAGCCCATATAGGGAAACATCAGTTTGTTGTGAAGAAGAGGGTCGTGTTCAGGGGGGAGCACTCCTTCCTTCTGGAGGAGTAAAAAGTCGCTTGTTCCAGGAACCGGGGAATAATAGGCTAAGGATGGTTTTACCCCCATTCTTTCTAAGTAATCGAGGGTTTTCATCACCGTCCCCGCCCTCTGTCCTGGAACCCCAACTATTACATAGGCAGTGAGCTGGTTCCGGGGAAATCCGAATTTTTCCAGGAGTGAGACCGCTCTTTCAAAATCCTTCAATTTGAGTTTCGGGGATTTTTTCCTGAGGAATTCCTCGTCGGTGCTTTCTAAGGATAGTCTTATAGTTTTGAAGTTAGCTTTTTTAAAGAGCCAGGCCACCTCCTCATCCAGGAACCTCACATGAATACCGTTAGGCAAATGAAACCTGAGGGGAATTTTTTCCCTGAGCACTTCCCTGAAAATGGGTTTAAAATGCCTGTTTGAATCCACAAGGAGGGCATCGTCGTAAAGGGCCAGGTCCTCAACCCCAAGCCTTGCCAATTTTTTAAATTCCATGAGAACCCTTTCTAAGGGTTTTTTCCTCCAGCGATGAAGCAGGAAGGAGGCGCAGAAACTGCACCTGTAAGGGCATCCCCGGGTTGTGGAGGTTACCGAGGAGGTGCGGCGGGAGAGTTCAAAAAGGGGAAGGGGTTCTTCGTAGCAGGGGAAAATTTCACCCCTGATTTCCCCTATTATATTTACCACCTGGCAACCTACTTCCCCGCTTATAACCGTGGCAAACTTCGTCGCATGTTCTGAAAGCAGGGTAGCGTAGGTTCCCCCTAAAAACACTGGAACGTCGCCCCAGGCTTTTCTTGCTGCCCTTACGGCTTCCTCGACTCCAGGATACCAGTAGGTCATCCCGGAGGTTACGAAGACTGCGGCGGGTTGGGGGAAGCTTTTCATGAATTCTTCCATAGTCTTTCCCGGAATCCCGAAGCGGTAAAAATACCTTTTTACAGGAAGGAGAGGCCTGGGTTTTTCGATCCTTTCCCTGTAGAATTTCCCGGTTCCGTAGGGTTTGGATTTTGTGGGAGGGGAAAGCTTTGATTCCCTGTCCATGTAATCAAAAAGGTGAACTTCAAGACCTGTGAACTCCTTTATATAACCAGCGATGTTGTAAAGTCCTAAGGGCCGTAGCCACAGATCGTAAGCAGTGAAATCGTAAATAGGGGGATGTATGAGAGCAGCCCAATTCCCTCTTGAAAAATCACCCTTCATGGTCTATTTTATTAAATATGATGAGAGGTAAAAAAATTATAACCTTTTTTATCGTGGGCTTTTTGGTTTTTTCTCAAAGTATTATTGAAATTCCGGTTTTGAAAGATGTAGGAAAACTTATAGCATCCTCGGGCACCTTCATTTCCTTCGCCGGAAGATTTGCCCTTGATTCCTCCGGGAATTTTTACATCCAGGATAAAGACCGGGGAAACATTTTAAGATTTTCCCCTGATGGAAAAGCTCTCGGACCCGTATTGCCCCTTGGGTTGAAGAAGAAGGAGGTTTCCTCCCTTAAAGATTTTTACCTTTCCGGTAATCTGATTTATGTCATAGATGAAGGCACTAAAAACCTGAAGGTTTTTGATCTCAACGGGAAATTCAAATTCCTCATAAAAACCCACGATGTTCCTGGCTCCGTAGGTATAGGACCTGCTGGGACTATTTTCGTGGCAGATTTTGACCCGAAAAAGAACACCATAATTTCCATGTATAATTCCCGGGGGAAGTATTTAGGAGGGTTTGGAATGCCCTTTCAGGACCCTTCCTATTCGGATCCCAAAAAGTTCTACCAGCTGCAGAGGAACATAACCATAAGGGTTTCTCCTTCAGGAGAAATAGGGGTTCTGTCCAATGTTCTGGGCAAATTCAGGAAATATTCCTCTACCTACACCATGGTTTTTGAGAAAAAGATTGAGGGGCCAGAGGTGCCTAAGGGGAGCATAGAGATATATGAGGACACCGTGACGGTGGTAAACGCCGCGGTGGATCTGGCCATAGATTCCAAGGGGAGGTTTATCGTTTCCCTTCCTTCCTCCTGTGCTTATATTTATGATTCCCGGGGAAATCTTGTGGGAAAGATAGGGATAAAAACCCCTGAGGGGTTTCTATCACCGGGATTTATTTTCCTCTCAGGAAATCATCTTGCTTCATCCAGCAGAAACAGGATTTTCCTACTTAACTACAGTTCCGTGGAAGGGAGGCTTTGATATGGAAAACAGGGTCCTTTATTCCTTTAGAAGGGGGAACACGGTGGTAGAGATAGTGAGGGGGGACATTACCGAGGAGGAAACCGATGTCATAGTAAACGCAGCTAATTCCTATCTCAAACATGGAGGGGGAGTAGCAGGAGCTATAGTGAGAAAGGGAGGCAAGATTATCCAGGAGGAAAGCGATAAAATTGGTTTTGTTCCCGTGGGTTCCGCTGCCGTAACCTCAGCCGGTGCCCTCAAGGCAAAATATGTGGTTCATGCAGTAGGTCCCCGATGGGGAGAAGGGGAGGAGGACGAGAAGCTCAGAAATGCAGTCCATGCTGCCCTCCGCCTATCAGAAGAGAAGGGGGCCAGGTCCGTCTCCCTTCCTGCCATAAGCACGGGAATCTTTGGTTTTCCCAAGGAGAGGGGAGCTGAGGTTATATTAAAAGCCATAATTGATTACGTAGACCGGGGCACATCCCTTGAGAAAATCAGAATCTGCAATATAGATTCCCTTACCTCGGAAATCTTCCTCCAAAAGGCCAAGGAAATTTCTTAATGTATATTTACGGATCCCTCCAGACCATGGACATGGGGGATATCCTGCAGTGGATATACCTCAGGGGAAAAACCGGAGTTTTGACGGTTAAAATAGGGGACTACGAGAGGAAGTTTTACCTTAAGGAAGGAAAGCTGAAATACGGGATTTCAGAGGACCCTGAGGAGAGGCTGGGTCCCTATCTCATGAGGACTCTGGGCATTAAAAGACAGGACATCATCAGGGCTGTGGCCTTTGCCAAGAAGGAGAAAATCCTGCTGGGGGAGGCTTTGGTAAAGCTTAACCTTGCTTCCAGGGATGAGGTAGATAAAGCACTGGAAGGGCTGGTGAGGGAAATAGTGTTTAACTCCTTCGTGGAAGAGGGATACTTCAGGTTTGAGGAAAGGGAAATGGATGTTCCCTATGAGGTGGACATAGACATTCAGGACCTTCTGCTGGAAGGCTATGCCAGAAAGGATGAAACAGAGGCTATTCTTAAGGTAATACCATCCCTGGATGTTAAGGTGGAGGTTTTAAAGGAGGGTGAGGAGCCCATCATAAAGGAGCTTTCCAAGGGGTTTTCCCTCAGGGAAATTGCCGAAAGATTGGGGCTCAGCTCCTTTGAGATTATGAAGAGAACCTACGAGCTGGTGGAAAAGGGCCTTCTCCGGGTAGCTGGGGGAAGCACCGCTAAGGAAAAAGACCGGATAGACCTGTTCATTAACCTCAAGGAGAAGGCGGACTTTTTCTACAGGGAAGGCAGGCTGAAGGAAGCAGGGGAACTTTATAATACCCTCCTGGAGGAGGACCCTGGAAATCAGGAAATTCTTCAGAAAATAGAGGAGATAAGAAGGGCTCTTGCGGTAAGCATGGAGCCCAATTCAGTGCCCAGGTTAAGGGTTCCCATGGACAAAATAACCTCCTTAGACCTTACTCCCCAGGAAGGCTTCGTCCTTTCCAGGATAAATGGAACCTGGAGCGTTGAGGAAATAGAAAAACTTTGTCCCTTCCCTCCCCAGACTACCGAGGGAATAATTAAGATACTTGTCTCAAGGGGAATAGTAGAACTTTGAATAGGATAGTTTTTGTCCTGCACGGTAGAGATTTAATTCCTGCCTTTGAGCTGGAAGAGGGAGTTTTTGTGCTTCCCAGCGGTAAGAGGAAAAGGGGGCTTTCGGTTTTCGCTCTTTCGTCGGTGAAAGGTAAGTTTGAGCCTTCAAATTTTAAAAACCTTCTTAAAGAGGCAGAAAAAAGGGTTGAGGATTTGGCAAAAGAAGTGGACGAGGAACTCCTGTGGGAAAGTATTGCCCGGCCTTTAACCATAGAGGAGTTGGCTCAGATTTATTTCGGAGAGAGTGTTAAAGATGAGAGGCTGGCGGTCCTTTACAGGGTTCTCAGTTCTTCCATTTACTTTAAAAGAAAGGGGAATGTCTTCGTTCCCCGCCCACAAGAGGAGGTGCAAAAACTGAAGGAGATGGAAAGGGCCGAGAGGACGAAGAAGGAAAGGGTGGAAAAATTTCTAAAATTCGTAAAGGAAGGTGGAGAGGCTGGAGAGGAGGAAGAGGAAATGTTTTCCCTTCTCAGGGATTATGTGATTTACGAAGGTCAGATACCGGAAAGGGCCTTAGCAGAGGAAGTAATAAAGGCCCTTGGACTGAGGAGTCCTAAGGGGATTCTTTCCTTTTTGGTGAGAATGGGAAAGTGGGAGGAAGGAAGAGAGCCTCTTTTTGAGAAGCTAAATCTGGACAGGCCCTTTTCAAGGGAGTTGATTTTGCTGGAAAGGGAAAGAAGGCCTGAAGAGCTGGGAAGAATAGAGGATCCAATCCCAGCCCTGGCTATAGACGAGGAGGAGACTAAGGAGGTGGATGATGCCATAAGCCTGAAAGGGGAAGGAGAGAGTTTCGTCGTTGGCATACATGTCTGTGATCTCGCTTCCTTCATTCCCGCTGATTCCGAGCTGGACAGGGAGGCCCAAAGGAGAGCCCAGACCATCTACCTTCCTGAAAGGAGGTATTTCATGCTCCCCGAGGAGCTGGTGGAGGAGAAATATACCCTTTCTCCCCAAAGACCGTCCAGGGCCCTGAGCCTTTACCTGAAACTCACGTCGGAACTTAAGATTGAAAAATGGTGGTTTTCCAGAACCCTCCTTCGGATAAGGAGGACCTCTTACCAGGAAGCCGAGGAGATTCTTTTAAGGGATTTTCCTGTCCTTGTAGAATTCTTTAAAAAAAGACAGGAGGCAAGGAGGCGAAGAGGAGCCATCCTGGTAAATCTTCCCGAGCTGGAAATAAAGGTCATGGACGGAGAAAGGGTGGAAATTTACAAGAAGGACACCGGCGACCTTTCCCATTCCTTAGTGCAGGAGGCCATGATTCTCTACAACGAGAAGGCGGCGGAGTTTTTGGCAAAGACCCACACCCCTGCGGTTTACAGAACCCAGCCCTTTGATCCCGGGGAGGTTCCCCAGGTAGAACCCTCCGATCCCCTTTATTTTCTCAAGATAATCCCGTATCTCAAGGCCTCCCAGCTTACCACCCATCCTCAACCCCATCTTTCCTTGGGAGTCAATTACTACACCCAGGCCACATCCCCCCTTCGCAGATACGGTGACCTCGTTATTCAGCGGCAGATTACCCATGCCCTGGGCCTCAGTCGGGTAAAATACTCCCCGGGGGAACTCATGGCTACCTTTGAGGCCCTTGAAGAGAAGAGCCACCAAATAAAGGAGCTGGTAAGACAGAGAAGGCTTTACTGGATAATGAAATACCTTTCCCAAAGAAGGGGAAAGCTACTTTTGGGTTATTATTCCCGCTTTGTAGGAGGCAGGCATATGGCCTTTTTCCCTGACCTCCTCCTTGAACTTCCCGTTTCCCTCCCCTGGAACCGTCCCCAGAGGCCGGGAAGGGAATTCGTTTTCAGGGTTGAAAAGGCTGATCCCGTAAGGAAAACCGCCCTTCTTGTTCTGGCCACATGATGTTTTCCTTTCCCGGTAAATTAAATTTTGGTATCCTCAGTTTTAAAGGGGAGTTAAATGGATTTTGTTGAGATTTTAATAGGCGTAGTTCAGGGTCTTACGGAATTTCTCCCGGTAAGTTCCTCAGGGCACATAGCCGTCCTGGAGCACTGGTTCGGGGTTTTTTCCCCCTCCCTTTCCAGGGAGGTTGCCCTTCACCTTGCCACCCTGCTTGCAGTTTTCGTTTACTTCCGGAAGAAGATATGGGAACTGGTTTTCTCCTGGATAAAAGGTAGAGAATGGGATTATTTCCTTTACTTAGTTGTGGGAAGTATCCCCGCCGCCTTAGTGGGCCTTTTACTGGAGGATGTCATAGAAAGGGCTTTTTCTTCCCTTCACTTCATAGCAGCTTTCTTCTTCATCACTTCCCTTTTTCTCTTTTCCACCAGGTGGGCAAAAAACAGGGAAAACCGAATAAATATCCTGACCAGCCTGCTGGTGGGCATAGCCCAGGCCCTTGCCATTTTGCCCGGAATTTCCCGTTCCGGTGCCACCATATCCGCAGGTCTTCATTTGGGGATAGAGCCCGGGGAGGCCTTTGAGTTCTCCTTTCTCCTTTCCATTCCTGCCATCCTGGGAGCAGGGTTTCTTGAACTAACGAAGGTCCCGGCTTCTTCCTTGTTTTCCCACTGGCAGGGAGCCCTGGCAGCCTTTATAGTTGGTTATGTTTCCCTGGCGCTTCTTGGGAAAATAGTCAAAAAGGGAAAACTCTGGGTGTTTTCCCCATATCTCCTGTTGCTCTCCCTTTTAATACTGATTTTAGGAGGTTGAAATGAGGAAAATAGCGGTGCTTATGGGAGGCGGAAAGGGAACCCGTTTCTGGCCCATGAGCGTTGAGGGGAAGCCAAAACAGTTTCTTTCCATAGTTTCGGAAAAATCCATGATTCAGCAGACCGCCGAAAGGGTAAAACCCGTGGTAGGGGAAGAAAACATCTGGGTGGTTACCACCTCATCCATGGCAGAGGAGGTGAGAAGGCACCTTCCCTTCATAGGGGATAGGATAATAGAGGAGCCCTTCGGAAGAAACACCGCCCCGGCGGTTCTCATTTCCATGAGAAGGCTTCTTAGCCTTTACGAGGATTTTCTGGTGGCCTTCCTTCCGGCGGACCACTTCATAGAGGACGAGGATGTTTTCGCTTCCCAGCTTGATGCCTGTTTTGAGGCCGCAAAGGAGGATATAATCACCATGGGGATTCCCCCCACCAGGCCCGATACCGGATACGGATACATAAAATTTGAGCCGGGCCAGGAGCGAATCATTAAAGGTTTCAAATTTTACCGGGCCTTGGGATTTACGGAAAAACCCTCCCTGGAAAAGGCGAGGAGGTTTCTTCAGGAGGGAAATTATTACTGGAATTCGGGAATCTTCGTATGGGATGCTAAGATTTTTTTACAAAGACTTGCTGAATTCTCTAAAAAGTTCTATAATATATATGAGGAGATGGGGAGGAAGAACTTAGAGGAGGTTTACCGGAAGGTGGAAGCCTTGCCCATTGATAAGGCCTTTATGGAGAAATTGCCTTCCTTCCTGGTGGCCAGGGCGGAGTTTCGCTGGTCCGACCTTGGCTCCTGGCACTCCCTGTGGGAGGTTCTGGAAAAGGACCCGCAGGGGAATGTGGCTAAGGGGGATGTGGTTCTCCATGAGGCTTCGGGAAATTTAGTCCTGACCACCAAAAAGACGGTGGTCATCGGGGCAAGGGACCTGGCCATAGTGGAGACTCCCCATGGCCTTCTGGTAATGAGGAAGGACGCTTCCCCCCATCTCAAGAAAATAATTGAAAAAGGAGGTGAAGGAAAATGATAAGGTGGGATAAATTCACCATAAAGGCTTCTGAGGCGCTTCAGGCTTCCAAGGAACTGGCACTGGAGTATGCTAACCAGTATATTGAACCGGCACACCTTCTCCTTGCCCTTCTGGCGGATAAGGAATCGGTGGCCAGAAGAATTCTGGAAAGGATAGGGGTGGACATAGGGGTGCTTGCTTCCAGGCTCAAGGAGACCGTGGAGAAGTTTCCCAAGGTTCAGGGAATAGGGGAGGTTTACCTTTCCCCGAGGCTAAAACAGGCACTGGAAGAAGCCTTCCGCTATGCCGAAACCTTCAAGGACGAGTATGTAGCCCAGGAGCACATACTTCTGGGAATCCTTTCTGTGGAATGCCCTGAGGCGGCGCTTCTCAAAGCCATGGGGGTTTCCGAGCAGGCCATTATGCAGGCCCTTACTTCCATTCGCGGAACCCAGAGGATAACGGACCAGAATCCCGAGGACAAATACGAGGCCCTGAAAAAATTCGGAAGGGACCTTACTGAACTTGCAGCCAAGGGAAAGCTTGACCCGGTGATAGGAAGGGACGAGGAGATAAGGAGGGTCATGCAGATTCTTTCCAGACGGACCAAGAACAATCCAGTTCTCGTAGGGGAGCCCGGAGTGGGAAAAACAGCGATCGTGGAAGGGCTTGCCCAGAGGATTGTAAACGGAGATGTTCCTGAGGGGCTGAAAAACAAGAGGATATTCGCCTTAGACATGGGTTCCCTTATAGCCGGAACCAAATACCGGGGAGAGTTTGAGGACAGGCTCAAGGCAGTGCTCAACGAGATTATAAATTCCGAAGGGCAGATCATCCTCTTCATAGACGAGCTTCACACCGTGGTGGGAGCAGGGGCCGCCGAGGGGGCCATTGATGCCTCCAACATGCTCAAACCAGCCCTGGCCAGGGGAGAGCTCAGGGCTATTGGAGCCACCACCCTCACCGAATACAAAAAGTATATAGAAAAGGATCCGGCTTTAGAAAGGAGGTTCCAGCCAGTTTTCGTTAAAGAGCCCTCGGTGGAAGAGACCATAGCCATACTAAGGGGCCTCAAGGAAAAATACGAAGTCCATCACGGAGTCAGGATAAAGGATTCCGCCTTAGTGGCGGCGGCGGTTCTTTCCAACCGATACATAACCGGAAGGTTCCTGCCGGACAAGGCCATTGACTTGGTGGATGAGGCTGCTGCCCAGCTGAGGATAGAAATCGATAGCATGCCCAGGGAAATAGATGAGATAGAAAGGAGAATCATCCAGCTGGAGATTGAGAAGCAGGCCCTTTCCAAGGAGGAGGATCCTGAATCCAAGGAGAAACTCGCCAAAATAGAGAAGGAACTGGCGGAACTTAGGGAAAAATCCGATGCCCTTAAAGCCCAGTGGAAGGCGGAAAAGGAGCTGATAACCCGCTCCCGCAAGATAAAGGAACAGATAGACGAGCTAAAACGGGAGCTGGAAAAGGCCCAGAGAGAGGGCAACCTTGAACTTGCCGCTAAGATACAGTATGGCGAAATACCCAAATTACAGAAGGAATTAGAGGAGGTTCACAGAAAACTTGAGGAAATCCAGAAAGAGGGTGGGCTCCTTAAGGAGGAAGTGGACGAGGAAATGATAGCCCAGGTGGTATCCCGCTGGACGGGGATTCCAGTAACTAAACTTATGGAGAGCGAAAAGGAGAAGCTCATACACTTAGAGGAAAGGCTTAGAAAGAGGGTGGTGGGTCAGGACCATGCCCTCAGGGCAGTGGCCAATGCCATAAGGAGGGCCAGGGCAGGGCTTCAGGACCCCAACAGGCCCATTGGTTCCTTCATTTTCTTAGGCCCTACCGGTGTAGGTAAGACCGAACTGGCCAAGGCCTTAGCAGAGGAGCTCTTTGATGACGAGCGGGCCATGGTGAGGATTGACATGTCCGAATACATGGAAGCCCATTCGGTTTCCAAACTCATAGGTTCCCCGCCGGGTTATGTGGGTTATGAGGAAGGGGGACAACTCACCGAGGCGGTAAAGAGAAGGCCGTATACCATAGTTCTTTTTGACGAGATAGAAAAGGCCCATCCCGATGTTTTCAACATCCTCCTTCAGATTCTTGATGACGGAAGGCTCACCGATAACAAGGGAAGAACCGTGGACTTCAGAAATACCGTTATTATCATGACTTCCAACATAGGCTCCAGCCTTATCCAGGAACTGGTAGGTGACGAGGAGCTGATGAGAAAGGAGGTTATGGGACTCCTCCGCAAGACCCTGAAACCGGAATTCCTGAACCGTATAGACGAGATCATCATATTCAGGCCGCTGAGCAGGGAAGTAATCTACCAGATTATAGATATTCAGATGGAAAGGCTCAATGAACTTTTGAAGCCCAAGAAAATAACCCTGGAACTTACCGAGAGAATGAAGGATTTCTTAGTGGCGGAGGGTTACGACCCGGCCTTCGGAGCAAGGCCATTGAGAAGAGCAATTCAGCGCTTCATACAGGATCCCTTGGCCGTTGCCATACTTGAGGGAAGGGTTAAAGAAGGCCAGCACATCATAGTGGATAGGGAGGCCGGAGAGACGGTTTTCAGGCCAGCAAATTAAGACTGTGAGGGGGATTTTTCCCCCTCGCAGTCCCATTCCCTTTTGGCCGCTACAGCGAAAAGCACATGATAGGAAGTGTGGAGGAGCTGGTCCAGGAAATCCGCCAGGCGAAAGAACGGGTAAGCCAGGCCCTGAAGAAAGAGCAGCTTCTTCAAAGACTGCAATTCCCCCTCCTCCACAGGGCTTATGCTCCCGGCCCTTCTCCTTTTTCTTCCCTTCAATTTTAAGTAAATTAGATTCTGGATAGCTTCCAAAAGTTCCAGGAAGAAACCGGAATGGCCCTCCAAGAATTTCACCTCAAAGCCAGCATCCCCCAGCATGTTCAGAAGCTCCTTTTCCCCATAGCCCTCCCTTTTGTGCCCGTAAACTTCCTTTTTTAGCCCCAGCAAATTTTTAATCTTCAGGATAAGAAGCTTTCCTGACCTGGGAACTGAGAGGATGAGGCGCCCCCCGTTTTTTAAAACCCGGGCTGCCTCCTTCAAAAGGAGGCGGTCATTATCAACATGCTCAAGAAAATCCAGCATTAGAACCGTGTTGAAACTGGAGGAAGTGAAGGGCAGATTTTCCCGGGCCACCACCGCCGGTTTTCCCAGATAACTGGAATATTCCTTTACCACGGAAAAATCAAAATCCAGGCCCACCCATCGGTCCCGCATGAGCATCCTGGAAAGCCCTGCAGAAGAACAGCCCAGTTCCAGAGTTCTCCCCCCAACCCAGTCCCGGGCCAGATGAAATTTTTTTATTTTCTTCAGGCTTCTTCGGGTTATTTCCTCTCTCAGGTCCATCAGGTTTTTCCCAGATTGGCTCCCCCGGAGGCCAGTTGAAGGGCCATTTCCTTTCCTATTTCGGAACTGGCATCCGAAATTTCCACCATTTTTATTTGAAAAATTCCAGACTCATTTAAGTGAAAAGGGGGGAGACCCCCCCTTGCTTTCATAAAGACTTTAAAACGCTGGCTATTTTCTTCCAGTCAAATTTCTCTGCCAAGCTCAGGGCTTCCTCAGGGCTTATGTTGGTGTATTCCAGCATGAGAAGTCCCACAGTTTCCTGTCCCACAACGAGATTTACAGCAACGGAGCCGCTTTTGCCTTCTTTATCATACTGAATCCCTACCTGGAATCCGTTAATGGTTTTTACTTTTCTCCACCCGCTCTCGTCCTCATATTCCATGTTCATAGCAAAGGGAGCCCATGCCATCATTATTCCCTTTCCCTTTCCTATGGTTACCTTCACGGTGGCATTACCCCTGGTGTATTCCCGGTGAGCCTCTACCACTGCGGTTCCCATGAAGGGCACCTTTGTGGAGGAGCCAGCAGGTTTGCTGGCCTGCCACCCTGGAAGATCCACCAGGTAAGGGTAAAGATCCCTGAAGCTCCCGGCGAAAATCAAACCCGCTACCATTGTGAAAAGTATCAGCTTCCGCATTTTTACCTCCGTTTTTTAGTTTTGGAAACTAATGAAGCAAATTTCATTCCAATTATATACCCTGATAAAAATCCCGTTCCTTCTTTAACTGTCCGATTTTTAGGACATTATCTCAGAAATTCCATATACACTGGCTCCAGGAACCATTCTTTGCCCCTTTGCTTTACCACCACATAAGCCCTTACCTTTCCGGATTTTTTAGGAGCGATGGGGAGAAAAGCCACGGCGGTTCCGTCCGCGATGCTTCCCCAGTTCCTGCTTTTTGCAGTATTTCCAGGAGCCTGGGAGAGTTTCTTAGCTCCCTCCGGGCCTTTACTCATCCATCCCCAGGCATAACCCTCTATTAACACCAGTTTTCCGGAGTATTTATTTACATTCCTGGAGATTTCCATGAGGCTCACCTTAGGGGGCTTGCGATAAACTATCACCTTTTCAATTCTCCTCTCGTTTCCAGCCCTGTCCTTTACAGAGAAAACCAGGGTGTTTTTCCCTTCTTTAAGTTCCTGCTTAAATTCCTCCCCAAGCTTCATTCTCTTTCCGTTAAAAAGGAATTCCCCAGTAAGGCCTGATGTGAAACACCGATCCCTGGCATCAAATTTTATTTTAACCGGTGAGAGGAAAGCCTTCCCCTTGAAAAGCGGAGTTATCTTTAAGGAAGTCCAGGGGGAAGTAAGATCAGTAAGATAACCTGCCCAGAGCTCGCCCCGGTGTATGAAAAGGAAGAATTCCCCATCATAACATGGCCTGACCGAGGAGAAATGCTCATCCTTTTCCTGGGGGAAGAGGTCATAGAATTTCCCATCCCGGAAGTCGTAGAGATATAAGGAGGTTTTTTCCCTGAGTTTTCCCACGAAAAATGCCCTTTTTCCTGAAGGGGTAAGGGAAAGTATCCTCAGGTCCCTGGGGGCGGTGAGGCTGGCCACCACCTTTCTTGCCTTCAGGTCGTAAAGAACCCAGGTTTTGTGGTCGTTTTTCCGGTAAAGGAGGAAGCCTCCGCCCAGGGCTGCCTCAAGGTCAGTCCCATCTATGGAGAATTTCCCCTTTCTTCCCTGAACGAATATTTTACCCACAACCTCCATGGCGTCCTCATCCCGGAAAAGGGTGTAAACCAGGAAATCCTCGTTTACCCCTATGAGCCTGTCAAATTTCTCAAAGGGCCGGGTGACTTTTCCTGTTTTTGTATCTATTATGACCAGCCCTCCGAAGTGAAGGCCGGACTCTGGACGATACCAGAGGTAAAGCTTGTCTCCCACCCAGTGGTAACTGGAGAACTGGTGGATTAATGTGCCGGGAAAATCATGGAGTATGGATGGGTCCCGTTTTATTTTTTCTATAGGATCCATACCAGGGTAGTTAGCCTTGTCCAGAACAGCAAGTTTTTTTATGTTTCCCGAGGCAAGGTCAATTATCCCTACTGGATAAATCAATTTGTCCACATTGGCATATCCCACTGCCACCTTTTTCCCATCCGGGGAGGGGATGAAAATGTCCAATCTGCACCCGTACATTCCCTGGCATGTTCCCAGAAGGCTTCTCAGTTTTTCCTTTACCTCCTTTACCGAAGCTATCTCCTTGAATCCAGGGGAATAAAGGGAAATGGTATCCTTGTCCCTATCGTAAACCAGTATTTTCCCGGCTACGAACCGCAGTTTTTCCGGCTCCAGGGGTGTTTTGAAAATCATGAAGGGGCCTGCATCCACGGGGTTAACATTGAAAGCCGGCTTTTCCCACCAGACCCTGTCCTTGTATTTCACCATGGAAAGCACGGGTAGAATTAAAAGGAGAAGCGCAAGGGTTTTTTTCATTTTTCACCTCCTTCCACGAAAATTCCCGTTTCCACGGGTTTCAAAGGTGGTCTTATGGACATGGGCTCGGGCTTTTTGCCCATGGCCCTGAGGTATTCAGTGACAATGGGAAAACAGGTCCGGCCCTGACAGTTTCCCATGGTTATCCGGGTTGTTTCCTTGAGTTCCCGAAGAAGGAAGAAGCCCTCCTCCACCGCCTTCTTTATATCCCCCATTCTAACATCCTCACACCGGCATATTATGGTCTCGTCCGGGATTTTTCTCCACATTTCCTGGGGAACGGAAAATACAAGGTTAAGACTTCTTGCAAAGTCTAATTCCTTTTTCCTCTGGCGGAGGAGGCCTTGGTCCCTTTCCCCAAGAAGGGATAGGGCAGCGATTTTCCCCTCTATCATGGATTTTCGGGCTCCTCCGATTCCTGTAACTTCCCCGCAAGCATAAATTCCCTCTCCACAGCTTAATCCCTGGGAGGTTTTTACCACGAATCCCCCCAGTTCAGCCCTGAATTCCACCTCGCACCCGCAGAGCTGGGCGACCTCGGTGTTCGGGGAAAAGCCGTATCCTGTGGCCAGAAAATCCCCCACTAAGGTTTTTCGGGTCCTTCCCCTGCTCATCACCGCCTTTATTTTATCCCCTTCGGCCTTAGCCCTTTCCACCTTCCAGCCAAATTTCATCCTGCTCCATAGGAGGCTCATATACCTCAGGGCTTCTTTAAATTTTTCCTTATCCAGAGCATGGGGAAGGAAGTTTAAGAGCTTCGCTAAGGGGTTCAGCTCGAATACACCAAGAACCCTTCCTCCGGCCTTCTGGTATTCGTAGGCAGCGGCTAAGAGAAAGGGGCCTGTTCCTGCAAATATCCCTTCCTTTCCAGGAAGGGCTCCACTGGTTTTCACAAGGGCCTGGACCGCCCCCACGCTCAAAACCCCGGGAAGGGTCCATCCTGGAAAGGGGAGGAATTTTTCCCTGGCACCGGTGGCCACTATTATTTTTTCGGGTTTTATAAGAAAAACCCTCCCATCCTTAGAGACCGCCACCTCCTTTTCCCCATTACCGTTGTAGCAACCGAATACTAAGGAGGAGGTCCATATGTTTTCCTTTCCTTTGAGTTTGTCTAAAAGAGCAAACCCCTTTTTCCTGGTTTCGGTATCCCGGGGAATATACTCCTCCCTGTGCCTGAGGTATTGTCCTCCCATGAAGGGATATTCGTCCACCAGTATATAATCTCTCCCGTGATCTTCAAGCACGGAGGCAGCGGCCAGTCCCGCTATCCCCCCTCCTATGATTAAAACCTTAGTTTTAATCTCCTGGGGCTTAGCCCTCTTCAACTTCCACCTCCATCCCTTCCCTTACAGGGGTTATGCACGAACGAACCCATCTTCCATTCACCTTTACTAAGCATTCAAAACATGTTCCCATTCCGCAGAATAAGGATCTTGGCTGACCTGCTGGGCTCTTTCTGAATACCTTTATCCCTGCCCTTAAGAGGGCAGCAGCCAACATTTCCCCTTCCCTTGCCTGGACGGATTTTCCATTTACCTTTATGGTCACCGGCTTCACAGGAAAAAATTAAGTCACAGCCTGAATTTTGTCAAGTAAAAGAAATCGGGGGTTTTGTTATTTTTTTGATTCTTGACGGAGGTGAATAAAAGTTTTAACCTTGAAGGGAACCATGTGCAAACGGAGGTTATAAATGAAGGTTCATGAGTATCAGGCAAAGGAGCTGCTTGCAAAGTTCGGTGTGAAGGTCCCTAAGGGTAGGGCCACGGATAACCCTGAGGAGGCCAAGAAAATTGCTGAGGAATTAGGGGGGAAGGTGGTTATCAAGGCCCAGATTCACGCTGGAGGAAGGGGAAAGGCCGGGGGAGTAAAGCTGGCCTCCAGCCCTGAGGAAGCCTACGAGATAGCGAAAAAAATGCTGGGAATGAGGTTAGTGACCCACCAGACGGGTCCGGAAGGAAAAATTGTAAGGAAGGTTCTGGTGGAGGAAGCCTCGGACATAGCCAAGGAAATGTATGTGGGTATAGTGGTGGACCGCTCAGCAGAGATGCCCGTGGTTATGGCTTCCCCTGAGGGTGGGGTTGAGATAGAGGAAGTGGCCGCCACCCATCCAGAACTTATATTCAAGGAGTATGTTAATCCGGTTACAGGTCTGAATGTTTTTCAGGCCAGGAAATTGGCCTACAAACTTGGGCTTGAAGGGGGAGCAGTGAAGGAGGCCACGAAATTCATCTTAGCGCTCTGGAAGGCCTTTGATGCCACCGATGCCTCCTTGGCGGAGATAAATCCCCTGATTCTGACGAAGCAGGGCGAGGTTTTAGCCTTAGATGCCAAGATGAACTTTGACGACAATGCCCTTTACCGGCATCCGGAGATAGCAGAACTCAGGGATATATACGAGGAGAGTCCACTGGAGGTTGAAGCGTCCAAATACAACCTCAATTATGTGAAGCTTGAGGGAAATGTGGGATGCATGGTAAACGGAGCAGGCTTGGCCATGGCCACCATGGACATAATTAAGTATTACGGGGGAGAGCCAGCCAATTTCTTGGATGTGGGAGGGGGAGCCAACGAGGAACAGATAAAGAACGCCTTTAGAATCCTTCTCTCGGACAAAAATGTAAAAGCGGTGTTTATAAACATCTTTGGAGGGATTCTCCGCTGCGATAGGCTGGCCCGGGGAGTGATAGCCGCTGCCCGGGAAATGGAAGTAAAGGTTCCTATTGTGGTGAGGATGAAGGGAACCAACTACGAGGAAGGAAAGAGGCTCCTTGAGGAAAGCGGACTTCCTATAAATGTGGCAGAGACCATGGCCCAGGGGGCAGAGATGGCCGTAAAACTGGCAGGAGGTGAAGCATGAGCATACTCATTGATGAAAACACTAAGGTTGTGGTTCAGGGAATAACCGGTTCTGAGGGAAGTTTCCACACAGAGCAGATGCTGGCTTATGGAACCAAGGTGGTAGCCGGGGTAACCCCTGGAAAGGGTGGAATGAAGGTTTTTGACAGAATCCCGGTCTACAACACTGTTGAGGAGGCGGTGAGGAAGGAGGGGGCCAATGCCTCCATAATCTTCGTTCCCGCTCCCTTTGCCGCCGATGCCATTATGGAGGCTGTAGATGCCGGGGTGGACCTTGTGGTGGCTATAACCGAGGGAATTCCCACCAAGGACATGATAAAGGTGAAGGCCTTTATGAAGGGGAAAAAGACAAGGCTTATAGGTCCCAATTGCCCGGGAGTTATTTCTCCGGGAAAGAGCAAGATGGGAATTATGCCCGGTCACATTCACAGGCCAGGGACCATAGGGATAGTTTCCCGCTCCGGAACCCTCACCTACGAGGCAGTGGACCAGATAACTCAGCTGGGTTTTGGCCAGTCCACAGCTGTGGGTATAGGTGGGGACCCGATAATCGGTTCCACCTTCGTGGACATTCTTCGCCTTTTTAACGAGGACCCGGAAACCGAAGCAGTGGTTCTCATAGGGGAGATCGGGGGAAACGCAGAGGAGGAAGCGGCGGAATATATAAAAAGGGAATTTAAGAAACCGGTGGTGAGTTTCATAGCCGGTCAGACCGCGCCTCCGGGAAGGAGAATGGGCCACGCTGGAGCCATAATCGCCGGTGGAAAGGGGACTGCTGCGGAGAAGATGAAGGCCTTAGAAGCCGCCGGAGTTCATGTAGTCAAGTCCCCTGCAGAAATAGGAAAAACAGTAAAGGAAGCCCTTGGCCGGTAAACTTAAAGAGGGAAAGGTTCAGATCTATACCGGGAACGGAAAGGGAAAGACCACCGCAGCCATGGGCCTTGCCATAAGGGCTGCGGGCCGGGGTCTTAGGGTTTTCATCTGCCAGTTTATGAAGGGAAGGCCCACCGGCGAAGCCATGCTCATGAGGGAAAGGCTCTCGGA
>JALXBI010000046.1 GCA_026991555.1 Candidatus Aminicenantota bacterium
CCCCTGGAAGTTCCACCAGGGAAACGAATTCCTGAAATTTAGGCTTTGGCTTCGTTCCGAAACTTCCTAAGGAAGCCAGAAGAAAAACTGCCAGGTGCAGGAGGAAGGAAATTACTACCCCCAGCCTTAAAGCCCTTTTCTGATTCATCTTCGCTCAGGCCTTACCACCAGGCCCACGGTTTCTATGCCACTTTTCTTTATTATGTCCAGAATTTCTATAACCTTCCCGTAGGGAACGGACCGGTCAGCCCTGAGGAAAACCACCTTTTTCTTAGCGCCGCGAAAATAGGCCTTGAGCTGCTCTTCCAGGAGCTTTGGATGGATGATTTTCTTGTCAAAATAGACATAGCCCTTTTTGTCTATGGTTATTACCAAACGGGTCTCCTCTTTAGTGGTCACATACCCGGCAGTGGGAAGGTCCACATCTATTCCTGCCTGCATCATAGGGGCGGTGACCATGAAAATTATGAGAAGAACGAGCATGACATCCACTAAGGGAGTTACATTTATTTCCGCCATTTCCTTAGGGGCGTAATTAATCCTGCGCCTCAGCATTCCTGGTAAGCCTTTCTGCCACTATTAAAATCTCGTTGGAAAAGTTCTCTGCCTCCTGGGATAGTTTCCTTATTTTAGCCGAGAAGTAATTGTAAAAGATGACGGCAGGGACCGCAGCAAACAAACCTGCTGCGGTGGTTATGAGGGCTTCGGCAATTCCTGGAGCTACTGCTACAAGGGAGGCTGTTTTTTGCACCCCTATTTGATGGAAGGCGTTCATTATTCCCCAGACAGTTCCGAAAAGACCTATAAACGGGGCAGAACTGGCGGTTATTGCGAGAAAGGACACATAGGACTCAAGCCGGTTTATTTCCTCCGAAAGCCTCTGGAAAAGGGCCCTCTCCAAGGCCTCCAGGGAGGATATTCTCTTGCTCTTTATATCCTCATTTATACCCATAAAAATCCTTGAAAAGGAGGAACGGGTGAACCTTCTGGCAATTTTCTGGAAGTCCTTCATGTCCCTGGCTCTGAAGAGGATTTTCTTTACCTCCTCGTTTTCCCTCCTGACGGCATTTAGAAAAAGGTATTTGGCCACTATAATAGCCCAGGAATAGAAGGAGAATGCCAGGAGGGTCAGGAGAACCAGCTTTGCTACAAAAGTGGTCTGAGCATATAGGGAAAGAATATTCATCCCAGTTATTCTATAAGTTTAAGCCATTTTTGTAAAGAAGAATCACTTAAAGAGGGAGCATATTTTATATTTTCGGGACAGGTCCGAGAAGAAAAAACACCATTGTCACAGACGAAAAAGGATTTTCGGGACAGGCCCGAAAAGAAAAAATCAATGAATTCCCACCCAATTCTTCCCGCAATATTCACCAACTCCCTCCATTCCCCGCCTCTTTCAGTGAAAAACCACCCCCAATTTCCAGTTCTTTCTCTACAAAGCAGGGTTTTTTCCTGGATTTTCCTAAATTTTCGCAGTCCTTCCCCTTTGCCTCTTCTTAAATCCCTCTCCTCCCCCTTCCCCTAAGCTAAGGCTGCTCCCTCTCGCGCAAGCTTGAGCCTTCGCCGGAAGGGAAGACCGCTTAAAAACTTCCTGACAAACGCCTCCGCTCCATAAACTATCCCCTCCGCCCTGTAGCTGAGGGCATGCGCCAGAAGGGGAAGCTGCCCCTTCTTTATCTTCCCCTTTCCTTCCCGCTCCACCCTTTCCATCTGCTCTAAGGCCTCGGAATACCACTTAAGGGAAACGCCCAGCTCCTCCTCCAGCGAGGCTAACCATCCGCATACTCCAGCCTTCCTGCAAGCGTAGGAGCTCCAGCGATATCCATCCACCCT
>JALXBI010000047.1 GCA_026991555.1 Candidatus Aminicenantota bacterium
TGGTGTGGCCTGTGGGGGGAAGGGCGGGGCAAATCCCCGGGGAGTTATTGGGCTTCTCGCCCTGTTAAAAAGAAAATATCCTTCAGCCAGATTTTATTTTGGCTCCTTTCCTTCGGAGTTTCGTCCGGAGCAGGTTTCTCTGGATTTCCTGAGGGAGTTGAGGGAGATCGTGCAAAATCGCCGGGTTATCTTAGGGGCCCAGAGCGGCTCCAATAGGGTTCTTGGCCTTTTAAAAAGGGGACACCGAAGGGCCGATGTTCTTATGGCTGCCGAGGCTGCCAGAAAGGCCGGATTTGTCCCTGAGATTGATTTCATTTTTGGTCTTCCCTTTGACGATGAGGGAGAATCCTTGGCCTTTATGAGGGAGCTTGTCCGCATGGGAGCTCGTATACACGCCCATTATTTCCTTCCCCTTCCATCCACTCCTTTGGCTTTAACCGAACCAAGGCCCCTCAGCCCTGACTTTGTAAGGGAAGTGGAAAGGTTAACCGGCCAGGGCGCTCTTTTCGGTCAGTGGAAAAGACAGAGGGAGATAAGTCGCTGGCTTTACAGGGTGAACAGGGATTTTTCAGGTTTTTATGTAGGTGAAGAGAATTAGGGCGATGAGTAAGAAAATGATGCTGGGGCTCCATCCGGCCAGGATTGGCGGCAGAATGTATGATTTGCCCAGGGCTTTGAAGGCTCCAAACAGGGTCCAGTATATTCCTCCAATGGCAAGACTGGTCCCCACCCCTATGGTGGGCCCCCTTTCCCCGATGAGAAATCCAAGGGAAATGGCCAGAAGGGCCATAACCAGGTTCACGAAGGGAAAAGATAGTCTCACCTGATATTCCACTTCCAGTTCCGTGGTGGGAAACCCTTCCCTCCTTAGTGTTTCTATGTGGAGTCGGAGTTGCTTTAAGTTCATTTCCTCAAAGCTTTTTATTTCCCGGAAGAAATATTCAGGAGGAGGCATTTTAATCCTCTGCCTGTCCGCCTGGAGGAATTCTCCCTTTTTCGTGAAATCCCTTATCCATAGCTTTCTGAGAACCCAGAATTTCCTTTTCCAGAAGGCCCTCTTTGCGTGGACGATTTTTTGAAGGGAAAAGTTCTCCGAAAGCTTCAGAAGATATATATCCACGAAAGCCTTTCTTTTTTTCTCATAATAGAGAAAATGGAAAATGGTGTTATTTGAAAAAACCCAGTTTCTTGATATTACATACTCGCCTGTTTTCTTCTGACCCTTTATGTAAGCCCGCAGGCTCTCGGCTTTCTTGTTGGAATAGGGCAAAATCCTCTCCTGAAGGTAGAAGCTTCCCACCACCACTAATGTGGCCAGAAGCACGAAGGGCAGTGAAAAACGATGAAGGCTTATTCCCCCGGCTTTTATGGCAGTAATTTCCCCCCTTTTATAAAAAAGGGATATGGAGACCATAAGGGAAGTGAGCAGGGTAAGGGGTAAGAGCACGTAAACAAGCTGAGGGGCAAAGAAAATCATGTAGTTTAGCAATACTCCTATGGGAAGGTGGTGCTGAAAGACATCGTCAATCAACTGGAAAAAACTGACAAGAAGGGAGAGAAAAAGGAAGGCGAAAAGAATTAGAGTAAAAACCTTAAATGCCTGCAAAAACCCGTAGGTATCCAGGGTGGAAAATAACCTGGGGATTTTCAAAAGACGGCCAGTCCTTACAGTTCTGGCCAGTTTCTTTTTTGCCCGGGCAGGCCTGATGCTTCCCTTAATTCTCGGCACTAAAAGAAGGAAAAAGAGGAGAACCATGAGGTCAGATAACCACATGCCTGCCCATGCGGGAGCTCTCCCCTGTTCAACGAAACTTTTGGCCCCTGAATGGATGACGAAGTAAAGGACCACCACTATTATGGAAAGGGCAAACCCGTAACCCGCACCTCCCCTTTTCACATTTACCGCCAGGGCAAAACCAAGGAGCATAAAAAGAAGGGAGGAAAGGGCCAGGGCCAAGCGGGAATGGAGCTCCATGAGATATAGGTTTTTCATGATGGGATTCTGGGTGTTTTTCACCGCCTGAATCAGCTGTGGAAGGTTCTTTTCCCTGGGTTTTCTGCCCAGCTGGATTTTGGGAAATGCCACATCCTTAGGAATCACCTCCACCGCTTCTTTAAAAAAAGCCCTGGAGTATTTTTCCGGAGCATGGGTATCAAAGCTGTGGACTTCCCCATCCCTTAGAACGAAGAAGGCCTCCCTCTTCTTTCTATCCACCACGAACCTTCCTTCCTTGGCTAAGATGAATTTTTCGCTTCCGTTTTCGTATTTTTCTATGAATATACCCTTCCACATGCCCTTTCCCTTTTCCTTGACGAAAACTACCATGCCGGGGATTCCCTCAAAAAATTCCTTGGGCCTTATCATCTTTTCTGTTCTGGAAAGCATTAACTCGAAGAGCTGCTTTTCCGCTGCCTTTACCGCCGAAGGAGCCACGAACATGTTGGTCCAGAGGTTGAGGAGAAGGGCGAGGAATCCCACGACAAAGACTGGACGCAACAATCTTGGGGTTGGAATCGCCAAGGCCCTGAGGGCCAGGATTTCGTAGTCGGCGGACATACGGCTTATGCCGGAAAGAACCCCCATGAGAAGGCTCATGGGAAGGGTCAGGGGAAGGAAAGAGAGGGAAATATTCCAGATAAGGGTCAGAAATTCCCCTGCCCCTATTCCCCTCATGACGAGGATTTGAACGAACTCAAGAAGGGTGTTCATGAGAAGGGCGAAGGTAAATACGAAAAAGCCCACCAAGGCAGGGGGAATTATTTCCCTCAAAACATACCTATCCAGAAGCATTGAAAATAGAATAATCCCGGTTGGCCGGTTTTTCAAGGTTGGCTATTCTGGTAAAATTCCCCTATGAAATGGGTTTATGTAGAAGACCTCAAGGACCATGTGGGAGAGGAAGTTGAGATAAGGGGATGGGTTTATAACAAAAGGTCCAGCGGAAGGGTCAGGTTTCTTTTAGTCAGGGACGGGACAGGGATCGTCCAGGCAACGGCCTGGTCTAAGGAAAAGGACAACCCCCTTTTCAGAACCTTTGATACCCTGACCCAGGAAAGCTCGGTGATAATAAGGGGGAAGGTGAAGGAGGAGAGGAGGGCACCTGGAGGCTACGAGATAGAGCTTAAGGAAATTATCCCGGTTCAGATCGCGGTTGATTATCCCATAACCCCCAAGGAGCACGGTGTGGGTTTCCTTATGGCCCATCGTCACCTGTGGCTTCGCTCCTCAAGACAGCACGCCATAATGAGAATTCGCCACGAGATTATAAAGGCCATAAGGGATTTCTTTGACGAGGAGAAGAAGTTTACCTTGGTGGATGCTCCCATCCTCACTCCTGCTGCCTGCGAGGGAACCACCACCCTTTTTGAGACCGATTACTTTGGGGAAAAGGCCTATCTCAGCCAGAGCGGACAGCTTTACATGGAAGCAGCCGCCATGGCCTTGGGGAAGGTTTACTGTTTTGGACCCACCTTCAGGGCCGAGAAGTCAAAAACCAGAAGACACCTAATGGAGTTCTGGATGGTGGAGCCGGAGGTGGCCTATTTTCGCTTAGAGGACGACATCCGCTTGGCCGAAGAGCTTGTGGAGTTCATGGTGAAGAGGGTGCTGGAAAGGAGAAGGCCTGAGTTAGAAAGGCTGGAAAGGGACATAAGCAAACTGGAAAAGGTGGAAAGGCCCTTCCCCAGGATAAGTTACGACGAGGCCATCGAGCTGCTCAAAAAAGACGGGTTTGACATAAAATGGGGGGACGAGATCGGGGGAGACGAGGAAACCGCCTTAGCTTTGAAATTTGAAAAACCCCTGATTCTTCATAGATTTCCCGCTGCCCAGAAGGCCTTTTACATGGAGCCGGACCCACAGCGGCCTGAGCTTTCCCTCTCCTTTGACATGCTGGCCCCTGAGGGCTACGGGGAGATAATCGGGGGCTCGGAGAGGATAAGCGACTACGACCTTCTCCTGAAGAGGATAAGGGAGAACAACCTTCCCGAGGATGCCTTCCAGTGGTACCTTGACCTGAGAAAATACGGTTCAGTTCCCCATGCAGGATTCGGTTTAGGAGTGGAAAGAACCGTGGCCTGGATTACAGGGGTCAAGCATGTAAGGGAGACCATTCCCTTCCCCAGACTGCTTTACAAAATATACCCGTGAAAATAGGCTTCATTTCCTTAGGCTGTGCCAAGGCCTTGGTGGATAGCGAAATAATGATGGGAAAGCTGAGGGAGGAGGGACACACCATTGTCCCCTCCCTGGATGAGGCCGACCTTGTGGTTATTAATACCTGTGCCTTTCTGAAGGAGGCCAGGGAGGAGGGTTTTTCCACCATAGAGGAAGTTGTGGAAAAGGGTAAGCCCGTGGTGGTGGCAGGTTGTATGGTGAACTGGTTGGGAGAGGAACTGCGGCGAAAATTTCCCTCTTTAATTTCCTGGGTGGGAACAGAGGATATAGAGAAAATAACAGAGGCGATAAAGGGAAAAATTCCCGGCTCAGAGGGTTATTACCTTCCCAGCAGCAAAACCCCAAGGCTTCTTTCCACCCCTCCCTCCTGGGCTTACATGAAGATTTCCGAGGGATGCTCCAGAAGGTGCAGTTTCTGCATAATTCCGAAAATCAGGGGGCCCTATCGCTCAAGGGAAATAAAGGACCTTGTTCAGGAGGCGAAAATTTTGGAGGAAAGGGGAGTTGCCGAAATAAACCTTGTTTCCCAGGATAGCACATATTTCGGAAGGGAGAGGGGGGAGAATTTAAAGCAGCTCCTTGAAGCCCTTCTTCGTTCCACCAGGAAGGTCAGGTTCAGACTACTTTACCTTTACCCTTCTTCTGTGGTGGATGAAATCCTTCCCCTGTTTTCCCATCCAAGGCTCCTTTCCTATTTTGATATTCCTTTCCAGCATTCTCACCCGGAAGTCCTCCGGTCCATGGGAAGGCCGGGAAGTGGAGAGGATTACTTAAGGCTTATAGAAAAAATAAGGCAGAGGGTGGAAGATGCTACCATAAGGACCTCTCTGATCGTGGGATTTCCCACCGAGGGAAGAGAGGAATTTCGCCACCTGGTTGCCTGGGTGAAAAGGGCCGAGATTGACCGCCTTGGGGTCTTTAAATATTCCAGGGAGAAGGGCTCCTCAGCCTGGCCCTTAGGAGACCCTGTTTCTGAGGAGGAAAAGGAGAAAAGGATGGGGGAGATTTTAGAGGTTCAGAGGGAGATAAGCCTCAACAAACACAGGGAAATGGTGGGAAGGGTCTTAGAGGTTCTTGTGGAGGGGAAAGTTCAGGATGGGATTTACTTTGCCCGCTCCTCCCATTTTGCCCCGGAGGTGGACGGGGGAATATATGTTCTGGGAGAATTAAAAGGACCCTGGGCAAGGGTGAAAATAACCCATGCCCATCCCTACGATTTGGAAGGAGAGGCTCTTTGAGAAGACTGGCTTTGCTCTGGGCTCATTTTTTCTTCTTAGGGTTTTTTCCGCTTTTTCCCGGGACCTTTACCAGCCTGGTGGTTTGCTTTCTTTACTGGGAATTCATAATGACCCTCCCCCTCCAATGGAAAATTTTTGCCTTTCTCTTTATAATCCTCACGGCGATTCCTGCCTCGTCGGCCGCAGCGGAATATCACAGGAAAAAGGACCCCCGCTCAGTTGTTATAGACGAGGTGGCGGGTCAGTTTTTAGCCCTTATTCCGGCTCAGAATTTCCTGGCAGTGACCCTTTCTTTCTTCCTCTTCCGCCTCTTTGATACTTTGAAACCTCCTCCCATAAACTATGCCGAGAGGCTTAAAGGGGGCCTTGGTATAGTGGCTGACGACCTTGTGGGTGGAGCTTTAGCCCTGGTTCTCCTTCTGGTTATAAACCCTTAATTTTTATATCTTCCACCCGGAAAACCGCCGGGGAAATCTCCTCTCCTTCAAATTCAACTATATCGCAGCAATTGGCCCTGAGAAACCCTCCCTTCGCCTTTCCCCTCTGTTCTATTCTTATGGGCTTTCCTTTCCAGCATGCGAGAAAATAAGTTTTCCCCTTTTCCTTTATCAATGGACTTCGCAGTCTGATCCCCCAGGTCTTAAGTTTGGCATTTTTGCAGAAGACCCCATAGGTGAATTTAAGGTATTTTAACTTGTGCCGTAACAGGGAATTGAGCCTCAGGGTTAGAGGGGGAAGGGAAAAGGGTAGGGCAGCGTGGCACCAGTCACCTTCCCCAAGTTTGCACCGGTGGCCGCCGCAGGGAAGAAGGGGAGGGCCGAGCCTTTTAGCTAAGTTCATTATAAGGGAATAGCCCTGGGCCCATCCCGGTTCTATTACCACCAGGCAGCGGTGGTTTTTCCATAATTTTGCGGCAGTTTTAAGGGGAAATCGCAGCTCAGATAGGGAGGATACCAGAAGGGCTATTTCCCCCTGAAGCGTCATTTTTGAAAAATCCCCCCAGAGTATCCTTTCTCCTGAAAGCATCCCGGCCAGTTCCAGGGCCTTTTTGTTTTTTTCAATTCCCAAAAGGCTCGGGTTAAGATCCGAAAAAACTTCCTTTGCGGCCAGCAGGGAAGCCCCTGGTCCGGTTCCGAAATCGTTTATTTTGAAATTTTCTTCCCAGGAAAGGTCCAGGATTTTTCTCATTTCGCAGAGAACAAAATAGGTTTTGAGAAAGCCCTGGGGAAAGAAGTAGGAAAAATAGGCCCTCAGGTATTTTCCCATGTAATCCCCCCTTTTCCCCTTTATCAGAGCGGTGGAAAGCTCGGCCACTTCCTTGGCCAGCTTTTTAAGGGGATATGCTTCCAGGTCTAAAACCTCCTCTCCCTTTTGGAACCATGGGATCAGGGCCTCACCTGCCCTTTCTAAGCATTCCTCCGTAAGAGTGGATGAAGAGTATTGGGTTCTCAATGAAAAACTCCTTCTTGAACCATTCGGTAAGCACCCTACCCTGGGACTCCTTCTCCACAGGAAGGCCCATGTAATAGGCCAGGGTAGGTGCGAAATCCAGCAGGGACACTTGGGCGCTGGTACTATTAGTCCAGGGGGAAAAGGCTATGTACGCTCCCTGCGGACAGTCCAGGAAATCTCCACAGGTAAGCTTATCTCCGAAAAGTCCTTCCAGATAGAACCTCCAGGGAGCTACAGGTTCTACTGAGAAAGGCGAGACCACCAGAAGGAAAGCATCTGGTGGGAGCTGGGTAAGGAATCTTCCCAGGATGTGGTCATAAAACAGAATGTATTTACCCGGCACCCCCATGAATTTTTCAAGTTCTGCAGGGGAAACGAAGGGAAAATAATCGGAGGTGTATTTCAGGAACCTGGTTTTAATTAACTTCAAACCCTCCATTCTGACTACCAGGAAATCATTTTTTTTCGCCATTTTTAAGGCTTTTTCCGCTGCTGCGCTGTCTGTGGAAACCGCCTCTAAAAGGGTAGAGTATTGCCAGGTGCCGGGCCTGGCTTCAGGAAAAAGGGCTGCTACAGTGTCCCGGTTTTCAATTTTGTTTGAGCCCCTCACTATGTCTGCCTTTCCCCTGTAGTTTTTAACCACATCCACAATGCCGTTATCGGGCATGGGTATGGTTCTTTTTAGTTTTATTACCCCCAGCTTTTTCATCATCTGGAAGAAAAGCCATCTGGGAAAGAGCCTGAAATTCCCCTTCCCGAGGAAGGAATATACCTTAGAGGAAAAATACCCACTCCGGGAGGGTTTCATTCCCCGCAGAAAGGAATAAAAGGTTATTTCAGAAAGGCATGGAACCGGAGAATTGACCTTTCCCCAGGCACCCTTGTTTATAAGGTATGAGAAATTGGGCAATTCCCTGGGGGAGCTCAACAGGTCTTTGAGGGAAAGTCCTTCCATATAAAGAACTATAACCTTTCTTCCTTCTGCCAATCCGTAGGCAGAGGGAATCGATGTAGGGGAGGAGTTTTTTTCTCTTAGGGATGTGGTAAAGAAAACTCCGGTGGCGGAGAAGACGAGCAGGGTGAACAGGACAAAGAGGACCCTGCTTTTCCTGGAGAGCAGGGATAGACTTAACAGGGCTATAACGGCCAGAGCAAGTCCCAGGGCCACGAAGTTGTAATAAGCTATTTGCGGAAGGAGATTTCTCATATAATTGGAGTTAAGATATAGGGCCAAAGCTAATGAGAGGGAAACCGTGAAAATTTCCCCGGTAAGATATCTGGAATTTAGAAGCATGGGTTCTGAGCCGGTGATTAGATTTACGAAAAAGCCCAGGGGAAAGAGGAATATAAGGAAGAGGAAGAAATAGGAAATTATTACTGCCAGAAGCCCGGTTCTTATAGAGGGTATGAGGTTTACAATCCTCAGTATGGCTCCCACCGTAAACCCCGCCCATAAAGAAGCTACCGCAGACGGGAGGAGAAGTTTTAATCTCTTCAATCCCTTAGAAGAAATTATCCGGGTTTTTGGGAAGTTTCAGAAAAAGGAGGAAGGTTTCCCCCACCTGAATTTCACTCTGGTCCTCCAGCTCAGCATAAAAAACCCTTTCCCCATTGACGAAGGTGCCGTTGGTGCTCTGAAGGTCCCTGATGATCACCTTATCCCCATAAACTTCTATGGCTGCGTGTTTTCTCGAAACCTGCCTGTCTGGAATTATCAGATCCACATTGAACCTTCCGAGAACCACCACCGGTTTTTCTATTTTATACTTAAAGCCCTGTTTTGCCCCACGGGTTATGTAGAGCACATACTCCTTATCCTCCGGAAGATAGGGCTCCTCGCCTTCCTGAATCAATTTTTCCCTGGTGGTTCTTTCCCCTTCCTCTTCCTGAACCTCTGGTCGCTGTCTGCTTACTGTGTCCGTTACCTTCTCCTCCAGGTTATCCGCAGTGGCTTCTTCGTAAAATGGATTTAAGATTTCGAAAACTGTTCCACAATTTTTGCACCGTACTTTCTTGGATTTTTCATCAGGTGCGAATTTCCTCTCGTCAAACTTGTATTTTTTACCACATTTAGGACATGTAATTATCATAAAGCCTCCCTTCTGAATCTATTATAGAACGAGAGGTTGGCCATGGCAAAATATTGCCTACCGTTCTCTTTCGCCTCTTATGAATTCTTCCACCATTTTTCTCGCTTCCCAGTCTGTGTATTGAACCGGAGGATGCTTCATAGTGTAAGCTGAAATGGAAAGCAGGGGACCTGCCACTCCCCTCTCCAGAGCTATTTTTGCTGCTCTTATGGCATCGATTATTATCCCTCCACTATTCGGGGAATCTTCCACCGAAAGTTTAAGGTCAATTATTATGGGATGGTGTCCGAAGCCTTCCCCTTCCATTCTTATGTAGCAAATCTTGTTGTCCTTGAGCCAGGGGATAAAATCCGAAGGACCTACATAAATATGGTAATCGTCCAATTTATCCTTCATCATGGACCTTACTGCTTCTGTTTTAGAGACCCTCTTAGTGGCCAGCCGTTTCCTCTCCAGCATGTTAAGGAAGTCTGTATTGCCTCCGAAATTCGTCTGGTAGGTTCTGGTTATTTTAACTCCCCGGTCCTCAAAAAGTTTGGTAAGAACCCTGTGGACGATGGTTGCTCCCACCTGGCTTTTAACATCGTCACCTATGGCCGGTATGCCCTTTTCTTCAAATTTTTTCGCCCACTGGGAATCGGAGACTATAAAGGTGGGCATGGCGTTTATAAAGGCTACTCCGGCCTCCAAAGCTGCCTCTGCGTAAAACCTCGCTGCCTGTTCCGAGCCCACGGGCATATAATTTACCAGCACCTCTGCCCCTGATTTTTTGAGTTCCTCCACAACATCAACAGGCTCCTGTTTCGCGGGTCTAAATGAGATTTCCTCGGGATATTCCATCATGTGAGGGGAAATTCCGTCAAAAATCGGCCCCATTTTCACCACCACACCGGTTTTGGGAATCTTATCCCAGAACACCATGGTGCAATTAGGAGGGGCGAAAATCGCTTCTTCTAAAGGTTTCCCTACCTTTCTCTCATCCACGTCAAAAGCAGCAACTATTTCTATATCTCCGGGGCCGTATCCTCCAAGATCAGGATGCATTAATCCAACGGTATCATTGGTTTCCCCGTAATAATAAATTCCCTGGATTAAAGAACTGGCGCAGTTGCCAACACCTGCTATGGCGACTTTAATTTTTTCCTTTGCCATTTTTCATTCCTCCTTGATTATTAAAATATTTAACGAATTTAATTATATATTCTCCTGCAGAATACAGCGAAAAAACCACGGCCAGGTAAAGGAACAGAGCACCTGCCGTAGATAACCTATTATATCTAATGCTTAAAATTAGCAAAATTATTGAGATGACCTCCAGAAGCATTTTAGTTTTACCCAGGGAGGAGGCTGGTATTATCATCCCTTCCCCTGCGGCAATGGCCCTGAGGCCGGTAACCCCTATTTCCCTTCCCACCAGGATTATCACTGCCCAGGCCGGGGCCAGACTCAGGGCTACCAGGGATATAAAGGAGGAAGAAATGAGAAGTTTATCGGCGATGGGGTCAAGTAGAATCCCCAAGGGTGTTATCTGGTTTTTCCTTCTGGCCAGGTAACCGTCAATGAAGTCCGTCAGGGAAGCCAGGAGAAAAAGTCCCAGGGCTAAGAATGCCCTGCCTTCAAATTCCACCAGCAGTATGGCAACTATAATGGGAACCAGAAAAATTCTTAGAACAGTTAGAAGGTTTGGTATGTTCAGGTTTTTCTTGAGCGATATTACCTGCTGAGCCATTCTCCGCGGAAAACCACTTCGGCTGGACCGGTCATTTTTATTTCCCCCTCCTCTATTTCCACCATTACATCTCCTGCGGGAGTCTTAACTTTAACTTTTGGCCCTACAAGACCTTTTATGTAGGCCGCGTATGCTGAGGCGCACGAACCGCTTCCTGAGGAATAGGTCTCTCCTACCCCTCTTTCCCAGAAAAGAACCTGTATTGTGGACGGGTTTATTACCTTGACAAATTCCACATTGGTGCGCTCCGGGAAGAAGGGATGTTCCTCAATTTCCTTACCCAGTTCCTTCCATTCAAGGGAGGATGGGAGATTTTCAAAGAAAAGGACGCTATGGGGATTTCCCACAGAAACCACGGTTATAGGATAGGTCCTGTTTCCTATATAAAGGGGATAATCCACTATTTTCTCCCTGGGGGTTCCGTCATCAAAGGGTATTTCCTTAGAGGAAAGCTTCGCAATTCCCATGGAAACTTTAAATACAAATCTGTTGCCATCCCTCTCAATAAGCCAGGCTTTTCTCCTGCCCGCTAAGGTCTCAAATTCCACAAATTCCCCTTCATAACCCAGAAAGTATATATAGGCAGCGGCGCACCTCAGGCCGTTTCCGGAAATCTCCGCCTCGGAGCCATCCGCATTGAATACCCTGAAGGAGAAAATTTCCCCCTCTCTGGACAGGATTATTAACCCGTCACTTCCTGCCCCGAAATGCCTGTGGCAAAGGGTTTTTGCCAGGGCATGAGGGTCGTTCTTATCAACCTCTGCCCTTTCAACGATTAAGAAATCGTTTCCCAGGGCCTGGGCTTTGAAAAACTTCATCTATTCAATCCTCAGGGTTATAAAGAAGGTTCCCTCACCCCTCGCTACGGTAAGAAGAACAATGTCTCCCTTCTTTAATCTGGAGACGATGGCGTTAAACTCGGCTACAGAGTGGATGGGCTGCCTGTTTACTTCAAGTATTACATCCCCTGGCTGTATGCCTGCTCTCTGGGCCGGAGTCCCAGGCAATACCTTGGCAACCTGCACTCCGTAGGGATAGAACTTTTTCGCCCTTCCTGTGAGGGGAGCAGCCTCAATTCCCAGAGGGTTTCCCCCGGCAAAGAAGGAGGGTGCCTGAGTTTCGCTGCCCAGGACAACAGGAACTTCTATTTCCTTTCCGTTCCTTATAACCTTTAAGGTTATTTTTTCTCCCGGGGAATGAGCCATGATGGCTATCTTTAAATCCAGGGGATTTTTAACCTTCTTTCCGCCTACCCCTATCACCACATCGTATCTTTTAAGTCCAGCCTTTTCTGCAGGGGAGTCCTTTAAAACATTGGTGATTATCGCTCCCTTAGTGCCGGGTTTAAGGCCCAGAGCTTTAGCCATGTCATCGGTTAAAGCCTGCATCTGCACTCCCAGGAACGGTCTTATGACTTTACCCTTTTCTTTGAGGTCTTTGATAACCCTTTTGGCCAGGTTGGACGGTATGGCAAAACCCAGACCCATGAACCCGCCAGTGTGGGTTTCAATGGCGGAATTTACCCCGATAACCTCTCCCCTGAGATCCACTAGGGGCCCCCCGCTATTTCCCCTGTTTATGGCAGCATCGGTCTGGATAAAATCTTCGTATTCAGAAAGGGGGAGCTGTCTTCCCTTGGCGGATATGATTCCGGCTGTGACCGTATAATCAAGACCAAGGGGGTTTCCTATGGCAAGGACCCATTCTCCCACCTTTATCTTTGAGGAGTCACCCCATTTAAGGTAGGGGAGTCCCTTAGCATCTATTTTAAGGAGGGCAAGATCGGATTTTTTGTCCGCTCCCACGATCTTCGCCTTAAATTCCCTTCCGTCCATTAATTTTACGGTAACCTTCTTGGCTCCCTCTATGACATGGTTATTTGTTACTATGTATCCGTCCGGGGAAATCATGAAACCTGAACCCAAACCCTTTAAAATCTCCTTCCTTTTGGGGGCTGGAGGATTTTCCCCAAAGAACCAACGGAAGAAGGGATCGGAGAAGAAATCGTTGAAGGGTGATGTATATTCAACCACTGCTTCTGTTTCCACCCTTACCACCGCAGGCTTGACCTTCTCGGCGACCTTCACGAAAATCTGATTAAAGGGAATTTCCGGATCAGCCAGGGCTACAGGTGAAGGGTTAGAAGGAGCGGTATTTTTATGGGATGCCTTAATCCCTATGGAAATTCCCACCAGTACAGCCACCAGTATTATTAAAGCCAGACGCAGTTTTCTCATTACTTACCTCCTTTCCTTAAAATTTTAACACAACGAAAATTTTCTCTCCTCAATGTTCACCTTCCTTCCCAGGAAAAGGGAAGCTACCCTCTCGAATTTCTGCAGATAATCGGTAACGAAAAACAGGTCTTCTCCCTGAGTTTGACGGCTTAACAATCCCCTGGAGGCCAGTATTTCCTTTAATTCCAATCCCACCGCCTGTCCCGATTCCACCAGGATTTTGTCCTCTCCCACTGCGCGGGAAATGGCCTTCTTAATAACTGGATAATGGGTGCAGCCCAGTATGAGGGTATCCACCCTGTTTCTGAATTCCCTTAGGTATTCTTCAGCCACCATCATGGTTACAGGATGGTCAATCCATCCCTCCTCCACTAAGGGCACGAAAAGAGGACAGGGCTTTGATAGAACCTCAGCTCCCCTTTCCCTGAGAAATTTCTGGTATTTTCCGCTTCTTATGGTAGCCTCCGTGCCTATGACCCCAATTTTTTTCCGAGGGCTTAATTTTAAGGCCATCCTTGCGCTGGGTTCTATAACCCCTATGATCACCAATTGAGAATATCTTCTTTTAAGTTCATCTAAGGCCACCGACGACGATGTGTTGCAGGCCACCACTAAAGCCTTAATATCGAATTTCATGAGGAATTCTGCGTTTTCCAGGGAGAAGCGGATTATTGTCCTGGGGGATTTTGTGCCATAGGGAAGCCTTGCGGTATCTCCCAGGTATACGAATTTCTCCTTAGGAAGAAGTTTTTTTAAAGCCCTGTAAACTGTCAGCCCACCTATTCCTGAATCAAAAATACCTATGGGTCTTTCACTTTCCTGCATAGCTCAGGTCCTGAAAGAAGGCGTATTTGAGACTTATATGGCCGAAAAGGGTTTTCCTTTCCATTCCACCCAGCACCAGTTTCACTTTTTCGACATCCATATTGTAGGTGAGGGAATCCACGATGGAATATATGGTTAAGAGTTCGTATTGTGTTCCGTAGCCTTCGGAGGGGAGATCAAGGTCAACCACCGCTTCCTTGCCCAGGAGAAAAACCCTCCGGATATCTCCTCCGGGAGGAAAAGGGGAGAAGGCTCCGGAAGGAGGATTTTTTAGCTGGGAAAGTAAGGCCATGGCCTTCATTTCCGGGGCGTCCAGTTTTTCTATTTCTCGGGTTTCTTTCAGGAGATAACCCTCCATGGTGGGGAAAAAGAGAACCACCTCTTCCTTGGGAACTCCTTCCTCCTGGTTTTTCTTCTCCATCGCCTCCTGTGGTGCTTTTTCCGGACTGGGGGCAGGAGATGGTTTTCTGGAAGACAGGTAAATGCCAAGGGAAATTAAAAAACCCAGGGCAATTATGAGGAGTGCGAAAATAATTGCCTTCTTCATCAGCGCAGTCCTGCCATGTAGTTTTTTATGCCCCGTAAAATGGCCTGTTCAAGTCTCTTGCGGTATTCGGGGGTGAGCAGTAATTTTTCCTCGGTGGGATTGGATATGAAGTCCACTTCCACTAAAATGGCGGGCATGGTGGCCCCCATAAGAACCGCAAAGGGTGCTTGTTTTACACCCCTGTTGGTAACCCCTATTTCCGAGGCCAGTTCCCTCTGGATAGCCTCTGCCAGCTTGCTGGACTGATAGAGATACTGGCTCTGGGCCATGTCCCAGAGAATCAGTCCTATATCAGAATTGGGGGCAGAGGAAAATTCTCCCATGTTCTCCTTGTAAGCCAGAAGTCGGCTTTGCCGGTCAGTGGCCGTGGAGCTCAGAAAATATGTCTCGGGCCCCTTGACCGTAGGGTCATCGCTGTAGTTGAAGTGTATGCTGATAAACATATCCGCCTTGGCATTGTTAGCTATAGCGGTTCTCTCGTCCAGGCCAACAAAGGAATCGTCCTTACGGGTCAAAATTACCCTAACGCCTAAGCTGGATTCTAAGAGCTTTTTCAGCTCCTTGCAGAAAGTCAGTGCCAGGTCCTTTTCCTTTGTCCCTCCCCTTCCCACTGCACCGTCCTCCTGTCCCCCGTGGCCCGGATCAAGAACAATGGTCCTGAGAGCGAATTTTCTCACCTTTCCCTGGGGTCTTTCCCTGACATCCACCACTATTCTGAAGGGATCTTCTAACTCAAACAGTTTCCAGAGGGATGATTTCTTGAACCTCAGGGTTAGGAGGATGCCTTCAGGGGTTTCGTTTACCTGAAGTGAGGAGAGGAGCTTGCTATCCATGGAGGGAATGGGCTGAAGGGAAAAACTTCCCTTTAATAATATACTTAAGTAAAATTCTCCCGAGTCCTTAACATCGTAATCTATGGGGGAAGAAGCTTCTATTACGAAACGGGAGAATTCCCCGTGGTCAGTCCATCGGGTTTTAAGCTGCTGGGGAAGCAGAAGAAAAGCCAGTGCCAGAAATAAAAAAGCTTTCTTCATCGCCTCTAATTTTAACATAAAAAAAATGGAGGCGGCGGGATTTGAACCCGCGTCCAGAGGTGGCGACCCCAGAGCCTCTACATGCTTAGCCCCTTCTTTTCTCATTCGCCCTTCCTCGCCCGAAGGGGCAGGGCTCGGAAGGACTATCCCCCTTCATCTCGTTCCGGGAATCGGGGGAAGGTTCCCGGAACCACCCTGCTCTTTGTCGCCTGCTGGCTCCCGCAGGGAAGGATGCCAGCAGACGGCTGCCTCACTTAGGCAGCGAGAGCGAAATCGTTCGCACTTATTTTTGTGCCGCCTGTTTTACGAGGTTGACGGCCACCTCGGCATGCAGCCCTGCAGCCGCTGCACCCCTGTCGAATCCAATCGCCCCCTTCCTTATATATTATAAGGCATTTTCCCTGGTTTTCCAGCCCCTTTTTCGGAGCTCCTCCTTCAGGGCTTCCATCTCCTCCTGGCTAAGGAGCCTCGCTTCCCCTCCTTTAAGTTTTCCAAGTTTAATCGGGCCCAAGCTTATTCGGGTCATAGCCATTACCGAAAGCTCCCTCCTGAGAAACATAAGCTTCAGCAGTGAGGGGAACCTGTGGGTGAATTCCAGAAGAAGGGATACCCTGTCTCCTCTCTTCTTCTCGCTGAGAATCCTTTCCAATTTAAGGAATTTCCCCTCTATCCTCATGCCAGAGAGGAGTTTTTCCCTGTGCTTGGCTCCCCAGTTTCCCCTGAGTTTTACCCTGTAAAGGGAAGGGAGGTCTACCTTGGCTAAGGCCTTAGATAGCCAGGGCTGGTTGTGGAGGAGTATAAGGCCTGAGGCGAATTTGGGAAGAAGGGCGTCGGGGTAAACCCTGAAGGCCAGTTTTTTGAAAAAGGGGTATATTCCGTCCTTGGCCATGAAAGAGCTGTTATAATCCTTGGGTTTGTATGCTGCGTAGATAAGGGGTTTTCGGGGGAGTTTTACCCTGAGATTGGCAAAGTAAACCTTGGAGCGAAGAGGGTCAATTTCCCTTCCAGGATCAAGAACCACCTCCCCGTCCACCACCACAGAGCCTTCCTTTATAATCTGGGCCGCTTCCTTTTTAGGTGCCACCCCGGCAGCCTGAAGGAAATCAACCAGTTTCATCGATATCCAGTTCCTTCAAGGAATTTAGTCCGAAAACCTTAAGGAATTCCTCGGTGGTGGCATAAAGAAAAGGTCTTCCTGGAAGCCCCCTTCTCCTTCCCACCGCCTTCACCAGCCCCCGGGACACTAAGGTTTGAAGGGGCACCGTGGAATCCCTTCCCCTTATGGAATTTATCTCAGGCAGAGTTATGGGCTGGTTTCTGGCAATTATTGCCAGGGTCTCCAGGGCTGCCCTGGAAAGCTTTCTCCTTCTGAGCGGGCCGAGCTTAGAAAGCTCCTGGTAAACCTCAGGCTTGGTGGAGAGGACATAGCCCCCGGCCACCCTCTCTAAAAATATTCCCCTTTCTTCTCCTTTTAATTCCTCATCCATCTGCCTCAGGGCCTCCTCAATATCTTCCTTTGAAACTCCGAGTTTTTCGGATGCTTCTTTTACAGAGAGAGGTTTTTCACTGAAAAAAAGATAGGCTTCTAAGACCGCTTTAAGCTTTGAGGGCTTCATTTTCAAAGGCCTCCCTGGTCCATATATGTATTTCAGAAAAGGGAATCTCCTGAATTGCTATGACCTGTCCCTGGCGAAGGAGCTCCAGAAGGTAGAAGAAAGAAAAAACCGCCTCCTCCCCGTCCTCGCAGAGCCGAATAAGATCCCTGAGGGAGAGCTTTCCCCTTTCCTCTATAGTCTTCCTTATCCTATCCATGAGCCCTAAAAAATCCTTTCTTCCCACGGTTTTCTCTAAGGTTTTCCTTGCCGCTTCCCTTCTCAGGATTGAAAAATAGGCTTCAAAAAACTCCTCTATATCTCCCTCTACTCCTTCCCTCGCAGGGATGGCGTCCTTTCGGTGATGCAGAATCCTCCATCGGGCCTCCTGGAGCCCTTCCAGCTTTTGTCTCCACCTGCTGAGCCAGGGAGGTGGCTCGTAGGGCATAGGGTCGGATTCCTCCTGGGGAAGCGGCTGCTCAGAGGGGAGAAGAAGGGAAAGCTTTATTAGGGCCATCAGGGAAAGGAGGTAAAGGTAGTGGGCAGCCTTGTTTATGTCCGCCTCCGGGCTGCGAAGATATTCTATTATTTTTCCCACTATGTAAAGGAGGGATACCCTTTTTATTTCAATTATGCTTCTTCTTACCAATTCGTAAAGGGTTTCTATGCTTCCTTGAAAACCATCAAACCTTAATTCCAACCCCCATAACCTCCCTGACTTCCTCTAAGGTTTGCTCTGCCACCTGTCTCGCTCTTTTTGAGCCCTCTATTAGTATTTCCTTTATCTTTTCCTTTTTGCTCATGAGCTGGTTTTTCTTCTCCCTGAATCCGGCGAATTTTTCGGAAAGCTCCTCCACTAAAACCCTTTTACAATCAAGACACCCGATGGAGGCGGTAGTGCAGCCCTGATAAAGCTCCTTTCTCTTTTCTTCAGGGGTGAAGGCCTTATGAAGGGTCCATACTGGGCAATCCTCAGGTTTGCCTGGGTCGCTTCTCCTTTTTCTCCTGGTGTCCGTCACCATGGGGAAGATTTTCTTCTTCAAAACCTCTGGGGGGTCGTCCATGAATATGGCGTTTCCGTAACTTTTGCTCATCTTTCTCCCGTCGGTGCCCAGGATTTTTGGCACAGGAGTCAGGATTTCCTTGGGTTCTGGGAAGACCTCCCCATAGAGGTGGTTAAACCTCCTTACTATCTCCCTGGCCAGTTCAATGT
This sequence comes from Candidatus Aminicenantota bacterium, assembly GCA_026991555.1. Taxonomy (GTDB): domain Bacteria; phylum Acidobacteriota; class Aminicenantia; order S016-38; family S016-38; genus JALSNJ01. The sequence continues at coordinate 18,135 of JALXBI010000047.1, forward strand.
GGTATTTCTGGTCCTCTCCCACAGGAACCAGTTCTGCCTTGTAAACGATTATGTCAGCGGTCTGAAGAACGGGATAGCCCAGAAAACCGTAGGTGTGAAGGTCACGGTCAGAAAGCTGCCTCATCTGTTCCTTATAGGTGGGAACCCTCAGCAGCCATCCCAAGGGGGTTATCATGGAAAGGAGAAGGTGGAGCTCCGCGTGCTGTTTGACTAAGCTCTGGAGAAAAACTGTGGATTTTTCCGGGTCTATCCCTGCAGCCATCCAGTCAGCGGCTATTTCCAGGATATTTTCCCTTATCCGGGAAGGATTTTCGTAATCGGTGGTCAGGGCGTGCCAATCCACGATCACGAAGAAACTTTCGTATTTTTCCTGCAGTTTTACCCAGTTTTCCAGGGCACCCACCCAGTGGCCTAAGTGAAGCTTTCCCGTGGGTCTCATTCCACTTAGAACCCTTTTCATCTTACCCCCTTTAAAAGGCAATTTTTGTAAGAGCGTAGTATATGGGAGAAGCCAGAGCGTTCAATATCCCTATGTAAGAATCCAGGTATATAAAGACGAAAAGTATTAAAATGCCGTATCTTTCAAGGCGATAGTATTCAGGCAGCCACCTGCGGGGGATAATCCAGGCCAGAACTCTGCTTCCGTCTAAGGGAGGGATGGGGATCAGGTTGAAGAGGGCCAGGAAGAAATTTATGAGGAAGGAATAGATCAGGAGGAGAGAAACAAGGGAAATGAGAGGGAGGCTTCCTCCCTGGGTGAGGAACCTCATGGCGAAGAAATTGGCCGCCGGGGATATTTTCTTCATGAGGAAGAGAAGAAGTCCTGAGAGCGTGCCCAGGGCTATGTTTGAGCCGGGCCCTGCAATGGCCACCAGCATCATCCCCTTTCTCCAGTCCCTGAAGTGGGAGGGATTTACCGGGACCGGTTTTGCCCAGCCAAAAAGGGGCATGTGCATCAGGGCAAGAAAAAGGGGGAGAATTACCGTTCCAATTGGGTCAATATGGTGAATGGGATTCAGGGTAAGGCGGCCGCTGAGTTTGGCTGTGGGGTCCCCTAAGAGCCAGGCTGCATAACCGTGGGAAGTTTCGTGAATTACTACGGCCAGCAGGACCACAACCAATTGTAGAAAAATGAGCAGTGGGTTCATTCCCTTTAGTATAACAGATTCAGGGTGTAATAACTGTAAACTCCTTTCTCTTTATCTCTGCCTCGTATTCCTCTATGGCCCTGGCGAGCCTTTTTGCTCCTTCCTCTATCTCTTTCGGTGAAGAATAGGAGAAATTGACCCTGAAGGAATTTTCGCATTTCTCGTGGGGATGGAAGGCCGAACCCACCACAAAGGCAACCTTCTTCTCCACTGCCCTTACGAAAAGCTCCCTGGAATTCATATATGGCGGAAGAGTAACCCAGAGGAAAAGCCCACCCTTGGGTTTGGTCCACTTCAGCCCGTTGAGTTTGGGCATGTATTTTTCGAACATGTTGAGCATGAGGTCCCTCTTTTCCCGGTATTCCTTTACTATTTTCTTTATTTGCGGTTCCAGAAGACCCCTCTTCAGGTACCTGTAGGTAATGGCCTGAACAAAGGCAGAAGTGCAAAGATCCGCTGATTGCTTTGCCATTACCAATTTCTCAATTATTTTCTCCGGAGCCACTATCCAGCCCAGACGGAACCCGGGGAGGAATATCTTGGAGAAGGTAAAAAGGGAAATTACTCTCCCGTTTTTGTCTAAGGATTTCAGAGGTGGCTCTGGCTTCCCCTCAAACCTGAGCTGACGGTATGGGGTATCCTCTACCACTATCATCTTGTATTTTTCCGCAATCTCCAGGATTTGCTGCCTGCGCTCCCCGGATAGGGTGACCCCCGATGGGTTCTGGAAGTCGGGGATTAGATATATGAACTTGGGTTTTATTCCCTTTTCAAAGAGGAAACGGAGCTTGTCCTCTAAGGCTTCAGGAATCATGCCATCGTCGTCGCAATCCACGGTCTCCATATTGGCGCTGTAGGAATTAAAGGCCTGAATAGCTCCTACATAGGAGGGAGATTCCATTATTACGGTGTCCTTCCTGTCTATGAATATTTTGCCCAGAAGGTCCAGGCCCTGCTGGGAAGCGGTTACTATGAGAATATTTTCTGGCCTGGCTGAAATTCCCTCCTTGGCCATGAGTTTTATCAGTTCCTCCTTGAGCCTGGGGTCCCCTTCGGTGGGACTATATTGAAGGGCTTTTCTGCCTTCCTCCTTTAAAACCTCGTCAACGATTTCCCGGAGTTCCTCCACGGGAAAAACATCGGGAGCAGGAAGCCCGCCGGCGAAGGAAATCATATCCGGTTGATTTACCAGTTTAAGCAGTTCCCTTATCTCGGACCTTTTCATCCTAAGGGCGTTCTTGGAAAAATAGGGTGTATAATCCATGACCCCTCCTTATAATTTCTTTTTTTACACAGGAATTATATTTCTGCGGACGGAATTTATCAAACTTATTTTTAGGGACAGACCCTTTTCTGGTATAATTTCCCCATGGCCAGAGTCGCCCGCACATACATCAAATTCCCCTCCGCCCACTACCACATCTTCACCCACCTCGCCGACGAACTGCCCTACCT
>JALXBI010000048.1 GCA_026991555.1 Candidatus Aminicenantota bacterium
TGGGGTGAGCATGGGGAGTTCGTCCTGGATGTGGGAGATGAGGTGGTAGTAGGAGAGGGAGGAGGTTTTGATGTAGGCTCTGGCGATGCGACTCATGGGGGAATTATAGCAAATCGGACCTGTCCCGAAAAACGAAAAGCATGTATGATTGCCCCGGAACTTGAGGTTTTCTAATCAGTTCTGTTTTCCCGAATCTGACCAAGCACCAACTTCAGAAACTGACAAATTTTTTCCAGCTCCTCTGGCTTTGCCCGGTATCTTATAAATTTTCCGTATCTTTTCTTCCTTACCATGCCCTCTTTTTCCAGGAGTCTGAGATGATGAGAAACATTGGCCAGGGGCAGGTTTAATTCCCGGGCTATTTTACCAACGCATTTTTCTTACCTGAGGATTTCAATAAGGATTCTGAGACGGACGGGGTCTGAAAGGGCTGAGAAGCTTCCGGCGATGATAGATAAATTCTCGGACTTCATACAGACATTCCCAACCTGTAGCCTTCGCTTACTGCGTCTGCGATTTTTCGCACGGCCTTTGCATCCCCGATAACCTCATAGGGTATTTCCATCTCTTCTATTATGCTAACTATGGCGTTGTTAGGCTTTGCCCCGAAGGCCACCACGAGTTTTCCGTAAAAGACCTCTTCCTCCTCGGTCTCTATGTTCTCCACATAGACCCGTTTGTTTTCCATACGCTTTATCCTTCTTCTGGTGAATACCTTAACCCCTTTCTCCCTCAGTTCCCTTTTTAGGGCCTTTCTTGAAAGGGTTTCCATCTCTGTGGCGATGTCGGGGAGCATTTCCAGAACCGTAACCCTGTTTCCCAGACTGGCAAGATAAAGGGCGGTTTCGCAGCCCACAAGGCCTCCACCTCCAACAATTACATCTTGTCCTCTTAATTCAACCTTCCCTTCAAGAATATCTGTATAACGGAAGGTGTTCCTGCAGCCTGTGCTTATAAATATGGGAACGGAACCGGTGGCCACCACTACGAAATCCGGGGATTCTTCCTGCAGGATTTTCCTGTTTACGCTGATGCCTAATTTTATTTCTACATTAGGGATTTTCCTCAGTATGTTTTCGTAGTATTCCACGAGCCAGAGGATTTTGGATTTTCCCGGGGGAATCGCTGCTATTCTGAGGGCTCCTCCAATTCTATTTTCCCTTTCGTAAAGAACCACCCTGTGTCCCCTTAAACCCAGTATTCTGGCTGCTTCGGCTCCAGCAGGGCCTGCTCCTATCACCATAATTTTTTTCGGGTTTAATGTTTCCCTGATAAGAGTCTCCTCATAGGTTAATCCTACCTCTGGATTTGTGGCGCATCTTAGAGGAACATCCTCGTCGTGTCTTGCCCTGACGCATTCGTTGCACCCGATGCACCTTCTTATAAGGAAGACTTTACCCTTTTGGGCCTTTTCCGGCCAATAAGGGTCCGCTATTAGGGTTCTTCCCAGAACCACCAGGTCTGCTTTTCCCTCCCGGAGAAGGTTCTCGGCTGTTTCAGGATTCCGTATCATTCCCACCGCTGCCACGGGTATATTCACATGTTTCCTTATTTCCTCGGCCATATAACTCCTCCAGGCTTCCTCATACATTATTGGCTCAAGCCTTTTTTCCTTATCGCCAAGTCCAAGATCAGCCTGGACCATAGCGTAGCCGTATTCTTCCATAAGCCTCGCCAATTCCTTACCGTCCCTTTGAAGGTCAATGCCCCCCTGGACAAATTCGTGGACCGCCAGCCTAATGGTAACAGGAAAATCTTCCCCTGCTTTTTTCCTAATGGCCTCAATTATTTCCCTGGCAATTCTGGACCTGTTTTCTATGCTCCCTCCGTATCCGTCCTTTCTTTTGTTGGTGAGAGGAGAGAGAAACTGGTTTACAAGAAGCCCGTGGGCCCCCTGAATTTCCACGCTGTCAAAGCCCGCCTCCCTGAGATAAAGGGCTGCATTGGATGTTTTTTCCACTATGAGTTTTATATCCTCCTCAGACATTTCCCGCACGAATCCCCTATCTTTTCTTAGAGGAACCCTTGATGGCCCCATGGGAGCCAATCCTCCGTTAAACCTCAGGTCAGCAAACATCCCCGAATGGGTGAGTTCCCCGGAAATCTTCGCTCCAAACCTGTGAACCGCATCTGCCAGTCTTTTGAATCCCTTTATGAACTTGGGATGGTCAATTCTCGGCTGATAGGCTCCATGGCGGCCTGCAGGGAAATCAAAACAGATGTTTTCCACGATAATAAGTCCGGCTCCGCCCTCAGCCCTTTTTTCGTAATGGTATATCATCCTGTCAGTTACATGACCGGTCTCGTCGGCGAAATTTGTGGATATGGGCGGGAATATTATCCTGTTCCTGAGTTCCAACTTCCCGATTTTTATAGGGGAAAATAGCATCTCAAACATAAGCGTTCCTCCTATATTCAAATATATTCAAATGTTTGTTTGAATGTTTAGCCTTCTATTTTACTCCAAAAAAGAATGCTGTCAATACTTGCATTTGACTTCCAATACATGTAATTGGAGGTAATGCATTATAGGCGCCGGTCAGAATTATCTATAAGAAAAGAGTGATGGAGGTAAAATATTGTTGGGATGATGTGTCCCCATTTTTTGGAAAATTTATATGTTTAAGTATACACATAGGTTAAGCTCCATTGTTTGTGAAATTCAGCAGGGGCCTTGTAGCCCAAGGCAGAATGTTACCTTTCTTAGTGGAAGAATCCCGGGGAAGCATCTCCATGACAACCAGGACCTTCACCCTTCGCCCGTTGTTCAGCCTCGTAAAGGAGAAATCCATTGCCCACCCGCTAAAAGGCTGGGTCCAAACAGGCCGAAGCTGGGAAGCAGCACGGGAGTGATTATTCTGCCCTTCCCACCGCCTCCTATCATTCCATAGTTGACTATGGCTGGAGGGAGAACCAGAGCTGCCATATAGAGCTGCCATATAAGAAGTGAAATTCTCCCATGGATTAGGTAATGATTTTTTATTTCGGACCTGTCCCGAAAATTTCTCAAATACATAAGAATTTGACACCAGGGGAAATTTTATGTAAATTTACCCCTCATGGCTGACGAAAAGAATCGCTCCTGGATAATTGATCTTATACTTCTCCTGATCCTTCTGTACATTTTCTTCGTGTCTGTGGAACTTATAGGAGAAGGGTTTAAATTCCTGGGGAAGGGCTTTGCCAAAAGCCTGTTTAGGGTAACTTCCAACCCTCTGGTGGGTCTCGTTATCGGAATTCTTTCCACTTCCATAGTTCAGAGCTCTTCCACCACCACTTCCACTGTGGTGGGAATGGTTGCAGGGGGGGTCTTAAACATCCGCCATGCTATCCCCATTATAATGGGAGCTAACATAGGAACCACTATTACCAACACCATAGTCTCCTTGGCTCACATAACCCGCAGGGAAGAGTTCAGAAAGGCCTTTGCCGGGGCAACCATGCACGATTTTTTCAATTTGCTTTCAGTATCGGTCCTTCTTCCCTTAGAGGTGGCCTTTCATCCTTTGGAAAAGGGAGCGATTCTTCTTACCAAGGGCTTTAAAGGAATAGGGGGAATGAAAGCCATAAGTCCCCTCAAGGCCATAGTGAAGCCCGCTGTAGAATTCATGATGGAAATTTTCCGCTCTCTTCATTTAGCCAAGGGCCTTACCTTTACCGTCGTGGAAGTGCTGGCCCTTACAGCCCTTATTCTTTCTCTAAAGTTTATGGTGGATATCTTAAAGGGGATTTTCCTTCAGAAAATAGAGGGCTTTTTTGATTCTTACATATTCAGGAATACAGCCGTGGCTTTGTTCTGGGGTTTCTTCATAACCTCCATAGTCCAGTCCAGTTCCATGACCACCTCCCTTCTCGTTCCCCTGATTGCTGGAGGCATAGTGACCTTAGAGGCAGCGTTCCCCTTTACCTTAGGGGCAAATATCGGTACAACATTTACTGCTATAATGGCTTCCTTCGCCACCCATAACCCTGCAGCCATAACCGTAGCCTTTACACACCTTCTTTTCAATCTCGCGGGCACTGCTATATTCCTTCCCCTTAAAAAACTCCCCATAGGGATGGCCAAACTTCTTGCAGAACTGGCCTATCGCCACCGCTGGGTTGCACTGGTCTATGTGTTGGTGGTATTTTTTGGAATACCCCTTGCTATAATATTCTTGTAAAGGAGGGTTCATGTTCAGGAAATTTATAGAGATGCTGAAAAAGGGCGATCTTATGAAACAGGCCCTGGAAGATTCTTACGCTATGTTTGACCAGAGCATAAAGCTTTTTGAAGTGGTGACCAAGAATTTCTTCGGCGAACCGGTTCCCGAGGGTTTTGATGTTTACAAGGAGGATAGACTTCTCAATAACATGGAAAGGGGGATTAGGAGGAAAATTCTGGAGCATCTTTCCATAAACCCTCGTCAGGACATAGTGGGAGCCTTAGTTTTAACCACGGTAATAGTTCACATGGAGAGAATAGGGGATTACTCCAAGAACATTTACGAACTTATTGAAAAGAAAAATTACACAACCGATTGCAAATACTACAACAGGGCTGAGGTTCTGGCCAGGAAACTCATACCCTCTTGCAAAAGGGCCACGGAAATCTACAGAAAAAGCGGGGCAGAGGAGGCCAAGCTTTTAATAAAAGAGCTGAACGATCTCAAAAAGGAATTTGAGAGAAACATCGATGAAATCATGGAGGAGAAGAACATAACAGTGAAAAATGCTATAATCTTCTCCCTGCTTTTCAGGTATTTTAAGAGGGTAACCGCCCACACCATGGACATTCTTACCTCGGTCTGGCAGCCCTTTGACCTTATAGACTTCTTTAAGGAGGAGCCCACCCAGGAGTGAGAACCTCCCGTATAGAGGAAGTGCTTAAAAGAAGGTGGGGGGGACTGGCCTTAGTTGTGGAAGAAGTCAAAAATCCTCACAACATATCGGCAATCCTTAGAACAGCGGATGCCGCCGGGGTCCAGCATGTTTATCTTATAGACCCCTTGGGTGATGGTTTTGAAGTGAATGAGGCCATTTCCACAGGGGCAGAAAAATGGCTCACCATAGAGAGGTTTTATTCTCCTAAATTGTGCTTTCAGGCCCTGCGGGAAAAGGGATTCAGAATTGCAGCCACGGCCCTTGAAGGAAACCCTACGTCCATTTACGATTATGATTTTACCAGGAAGGTAGCCATAGTCCTTGGGAACGAGAAAAGGGGAGTCAGAAAGCATACCCTTTCCATGGCTGATGACAGGATAATAATCCCCATGAGGGGGATGGTTCAGAGCCTCAATGTTTCCGTTTCTGCGGGAATCATTCTTTTTGAAGCTATAAGACAGAGGATTGAGGCTGGGATTTACGACCCACTCCCTGCCGAGGAGATAGAGGAGCTCAAGAGGAGGCTGCGGTGATAATATGCGGATTTACCATAGTAAGGAACGGGGTGAAATTTGATTATCCCTTCGTGGAGTCCATAAAATCCCTTCTTCCCATAGTGGACAGGCTTGTGGTCAACTGTGGAGAGGGGGAGGACGAAACCTTAGAGATTTTAAAGTCCATGAATGAGCCCAAAATGGAAATTTTCGTCCGCCAGTGGGACCTTTCTATGAGGGAGGGAGGCAGGCTCCTTTCCTACGAGACCAACATGGCCCTGGAGAGATGCCAGGGGGATTGGGGTTTTTATCTCCAGGCTGATGAAGTTCTCCACGAAGGGGAATACGAGCAGATACTTGGAGACATAAGAAAGGCCCACGAGAAGGGCTACGAGGCAGTTTCCTTCAGATACATTCATTTTGAGGCCAATTATGATTTTTACAACCCCTTCAGATACAGGAGGGAGATAAGGGCCATTCGCCTGGGAAGGGACATAATCTCCTGGGGGGATGCTGCCACCTTCAGAAAAAGAAACGGAGAAAAGCCGAAAACCTTTCGTTCAAAGGCCCACATTTACCATTACGGATGGGTGAAAAGCCCTGAGATCATGCTGGAAAAGAGGAGGGAATTTGAAAAACTTTATCACGACGACGAGTACATTGAGAAGAAATACCGGGAAAAATTAAGATACGAGTTTCCCAATCTTCCGGTTCTGAGGAGGTTTCGGGGCTCCCATCCCGGGGTCATGGTGGAGAGGATTTCCAGGGCCAACTGGGAAATACCCAGGCCCAGGTTCCGCCTTCCCATCTTCCTGCACCCCAGGACCTACTACATACTTCTTCACAAGTGGGGCATCTTAAAGGGCGACTGGAGCTAAGCTTTATAATCAAATTTTAGGGACAGACCCTTTTCTGGTATAATTTCCCCATGGCCAGAGTCGCCCGCACATACATCAAATTCCCCTCCGCCCACTACCACATCTTCACCC
>JALXBI010000049.1 GCA_026991555.1 Candidatus Aminicenantota bacterium
AAAGGGAAAGACCACCGCAGCCATGGGCCTTGCCATAAGGGCTGCGGGCCGGGGTCTTAGGGTTTTCATCTGCCAGTTTATGAAGGGAAGGCCCACCGGCGAAGCCATGCTCATGAGGGAAAGGCTGGGGGACCTCATAGAAATTCACCAGTGCGGTGGGGAGAAATTCATCACTGACAGGAATTCCCCTCCCCGGGAGGCTGTGCAGATGGCCCGCCAGGCCCTATCCCTTTCCAGAAAGGCTCTGCTCAGCGGCGATTACGACTTGGTAATTCTGGATGAAATCAATGTGGCTATTTATTTCAACCTCCTTTCAGAGGAAGAGGTTTTAGCCCTCCTCAGGGAAAAACCACCGAAGGTGGAACTGATCCTTACCGGAAGGAAGGCGCCCCAGCGCCTTATCCAGGCTGCGGACCTTGTTACAGAAATGAGGGAAGTGAAACATTACTTTAACCAGGGCCTTGCGGCCAGAAAGGGAATAGAATTTTAAGGAGGTCGCATGAAGAGGGTAATTGCTCTTTTGCTGTGGGGAGTGCTTCTCCTGGGGGCAGTTTCCCGGGAGGATGCGTTTAAGATAGCGAGGAAGTGGGTCGTTTTTATGGGAAAGGAGGCAGAAGTTCACAACAGGGTGGTATTAATAAAATTCTTTCACGAAAAACCCATCCTCCCTGTTAACCTTGCTCTTATGGATTTTCGCCCGGTTTATTACAAAGGGGAACCCGTGGGATATCTGGCAGAGCTTCTCCCTTCAGGATATATCCTGATTCCCCTGAGTGAAGGAGTTTCCCCTGTTAAGTTTTACGCCTTCAGGGGCAGGTTCCAGCCGGATAGAATAGGATTCCACCGGGACCTTCTTCGTCTCCTTTACCTTTACAGGAATAAAGAGGGAACAGATCCCAGATGGGAGAAATTGCTAAAAATTCCTGTCTCTGCCCTTAAGGCCTCTGCCAGCGAGCAGACAGTTTTCGGTCCTCTGGTCCAGACCCGCTGGGCCCAGGGAGATCCCTATAACAAATACACGCCCACCATAGGAGGTTATCACACCCCAACGGGATGTGTTGCCACAGCCTATGCCCAGATAATGAAGTTCTGGTCCTGGCCCGATCGGGGAAGGGGGAGCCATACCTATTATTGGGAGGGCGGAGGAAAATATCTTTCAGCCAACTTTAACCATCCCTACTACTGGGATAGGATGCCTGCTTCCCTGGAAAAGAATTCCTCTCCCCAGGAAATAGATGCCGTGGCAAGGTTAATGTCCGATGTGGGGGTGGCCGTGGACATGGACTACGGCCTTGATGGCTCAGGAGCTTATCCCTTTACGGCCATTGATACTTTTCCGGTGTATTTTAAATACTCGGACAAAATGAGCGTTATTGGAAGATGTTTGAATTATGATTGCAGCAGATATCTTGATGCCGCTCAATGGTTTGTAAGGCTCAAGGCGGAAATTGACCAGTTTGAACCCTTTGAGTTTTCCATATTCTCGGATGATTCCGGTCACGCGGTGGTGGTAGACGGTTACAAAAGGAGTTCCTCCGGAGATTTTATCCACATAAACATGGGCTGGGGCGGCTCTTACGACGGATTCTACTCCGTTGACAAGATAAATCCGGGACATACGAATTTTAACAGAATTGAATGGGAATACGCGATCATAAATGTGGTTCCTGCTTCCCTTCCCCCTGCTCCCAGTGGCGTGGAAGCTTTCAGATACAACGATAGGGGAGTTTTCGTGCACCGTTATGTGGATGTTATAGAATGGGAGGCCCCTGCTTCCGGGGAGGGAGATGTTTCTGCCTACGAGGTGCTCCAGTGGGATACCAATTCGGGGTTCGTGTTTGTGAAGGGACAGGTTTCGGTAGGGGAGGAAAAGAAATTTGAGATTGATATAGGTTCTTCTCCCAAATCCTATCGCTATGCGGTAAGGACCATTGCTAAAAACGGAAGAAGGGGAAAACCCACTTCCTTCGTTTCTCCCAGAACGGTGCAGTGAGGAAAATAGTCCCGCTTTTTTTTGCCCTTTTCTTTCTTTCCGGTGTAACTCCCGAGGAAGCATTGGTGGTTTCCCAGGCCTGGACCCGGGGAGCGGTTATAAAGCAGGAGCCGGTCTATTTCAAGGGTAAACTGGTAGGATTCGTTTCCCGGCTTGAGAGGGGGTTCGTCCTGGTCCCATCGTCCAGATATTTACCCCCTGTAAAACTCTATTCCTATACCCGGGAATTTGACCCATCCAATCCCATAATAAAGGATGTGTTGTGGGAGCTTTATATGGAAGAGAGCTTCATTGAGGCTATTCCTGATTTCAAAAGCATCCTGGACAGGAAAAGGGGAATTCTTGCCTGGATTAGTTTCAAAGATGGGAAAGTAAGCGAACCTGTTTCCAGGAATCCTCTTTTGAAGACCCACTGGGACCAGGATTATCCCTACAATTATTACGCTCCTCTTCTGGGGGGAAAAAGGACCTATGCGGGATGCGTGGCGGTTGCCTTTGGCCAGATAATGAAGTTCTGGACCTGGCCAGGGCGGGGAAGGGGCAGTCATTCCTATAGCTGGAGGGGCAGGGTCCTCAGTGCCAATTTTGACTATCCTTATTCCTGGGGACTTATGCCTGAGAAGTTAACCCCTGCTTCTCCCATGGAAAACATAAAGGCCGTGGCCATCCTTCTTTATCACCTTGGGGTAGCGTTTAACATGGACTACGGGATAGAGGGCTCTTCGGCCTATGCCTCCGATGCTGTAAAGGTTCTTCCTGGTTATTTTAAGTATTCCCGGGGCATCAAATATCTTTCCCGTTCATCATATACCAGCAAGGAATGGTATGCAAGGATGGTGTGGGAAAGGGAGCTTAAAAGGCCCTTTGAGTTTACCATTTGCAGCGAGAAGGTTTGCCATGCGGCGGTGGTGGATGGTTACACTAAGACGGAGCACGAGTTTCTCATACACATAAATTTCGGATGGAGCGGCTCCTTCGACGGTTACTATTCCCCGGATAACATAGAGGCTGGATACAGCTTCACAAAAACCGAATGGCAGGAGATGGTGGTTTCCATATTTCCCGAGGGAAAACTTTTTCCTCCAGATTCCCTTAAAGTTTCCAGATACATTGACCGGGGGGTTTTCCTGAAAAGGTTTGTGGATAAGGTAAAGATGGGGAAAAGCCCCACCTGCGGGAACCTTACCTACAGGCTTTACAGGAAAACAGGAACCGGGGTAGAACTTATATGGGAGGGTTCCTATACACCGGTGATAGAGGTGTTTACCCGGGAAGCTTCCCCTTCCTATGCGGCTTCGGTGGTTGGGGAAGATGGGGTGGAAAGCCAGCTTACCCCCTTTGTAAGCCCAGAAACTAATTGAAGATAAGAAGTTTTGTAATATAATAGATTTTGAAGGAGGTTTGGGATGAAAACCTGTATTAATTGTTTTAAGTCCATTCCAGATGACGCTCTTTTCTGTCCCTATTGTGGTTATCCCCAGGACAAGGTTGATATTAAAAGATGCGCAGCTGGTCATTTAATATTCGTTTCCTGGAAGGATTGTCCGTTCTGCGCCCAGGAAAGGGTGATGGATAGAACTGTTCTTGAAAACGATGAAATGACCGTGCTGGAGGCGGACTCCGGCGAGGCCACGGTCCTTGAGAGTGATGAAACCCTCCTGGGCGAGGACCTGGCAGAAACCAAACTTGACCTTTCCAGGGTGGGGTTTTTCGCATGGCTGGTGAAGCTGGTTGATGGAAAGCCCACTGAGGATTACAGAATAACCGAGGAAAGAATTTTCCTGGGAAGGGCTCCTTCCTCCGACATAGTGGTGGACGACGACCTGGTTTCCAAGCAGCACGCTGCCATATATTTTAAAAACGGGGAGTTTATCATCGACGACCTCAATTCCAAAAATGGAACCTTCCTGAACGGGGAACTGGTGGAAAGGGCAAAGCTCTCCGATGGAGATATAATAAGATTGGGTGAGACGGAGTTTATATTTAAAATTTTGAGGTGAGCCATGGATAAGACTGTTCTTGAAGAGGAAAGGGAACTCTGTGGGTGGCTTGCGGTGCTTGATGGTCCTTACCGGGGAGAGGCATACAGATTGTATGCTGGAAAAACCGTTGTGGGTTCCTCTCCTGATTGCGACATAATCCTTCCAGGACTTGAACCCAAGCATTTTTCTATAAGGTGCGAAGCTGGCGATTTCTTCGTAACCGATCTTGATACCGAAGCGGGAACCTTCGTGGGAGAAGAGCGAGCCTGCAGAACGAAGATTAAGGACCAGGAAAGGATAAAAGCCGCAGACCACCTTCTCGCCATAAAGATAATATGAAGGTTTACTCTTACGGGAGAACCGACGTAGGGGTAGTAAGGAAGAACAACGAGGACTTCTACGGAATTTTTACCCTCAGGAATGGGGGGAAGCTCTTTGTGGTTGCGGACGGTCTGGGAGGACATCTGGCCGGAGAGGTGGCTTCTTCCACTGCAGTGAAAAGGCTAAAAGAGCACCTTGATAATTTTTCCGGGCAGGATGTCAAGGCAGCCCTACAGGCTATATTCCAGAGACTCAACAGGGAAATTTACAGTATGGGGATTTCCGATCCAGCAAGAAAGGGCATGGGTACCACCCTTACCATGCTTTACATAAAGGGAAATCAGGCCTACATAGCCCATGTGGGGGATTCCAGGGTTTACAGGATTTCCGACCAGGGCATAGAGCAGCTGACCCAGGACCAGTCCTTTGTGGAAAGGCTTGTTGCCAACGGTCTTCTTTCGGAAGAGGAAGCAAAGAAGCATCCCAGAAAAAATGTGCTCCTCCAGATGATTGGCATGAAAAAGGAGGTAGAACCCCAGATAATCGGTCCCTTTGAGATTAAGGAGGGGGACAAATTTCTCCTATGCACCGATGGACTTTCCAATCTCGTTATGGACAGGGAAATTTATGAGGTTTTTTCAAGACTTTCCCTTAAGGAAGCCGTGGATTTCCTGATAGACCTTGCCAAGAAAAGGGGAGGGCCCGATAATATAACCGCCATAGGGGTGAGCGCAGGAAAACCATTGCCTGAAACTACTTTCCTTGAAGAGACTCCGGTGGAGCGTCCCAGCCCTTCCCCTGGGTATAATCTCCGAAAAAGGAGAAAATTGGTTCTGTTTATAGCTGTTGCCCTCATACTCATTTTCGTGCTTGCCTTTGGTTATTACCTGTTTACCCTTAACAAAAAAGAAGAGAAATTGGAGAAATTAGAGAAAATCCCCGCTTCAGAAACCATCCCGCAGGAGAATCAAAATGATAGGTAAGATAATCGGAAATTACAAGATTCTTTCCAAAATCGGGGAAGGAGGAATGGGGGCCGTTTATCTGGCCAAGGACCTGACTCTGGAAAGGGAGGTGGCCCTTAAAATAATTGCTCCCAGACTGGCCAAAAACCCCAAACTCATGGCGCGGTTTAAAATAGAAGCCGTGGCCCAGGCAAGGCTTACCCATCCCAATGTGGTGACCATATATTCCTTTGAGCAGGTGGGCGACCTTTACTTCATAGTAATGGAATATGTGGATGGCAAGAGCCTCAAAGCCATGATAAAGTCCGGGGAACTTGACCTTAAAAAATCCCTGGACATATTCAAACAAATTTTAGCCGGTGTATCCTTTGCCCATTCCAGAGGAGTAATTCACAGGGACATAAAACCCGCCAATGTTCTTATTACCAAAACTGGGATAGCCAAGATAGGGGATTTTGGTATAGCGAAATTGGAGGGAGTAGAGGGGCTTACCAGGGCTGGCACATCCTTAGGAACACCCCTGTATTCAGCCCCGGAACAGATCCTTGGTAGAAGAGTTGACCATAGGGCCGACATTTATTCCTTGGGGGTTGTGCTATTTGAAATGCTTACGGGAAGGCCACCCTTCGTGAGCAAAACCGGTTCGGATTACGAGATTCAAAAAGCCCACATAGAGAAGAAACCCCCCAGGCCCTCCTCTTTGAATCCCGAGATTCCTCCGGCCCTGGACAAAATTATCCTGAAGTGCCTGGAGAAGGACCCAGCCAGAAGGTTCTCTTCCGTTGACGAGCTGAAAAAAGCCATTGAGGAGGCCTTCCCTTCCCCGGGCTATACTCCTACCTCTTCAAAAACCGGTCCCAGGATAAAACCTCCAGCTTCCCTTTCCTCCCTGGTCACGAGGCTGAAAACCGACCGGAGAGCACTTATCCTTGCCCTGGCTATCCTGGTTCTTGTAGCCATAGTTTTGATTATCGTGATTGTTCTTTCCTCCTCTGCTTCATCCACTTCCGTTTATGTTCCCCCAGCTTCCACCCAGCAGATGGCCCATAACATAAATGCTTCTGCTGCCGTTTCC
>JALXBI010000050.1 GCA_026991555.1 Candidatus Aminicenantota bacterium
GATAAGAATAGATTTTGATAATGTGAAGGAACTACCCCGTAGAGAGGAACCAGGCGGAACTTTGATAACCAAAAACAACGATTTGAAAAAAATCAAACTGAGCAAAAAAGAGTTTGAACAACTTTGGAATCAAATTATTTCTGAACATAAAAAATTAGTATTCAATAATGAAGAAGAATGGTTTAAAGAAGAGGATGTAAATGGAGTTGAGGGAGTTGCTGTCAACATGGCCAAATTCAGTGAAGAAGCCAGAAAAAAGATAAGATACTACATGGGGAAAGAGGAATTCAGGTGGGGTGAATGGACACTTCATGGAAATCCTCTTGATACAAAACCAAAAACAGCTCTCAGAATTGATGATACAGAGTGGTTTTTAACAGGCGGTTTAGGAAGCGTTACATTATTAAGAGATATAGACGGAACCATCTACAAGATCGGTCATGCTGCATTTGGACCCTACACTGTTTTAAGAGGTTTAAGAGATAATAAGTTTGATTTGTATGTGTTTGGAAAGCACATTCAAGACTTTGGAGGTTATAATTTGAACTTTGCAGTTCTAAGACTCAGAGATGCTTACAAATACGGTTTTACCGGTTCTCAGGAAAGATACGATATTTACATGTTGGGGCTAGGCGGTGGCTCTATCCATGTATGGTTTGAAGTGCCGAAAGGTTATGAAGTTGTTGGTTTGATGCCTAGTATATCAAAAATTGTCCAAAAGGATAAAGATGGGGAAATCGTAAATGTATATGTTAGGGGAATGTATGTGGCATTGAAGAATAAAGAAACTGGGGAAGCATCTATCATTGGAGTTGGTGTTGGGGAGGATAAATATGGCATTTCCGTGACTTTTCTCTTAGCCACGTCTAGGTGAAAAGGATGGTAATAGTTTTCCAAATTGATCTAGTGGGTGGTGAAACAGGAAAGAATCGACACTTGACACGAGAAACAACAAAAACCCAACTCTCTCAACTCGAACAAGAACTTCGAGGATATGGCTTCACTAACGAAGAAATTAAATTCATAATAAGCAGTCCGGAATTCGTTAGAGATATTTTAGTGGCTTATCTTAACCTGAAAAAACGAGGAGTAGATAAGAAAACTTTACCTAAGCAGGTTCTTGATCAGCTTAATCTTCCAGCTAATCCACCAGCTTTTATTCCAATGGGATATGTAAATATAGCAAATCCTCTGGTTCTTTATTCTCAGTTGGTAAACCGTTTTGTTGATAAATTTCAAAAAATGGAGAGCGAAGGAAAAAATTTAGCATCTCTCCAAAACCTCATAGAACAAAGATTTTCATTCAAACTGGATGGTGAAAGGGTTTGGATTTATCTAAGTAAAGGAGAGGAAGGAAAGGCAATGGAGCAGGAGAAATGGAAATTCCGCATACCACCAGGATTACGCAAGAGCAACCCGGATTTGGCTCGGTTTTTTGATTTAAGCAATAAATTCAATATTGATGCGAGATCATGGATTGAGAATCCAGAAGAAGCGGCTAAGCAGTTTAATGATGAGGTTAGAAAGAGATTATTTAAAAAGACTGAAAAGAAACCCGATTTAGTATTACACTTCGCAGAAATGTTCAAAGATATTAAATCAGATAAATTCCAACCTAAAAATTATGAAAGAGAACTAACATTCATACGCGTGTTCTCCGAGTTTGATAATGCTGGAAAGTCAAAGCATAAGGACTATGTTAGAACCTATGTTTTAATACCTCTTGCAACAGGAGAAGCAACTGGAACTCAATTACTGAAAAGGGCAAAAGGTGATTTAAAGACTCTATTAGGACTTAAGGACGAAGATATTAACAAAATGGGTAAAACCGAACTTCTTATAATGTGGGGAATTGTGAAAGGAGAGTATAACTGGTACTCATCTGTTCTTGGAGAGAGATTAGCAAAACTTGCACTCCGCTATCTTTACAGAGCAGATAAACGCCTAAATAAACGCTTTTTATCTTCTCTGAATTATCCTCCTGAAGAATATGGAAAAGAATATGAAATAGCAGTTGAGTTAGTTAAGTTTGATGTTAAGAATAGAAAGTTAAGTAAAAAAGATGGTAAACTTTTAGTAGTAGCACTAGCTAAGAAACTTACAGAAGATGCTTCCTTCTTTGTTAAAAATAAAACACTAACTCCAGATGAAGCGGCTTCCATGTTAAATGGATATATCTCCACAGTAGGAAAACTCTTTGGAAAGGATGTTGGGGATTTAGTCAAAGGAGCAATTCTAAGAACATTGATACAGCTTGGAATGGAAGAAGTAACAGGTAAAATGCTTGATTTATCGTTGTCCAGATTCTTCAATAAAGACGGTTCTATAAAGAAAATCTCTGAGCAAGATGCAAAGGAAATTTTAGAAGAGTTAAATTTTGTCTTAGAAATGCCTCTCCCAGTAGGTCCAAACCGTCAAAACCAAATTTTCCCTCTGTTTCAGAATTCAGCGTGGAACATTCTTTATTTGTAAATATCTCCCCTGGCGCCTATGTAATCCACATAGATGGAGTTTTCCTCCTCTTCCATCCAGAAAATTACCCTGTATTTCCCAACTCTGAACCTCATATACCCTTCCCATTCTCCAACCATCTTTTTCACCCTAAGAGTTTTAAAATCACCCTCAGCAAGGAGCAGGAGTCGTTGTTTGATTTTTTATCTCTGTGATGGGGCAAGTCTCTTCAGAAAACTGGCTGCTCGTGGGTGAACTTTTACTTTATATTTCTGCAAGGTTCACATAAGCGTTGGGGTCCTTTCTTTCCTTTTTGGCCTTTTTCAGGTGCTCTTTTACTTCCTCTTCAAGGTCCAGGCCCAGAAGTTCCTCTATTTTCTTGTATTCTTTCCAGGGAATGATTATCTCCGCAGGTTTTCCCTTTTCGTCGTAAATTATTTTCTTGTGAATCTTCATTCCTCTTCCTCCAGATACATTATACCATCTTCCCACCATGCACGAAAAGGCACTGAGCCTCTCTTCCCTAAAAAGCGAAAAGGGAACAGACCATGAACCAAAGGTTCGGGCAAATTTTATTTGATTTTTTCATACATTATCATATAATATATGAGGAAGTAATCATGGTGAGAAAAACTGTTAACATTAGCGAAGATTTAATAAAAGAACTCAAGGTATATGCCAGGAAGGAATCCAGGGATTTTTCCAGCGCATTGAGGCACATCTTAAGGATAGGTCTTCTTGCCCTTCAGAACCCGGAACTTACAGCCAGGGAAATAATGGATATTCTGGAAGCAAAAGCGGAACTGGAAGAAGGTCTGATAGAGGAATTTACCCTTGAAGATATTTGAAACGAGAAAATTTCGGCAGTTGAGGAAAAAAATCAGGGATGATAGGGAGAAGCAAGCCCTTAAGAGGGCAATATTGGAGATCGTCCAGAACCCCCTGGCTGGCAAGAAGTTGAAGGGGGAATTCAAGGAATTTCGCAGTTTCCGATATTTTTCCAGGGGCCAAGAAAGGAGACTTATCTATAAATACGAAAATCAGGCGCTTTACCTTATCTAAAATTTTCTCTACTGGAGTTCTACATTCTATCAGTCCATTTTGCCCTGGAAGTAAAGTTCTGTGTCCCCAATCAGGGACAGGTCCGATTTTGACCTTCCAATAAATCGGGTGACTCATGATAAAATAGTCTTATGAAGGAAAAGAGATTAAAGGAGCTTATAGAAAAAAATAAGCCTCTTTTCTGGTGGATTAAGGAACCGGATAAAATAAGCGAAGAACTGGTGGTTGAGACTATTCTAAACTACGGAACCAGAGAGAGCGTAAAGGAGCTTTTTGAAATTCTTGGAACGGAAAGGGTGGCGGAGATATTCTTTTCTCAGATAAAAAGAAAGAGGAAGAATTACCATCCGAGAACCATAAATTTTTTCACCCTTTATTTCAGCCATGCACGAAGAGATTCTAACACCTGAACAGAGCGAACTCCTCCCCTTGCTGAAGATGTTTTCCGAAGAATTTTATCTTGCTGGAGGAACTGCAATAGCTCTTTACCTCGGCCATAGAAGGTCCATTGATTTTGACCTTTTCACGAAAAAACTTCATCCCATGAGGGTAAAGAACAGGATAAAAAAATCAGGGTTCAATGTGGATAGCATAATATTTGAAAGCAGCGAGGAGCTCCACTTGGTGGTAAACTCTGTCAAAATAAGTTTTGTGGAGTTTCCCTTTGATATTCCTCCTCCTGTGCTTTTCAAAGACATCATTACCCTTCCCTCCCTTTTAGATCTTGCAGCGATGAAGGCTTACGCTCTGGGAAGCAGGGCTAAATGGAAGGACTATGTGGATTTTTATTTTCTTTTAAAATACAAATTCACGGTGGAAGAAATCATAAAAAGGGCAAAGGAGATATTCTCAGGCTATTTCAACAGTAAGCTTTTCCTTGAACAATTGGCTTATTTTGAGGATATAGATTACAGCGAAAATGTGGATTTTATAAAAGAGGCTCCTTCTGATGAGGAGATAAAGGAATTTTTAAGGGAGGTTTCCCTGCAGGATTTTTAGCCCCCTTGCAAAGCCTATCTATAAATACGAAAATCAGGCACTATACCTTATCTCCTTTGGTCCCAGGGAGAAGATTCTTTTTATAATCTCAGTCCATTTTGCCCTGGAAGTAAAGTTCTATGCCCTTTACCGCCCGTAGGCCGTCGGCTATGGCTGATATGGCATCCGCCACCCTGTTGGCCACATCTCCTCCTGCGAATATCCCTTCCACCGAGGTCATCTGCCGGTGGTTTACCTTTATTCTTCCCCTTTCCACTTCCATTTTCTCGGCTATTTCCGGGGGAAGGAAACTCAGGTCAGCCTGCTGGCCTATGGCAACTATTATCCTGTCCACCACAAGCTCGTATTCCTCCCCTTCTATAAGAACAGGTTTGGGCCTCTTTCCTGGCCCCTGGTCCACCATTTTCGCCTTTCCGTAAACCAGTTTGACTTTACCTTCAGGGGCATCCTCTACCCTTATGGGGATAATCTTTTCCCATATCCTCACCCCTTCTTCCTCTGCCCCTTCAATTTCCTCGTGGTCTGCGGGCATATCCACCTTGCGGCGGCGATAGGCTATGGTAACTTCGGCTCCCAGTCTGCGGGAAACCCTGGCAGCATCCATGGCCACATCCCCTCCACCTATGACCACCACCTCTTTCCCAACCTCCACAGGTTCTTTGAAGTTAATCTTTCTGAGAAAATCTATGGCATAGATTACATTAGGATGGTCTTCTCCGGGAACCCCTAAGGTCCAGGGTTTCATAAGTCCAACCCCTATGTATATGGCATGGTGTTTTTTCATGAGTTCCCTGAACCTCTCCTGGTCCACGAAATAGTTAAGCTTAAGTTCCACACCCTGGCTAAGTATGAAATCCACTTGTTTTTTAAGGGATGGGAAGGGGAAGCGGTATTTGGGAATTCCCGCCATGGTCATGCCGCCCGCCTCAGGCATGGCCTCGTAAACGGTTACCTTGTATCCCCGAAGGGCAAGGTAGTAGGCGGCGGTGAGCCCCCCAGGGCCTGCCCCTATTATTCCCACGGATTTGTCCTTGGGCTCTGCCTTCTTAACCTTTATTACCTGCTTCAGGTCAGAGAACCTTTCAGTGGCAAACCTCTTGAGCCATCTTATGGCAACGGGGTCGCCCTCGTGGCCTAAGGAACAATAGGATTCGCACCTTCTGGTGCAGACCTTTCCGCAGAGCTCCGCAAAGGGGTTGTTCTCATACATGATGTTCACGGACCTGGCGTATTCCCCAGAGGCTATGGCCCTTATGTAATCGGGTATGTGCATGCGGTCAGGACATCCGGCTATACAGAGGCCACATCCCACGCAGCGGTCCGCCTCCCTGCGGGCCTCCTCCTCGGCATACCCCAGGACCACCTCGGCAAAGGTCTCCACCCTTTCTTCCGGAGGAAGTTCCCTCATGGGAACCCTGTGGTAATCGGTGAAACTGTGCTCCTTGTCCTTCCTGTATCCCTTTTCCTTTTTCTCAAATCCCTTTATGTGATAACCGGGTATGTAAACGAAGTCGTCGGGGGTTTCCCTTACCCAAATGTATTCGTTGGTCATTCTCAAGGAGGTGGTGGGACACGAGTCCACGCAAAGGCCGCACCAGCAACACCTTCCGTAATCAATTCTGGGACGGAAGCCTGAATCCCCCTTCTTGGGCTCTATTCCCTCCACAGGGACCATATCTATGGCTTCATTGGGACAGACTGCGGCGCATGTTCCGCACCCTATGCATTTTTCAAGGTCATTTACATGGAATCCCCTGTATCTTTCGGCAGCCTCCCTGGAAACCTTGGGAACGAGGATGGTATGGGGCCTTTTGGCTATCTGCCTCCAGGCACCTAAGGGTTTTAAAACTTCTTTGAGTCCCATTTTTTCCTCCCTATCTTTCCATTTCAGGCGGACAGGTCTGAAGGGAAACCATTATGGGCGCAACATCCGCTATGTTCTGCCCAACCAGCAACCTTTCAAGAAGGGTTATGCCGTGGACGAAGGAGGGTCCGTTGACATGAACCCTTCTGGGCTTGTCAGAGCCGTCGCTCACCATGTAGTAGCCGAATTCCCCCCTGGTGGCCTCGGATTTAACATAGGTTTCCCCAGGTGGAATTTTCCAGTAAAGGACATTGGGGAGCCGGGCAAGGAATTCTCCCTTGGGCATTTTCTCTATAATTTGCCTTATAAGGTTTATGCTCAGGTCTATTTCCCTTCGCCTTACAAGGAGCATGGCCCAGGCATCGCAGCCATCCTCTGTTATCACATCAAAATCAAGGTATGGATAAGCCTCGTAAGGATGGTCCTTCCTCACATCGTAGGGGAAACCACATGCCCTGGCCACAGGACCGGTTATCCCCATCTCGTCCACCCAGTCCCTGGGAATTTTCGCAAGCCCCTTCAGCCTCTTCTGCACCACGGCATTTTCCATTATTATCTCGTCGTATTCAGGAAGCCTCTGCTCTATAATGTCCATTAACTTAAGAACCCTCTCCTCAAAGCCCTCGGGAAGGTCCTTCCTTACCCCTCCTGGCATTATGTAAATGTGATAAATTCTTCCTCCTGTGAGTTCCTCAAAGAGGTCAAGGATGTAATCCCTGTCCCCAATTCCCCACTGCACAGGGGTGGAAAGTCCCATGGAGCCTGCTATCCCTCCATACCACATGATGAACATCTGGAGGCGGGAAAGTTCAAGGACTAAGGTCCTTATCCACTTTGCCCTTTCAGGAATCTCTATGCCGGCCAGTTCCTCAAGGCCCCTGGCAAAGTTTTCCTCGTTGGTGTCAGGCTCTGGAACGCAAATTCTGCAGACTAAGGGGAAGCTTTTTATGTAAATACGCCTTTCCATTAATTTCTCAAATCCCCGGTGGAGGTATCCTATGTGGGTTTTTGCCCAGGTTATAGTATCCCCTTTAAGGAGAACCTCCACGCTCATGTTTCCGGTTACCCCTGGATGCTGGGGACCTATGAAGAGTCTTACTTCTTCCTTGCTCATTTTCTTCTCCATTCGTCGTATTGCTCGGAAATCTGCTTTCTTATGATTATCCCGCTCTTGGGCTCCCTTTCCCCGAACTTCTCCATGGAATACTTCAGGGTATCAAAATCCCTTCTCATGGGTGGAATATCGTCCCAGTCCTCAAGGATGAGTTCCTCATGCTGGGTGGGATTCCCCTCAAAATCCACCCCGAACATCTCGTGAATCTCCCTTTCGTAGGCCTCTGCCTGGGGCCAGATTTTGTATATGGTCTGAAACTTAGGAGCCTCCCGGGGAATTTTCGTCTTAACCAATATGTTGTGCTTCTTTGAGGGATTCCACAGGTTATAGACCAGTTCAAATTTCCCCTCCTCTATCCAGTCCACGCAGGAAATCATCACCAGGGTTTTATACCCCTCGTATTCTTTAAGGTAAACAAGGAGAGGAATGAGGTCCTTTTCTGTGGTCCCGACCAGGGCCAGATCCTCTCTTTTTTCCTGGCTCTGGAGAATCTCAAATTTTTCCTTCAATTTATCCAAAATCTCCATTTTCCACCTCACCAGTTATAATTGGGCATTCGCCAGTTCTTTATTATTTTCCTCTGGTTCTCCCTATACCAATCCAGGTTTTCAATGTATTTTTTCCACCCATCTGCCTTTCCGCTGTCTATAAGCTCCTGAAGCCTCTTAAACCCGGCTAAGATGGCCTCGGGTCTGGGCATACATCCCGTAATCCAGACATCCACCGGAAGGTAAAGGTCCAGTCTGTTTATGGCATTGTAGGAGTCGTAATACATTCCCCCGTTTATGGGACAGGCCCCTAAGGCCACCACATATTTGGGGGATTGCATCTGCTCGTAAACCCTTATGACCCTCTTAAGGGTTTTCACCGTGAGGTATCCGCTTATTATAAGAACATCTGCCTGACGGGGGGTCCCCACCATCCTCATGCCCAGCCTTTCGGCATCAAACCTGGAGGTGAAGGTGGGACGAAGTTCTATGGAACCGCAACCTGTCCCGTAGGCCACCACCCACAGGGACCTCGCCCTTGCCCAGTCGTTTATTTTTCTGAAAACCCCACCGTAGGTCATTTTTTCTGGCTTTTCGTTCAGGAAATAATTTTTATCCTTTCCCATCTCTCACCTCACCAAATAAATCCTTACAAGGTCAATGAGCCCAAGCAGGCTTGGCCAGGTCCAGAAGAAAAGCACAGATTGCTCCAAGCGAAACCTGGGGAAAACATTGGTTATGAAAAGGGGCCACAGGAAAATCACGAAGGTTTTAACGAAAGCCCAGAGCAAATTGCTGGCCCCTCCTAAGAAAAGGTTCATGAAAAGGAGGTATTTGGCCACAGCGAAAACACTCCTTCCGGAAAACATGTAGGAAAGGAAGGTGGAGCTATATTCTGTAGGAGGTCCTATGGCTATTTCCTGGGGAGCGAGAACCACCTGAAAGGGATAGGAACCCATCATTCCCAGGAGGCTTATGAAGGCCGCGGCTGCGGCAAAGGGATGGGTAAAGAGGTGCCAGTGGAGAATTCCTCCCTGCTGTGCCCTTACTATTCCTTCAATGGAGGTGGTCTTGTCCGCCACCATTAGGACCACCACAGAGATGACGAAGGGAAGTTCGTATCCCGCCATCTGGGAAAGTCCCCTGGTAACCCCTATGGGGGCGTGGGGATGACCGCTCTCTGCAGCCCCAAGGGCCATTCCTAAGCATCCCAGAACCATGAAATACATGAGGACTATCAGGTCACCGCCGAAGGAGAAATTGCTAAGATAGGGACTTCCCACCACAATGGGAACCAGAAGGAAGGTTCCGGCGCCTCCTACCAAGCGAAACATTGGGGCTAAGTAAAACATAACCCCGTGGGAAATGGCAGTTTTCTTTCGGAATAGCTTCCAAAGGTCAATGAAATTCTGCCATATGGTCGGTCCCCTTCTGTTCTGCATCCTGGCGGTTATTTTCCTTGAAACTCCGCCTAAGAAAAGCCCATAGGCAATCCCGCCCAGAAGGGCTAAAAATGCGTAAAATATCTTTGCCCACATCATTTCACCCCTGTAAAGGCATAAAGGATAATGATTGAAATGAGAATCACATAGGCGGCGTAGGTGTTAACATCCCCTGTGTAAATTCTCCTTCCCATCTCAGCAAAGGCCCCAATCCATTCGTAAATTCCCCTCCATATTTTGCTCACTAAAGGATAAATCAGCCATTTCACCGCCCTGCGGAAGTGGTCGTAAAGACCATAACCGAAGTGAAGGTCCTGCGGGGTGCGGGGAACCTCCCCTGAATAGCCCACATCCAGCTGACCTACCTTTCTTATTCTGGCCGAGGTGAGGGCGAAGAATACCAGGGCAAGGAGGAAGGAGCCCACAAAGAAAACCATGAGGAAGAAGGCATTCCAGTGGCCGAGTTTAGAAACAATCCCCAGGGCCTTATGATAATGGAAACCTGGGTTTTCCATACCCGGAATACCGGAAAGAACTTTGTTTATCGGATTGAGAAGAAGATTGGGGAAAGCACCCAGAACTCCAAGAGGAATTAAAAGGATTACCTCCACCAAGGCTATTGGCCAGGGGGCTTCCTTTACATTCTCGTTTTCCTCCTGGAGCTGGCCCAAGAAAACCGCATGGAGAATCTTAAAGCAGTAAAGGAAGGCTAAGGTGGAGGCGAGAAAAGCCACCACGGTTATAAAAATCCATCCCTTCTCAATGAGGGCCGAATAAAGGAGCCATTTTGCTGCGAATCCCGAAAGGGGAGGAATCCCGGCTAAGGCTATTATGGCAAGAAGGGTGGCAAAGAAGGTAAGGGGCATTCTCCTTATAAGCCCTCCCATGTGGGGCAGGTAGGAGGTTCCTACCCTGTAAATTATCCCTGCTGCTGCCACGAATAGAAGTCCCTTGAAAATGAAATGGTTTACCGTATGGTAAAGGGCAGCGTTCCATCCTAAGGGAGTAAAAAGGGAAAGCCCTATAAGGATATAGCCCACCTGTCCCACGGAGGAATAGGCAAGGAGTTTTTTAAGATCGTCCTGAAACACTGCAAGGAGGGTCATGAAAAAGGCGGTCAGTGCTCCAGCCCATCCAAGAAGGTAACGAAAACCTGCCCCGGAAAGAGCAGTAAGCACATAGAGGAAAACCAGGCCAGAGCCGAAAACCCCCATTTTGGACATTATCCCGGAAAGCAGGGGCGTAAATTCGTCGGGACTTTCCCCGTAGGCATCCCTGGCCCATATGTGGAGCGGGGAGGTGGCCATTTTAACCAGGAAGGCTAAGGAAATAAGGACCGCTGGAAGAAGGCCGTAAAATTTACCCGGAGCCAAACTCAGGGAAGGAAGGAGGTAAATTCCCCCGAGCATGGCATAAGCCCCTGCTGCGGAAAATACCGCATAAATCCAGGCAGCCTTTTTCCCTTTTCCCATGTTTATAAGGAGGAAGGAAGCCCAGCTCATTATCTCCCAGAAAACGAATACCGAAAGCCAGGTGGTGGAAAGGACAAGCCCGGCCATGGAAAAGAGAACAACCAGGTAGGCAGGATAAAAGGATGAGGAAAGTTTTTTAGAGCCGGGATAGGTGGCCAAAAGAAGGACCGCACCTCCGAAAAGAACAAGGGCAAGGAAAAACCCGTGAAGGTCGGGTTTTATGTGCGGATAGAGGGAATATATCCCGTAGACCAAAACCCCCAAGGAGGCTATCCACTGAAGCAGCCTTGAGGCTCCAAGGAAGTAAACCAGAAGGGAAATTCCAAGAAGGAGCAAAATTTCTGGTTTTACCGGAATGTGAATTTTATCGGTGAACATTCCCCAGACCACTGGCACAGAAGCAATAAGAATCAGGGAAGATATTAATGGAGAGGCCAGATTTCTTCCCACCTTCTTTCCTTCCCCCTCGGAGGCTATCCTGTAAAACCGGAAGTAATAAACCACCTCGGCCAGGGCCCCGAGAAGAACCAGCCCCACAACCCAGGAATAATTTCTGGGAATAGCGAAGATGAGAAGTATCTTGGCCCAGAATCCCGGGAAGGGAGGAACCCCTGCAATGGAGAAAACCGATGTGGAAAAGGAAAACTTGAATACGGGATTGGAGGCAAGAACACCCCTCCAGCCATCAATTTCCCTTTCCTTCACATTGTCCGCAAGGAGAAAGAGGGAGGACTTGGCGAAGGAGTGATTAAAGACCAGAAGGACCATGGCAAGGCCCATCATGAGCCTTGAGGACGAAGAGAACGAAGGATTCAGGAAAAATCCGGCTGCCAGAATCAGAAGTCCCAGCTGGGCCACCGAGGAATAACCGAGGAGCCTTCGGACATCCCTCTGCCTCCAGGCGAAAAACTGGCTTACTAAATAGGTCATCCCTCCAAAGAGAAGGGCCAAGTGGAAAAAGGAAAACAGGGGAAGATAATGGGCCGTTTTTACGAAAACCAGATAAAAGGCCTTTACCGCCGCCCCTGCCAGAAGGGCCACCACCACAGGGTCTGCCCCCTGATAAACATCTAAGGCCCAGCCGTTTACAGGGAAAACCTCCAGTTCAATAAGAAGCCCGGCAAGAATCATAAGGGTAATCAGGGCCAGAACTGCGGAGGAAATTCCCCCGGCCAGCTTGCCGGCTATATCCAGCATGTTCAGGCTTCCGGTGGCCTTGTAAAGAAAAACCACTCCTAAAAGTATGAAGGTGGAACTTATGGAACCTATAACCATGTATTTAAAGGCAGCCTCAAGGGCCCTCTCATCCTTAGAAGAAGCCACAAGCCCGTAGGCTGCTATGGAAGTAATTTCCACGAAAACGAACAGGTTGAAAAAGTCTCCGGTGAAGCTTATCCCCGTGGCACCTAAGGAGAGAAGGAGAAACAGGATGAGAGCCTTCCCTTCGGGCTGGGGAAGCCCCCTTACGAACCAGTGTATAGCACCTAAAAGGGCAATGGTGAAAATTAGAAATCCTAAGGCAGCCTCCGCTTTTCCTACCAGCAGGTTAATTCCTATGGGAGGAGGGAAACCGCCAATCTTTACCAGGATGGGTTTTGCGATTTTGCCTGTGATAAAGCCATAGAAATTAAGCCCTGAGACTAAAAAGTCAAAGGCAAGGGTGAGGAAGAAGAAAACCCTTGCCCATATTCTGTTGTAAACCTGAAGTATGCCTATGAAGAAGGCCGAAGCTAACGTGACTCCGATTATAATTATGGGATTTACCATTTCAACTCCTTGTATTCTTCAATTTCAAGGGTTTTCTTTTTGGAATACATGAGCATTACAATGGAAAGGGCCACTGCAGTCACCGCCACCCCTATGACTATAGCCGTAAGGACCAGAGCCTGGGGAAGGGGATCCACCACCTTGGAGGATGTGTTAACCAGAAGGTCCTTGATGTTGACGATGGGAGCGGTCCTTCCGCGGATGAAACCTAATGAAATGATGAGCACATTAACTCCCGTGTCCATAAGGGAAAGCCCTATAACTATCTTCATTATGTTCCTTTTAACCAAAACCGCATAAAGCCCTATGAGTATCAAGAGTATTGAAGCGACGAAGAAAGCCATCATTCCTCCTTGGTGGTATTTATCATATCGGTTATAAGGCCCGAAAGTTCGGAGCCCACTTTAAACCCCACCGCCACATATATGAGTGGAATTACACCGGCAGAAAAAAGGCGGTTCCACTGACCCAGGGGAATTATGTTGTTGGCCAGAAAACTCCCACCCCAGATGAGGCCTGCAAAACCTATAAGAACGAAGGTAATTCCTGCAAGTCCCTCCACCGTGGAAAGGGCCCTGTGGTTGGGATGGAAGGTAAAGTGGGCAAGGAGCATCAGCATTACTGCAGAGGCAATGACCGTTCCTCCCTGGAACCCTCCCCCTGGGGTCAGGTGCCCGTGAATGAATATGTAGGCACCGAAAAGAATAAGGAGAGGATAAAGGGTCTCGGAGGCAGTTTTGACGATGAGACTGGCCTCCCTTCTTTCGTATCTTCTCCTGCAACGGCATGTGGAAAGGAGGAAAGCCAGGGCAGTAGCCGCTAAGAAAAGCACGGTTACCTCGCCAAGGGTATCAAATCCCCTGTAGTTTACCACTATGGAGGTTACCAGGTTGGAGCCACGGTTCTCCTCAATTCCCCTGTCCACATAATGCTTGGATACCCCCCACTTCTCCTTTCCGAAGGGAAAGGAGGAGGTTATTTTGGCCATAAAGAACCCGAGAAGGATGAGGAAAATTACCGCCAGCCATTTTCTCATTTCTCATACCTCTCAGTTTTTCTTATGGCGATTATGAAAATAAGGGTGGTAAGTCCTGCACCTATGGCAGCTTCGGTCATGGCCACATCAGGAGCCTGAAGGTAAAGGTAAACTATGGAAGCCACCAAGGAAACGAAACCCGCTGCCACCACCGCTGCCAGAAGGTCCTTGGTCTCCACAGCATATATGGCCAGACCCAGCATGAGGAAAAGAAGGAAAAGCATGAAATATTCAAGAATCATTTTCCGCCTCCTTGAGTCCCCTTTCCTTATCCTCGGCATACCTGTCAAGAACAGAACCCTTGGCAAGGGGAATGCCTTTATTGTGGGAGGCCCTGGCCAGGGCATGGGAAGAGACAGGATTGGTAAGAAGGATGAAAAGGGAAATTATGGCCGTTTTAAAGAACCACTGGGGGTGGTAAATGCCAACCCCCATTATAAGGGAAAGGGCTCCTAAGGTTGTGGCCTTTGTTCCTGTCTGCATCCTGTTGTAAACATCAGGCATTCTGAGGAGCCCTATGCCTGCAAGAAACAGGAATAGGGACCCCACCAGTATAAGAAACTCACCCAGGGCACGGTAAACCATCAAACACCTCCTTCTAAATACCGGGCAAGGGCTATAACCCCCAGGAAGGCAAGAACCGCATAAACCAGGGCCACATCAAGGTAAATTGCCCTGTGGAAGATCTGGGAGAAAAGAACTATCATGGCCGTGGTTATGGTGGTGGCTGTATCCAGTCCCACTGCCCTGTCGGAAATGGTAGGCCCCTTCACAATCCTGTAAACCGCCAGCAAAGTGGCCAAACTAACAAGGGCGAAAACTATTATAAGGAGATTACTCAAAGATCACCTCCAGAAACCTCTCAAATCCCTTTACTATTTCCTGGGTGGCCGCTTCTATGTCCGGGCTTTTAACATCTATCCAGTGAATGTAAAGATACTGACCAACAATATCAACGGAAAGGGTGCCCGGGGTCAGGGTTATGGAGTTGGCCAAAGCGAGTTTTCCTGCATTGGTTTTGAGCTTGGTTTTCACCTTCACTATACCCGGATTTATGGGAAGCCGGGGATTTACGACCCTGCTTGCCACATCCAGGTTTGCCTTTACCATGGCATAGAGGAAGTAGAAAAGGTAGATGAAGGCAAAAACATACCTTTTTGGCTGAAGCCATTTTTTAGGCTCAGGACCAGCCACCCCCGGGGCTATCATGCTAATGACCGCAGCGGTTATAAGGCCTACGGAAAGCTCCTGAGGGTCAAAGCTTCCGGTCATGGCCACCCAGAGGACGAAAAGCACAACTGTTGAAACGGCAACCTTCATGCCACACTCCCTTTTTTAATCTTGTAGGCTAAATACTCTATTTCCGATGCTATTTCCACATAATTTATGACGACCCCTGGCGGGGTTTCTATTCCCTGAAGGGCAAAACTGAGAATTCCCCTTATCCCTGCCTTGGAGAGTAGGTTTACCGTCTCCTGAAGCCCCTCTGGGGGGATGGCAAGGACAGCAATTTGTGGTGCCTTTTCCCTGTAAAAGTTCTCAATTTCCCCTATATGTAAAACCTCCACCCCGTTTATCCTCTTTCCGATCTTTTTAGGGTTTCTGTCAAAGGCGGCCAGAACCTTAAAATAAGGTATCTCCCTCAGGTGGTGGATGAGGGCCCTGCCCAGGTTTCCGGCTCCCACAATTACAACTTTTATGGGTTCGTTTATTCCTATTATCTCCTCTATGGCCTTAGCGAGCTCCCCTACCCTGTAGCCCTTCCCCCTGATGCCAAATTCACCAAAATAGGAAAGGTCCTTTCTCACCAAGGAGCCTGAGATACCGCAGCTTCGGGCAAGATCGGAAGACTGGATCCATTCCTGGCCCTCAGCCTTAGCCTGGCGGAGACACCTGAGATAGGTGCTTAATCTCCTTATGCTAACTTCAGGTATGGTTATAGCCATTTTTCTTGTGAAAGTTCTAACTTAAACAAGGTGACTATGATACCACAAGATGAAAAAAAATCAAGGGTTTTTGTTTTTGACAATATCTATTAAAATATTATAATTTCTGCCCATAAAGGAAATGCCAATGATTGAGCGCGATGGTCATAGCTGCCAGCTCATAATGGAAGTGCTGAATTCCTTACCGATAGGTATAGGAATATTTGACAACAACAGGAAACTTCTCCTTTCAAACCAGGAATTCAGAAAGCTTCTCAAAAGCATTGAAAACCTGGAAATATTCTTCAAGGAGCCCCCAGCGGTTAACGAACTGTTCATATCCTCTATGAGCAAGATAACTGGTTTCTCCTCCTACAGAACACCCCATGGATGGTTCGTAATAACCAAGGACATAACCAGCAAACATACAGATGAAAGCGAAGACAGAAAAATCCTTGAACTATTGGACCACCTATTCTCCATGGTGAGGCACGAGGTAGGGAATCCCATAAACACCATCAAATTCTCCCTATCTGTCATGAAGGAAGATATAGACAGTTTTTCCAAGGAGAAGCTTCTGGAATACATAGATCGTCTCCTTGAGGAAATAGAACAGCTTGAAGAAATTCTCCGGGCAATGAAACGCTACAGCAATTACGGCTATGTAGTGATCAAAAAAGTTAATCTGAATGAAACTTTAAGAAAGGTCCTGAGAATTATGGAAAACGAGATACTGATGAAGGACATAAGCCTGAAAAGCAATCTTCCCTCCCGGGAAATCTTTGTAAAGGCTGACCCTACAGCACTAAATCAGGTGCTTACGAACCTGTTGAGAAACTCCATAGAAGCTCTCGAAAACCACCAAGGTTACAAAAAACTCATAGAAGTCTTCGTTAAAACTGACGAGGAGTTTGCCCGCATATACATAAAGGACACAGGTCCTGGGATTCCAGAGGAAATAAGGGAGAAGATTTTCTTTCCATTTTTCTCAACCAAAAGGAACGGTTCAGGGATGGGTTTAACCATATCCAAGGGACTTATAACAGCCATGGACGGAAAGCTGGACATAAGAAATCATCCCGATGGAGCAATTGCCGAGGTATCTCTCAAATTGTGGAAATGAAGGTGAAACACAGGGCAAAAATATTGCTTATAGAGGATGATAGGAACTTCCTCATGCCCCTGAAGGAGTTCTTAGAATCCAGGGGATTTGAAGCTCACATATCATCTAAGGCGAGGGACGCCATTGAATTATCCAGACACGAGCTATACGATATGTTCATTATAGACCAGAATTTACCGGATATGGAAGGTATAGAACTGGCTAAGGAATTGCTTTACTTTCAACCTGGAGCCGCCACACTGATAATGACCGCCTATCCCGACGTAAAGAAGGCAGTGAGAGCTATGAGATTAGGGGTGATAAACTACATGATAAAACCCTTTGCCCCTGAAGAGCTTCTCGATGAAATCATCAAGACCCTTGAACTCAGAGAATATAAAAACCTGCGGGAACTCCATAATTTTTCCCTAAGAAAGGAAAGGGAAAAAATTTGCATTATAGGCAAATCCAGATGGGCTCAGGAGATTCGGGAATTCATTGAAATGGCAGCTAACTCCCTTGATACCCCTGTCCTTTTAACCGGCGAAACTGGCACGGGAAAATCCTTAGTGGCAAGGGCTATCCACTACAATAGCCCTATCAGGGAAAAACCGTTTTTAGTAGTGAACTGCGCCGCAATTCCAGAATCCCTTCTTGAAGCGGAACTTTTCGGTTTTGAGAAGGGGGCATTCACCGGAGCTGAAAAAAGCCGAAAGGGGGTATTTGAGCTGGCCAATGGGGGCACTCTATTCCTGGACGAGATCGGTGACATGCCTATTCCAATGCAAGCTAAAATTCTCCATGTGCTGGATTCAGGAAGGATAAGGAGAATAGGAGGGGAGAGGGAGATAAAGGTTAAGGTGAGAATTATTGCTGCCACCAACAAAAACATAGAAGAACTGGTCAAAAAGAAGGAGTTCAGAAGTGATCTTTACTATCGCCTGGCGGTATTGAGCTTTGAACTCCCTCCCCTCAGAAACCGAAGAGAGGATATAATCCCTCTTGCCGAACACTTCCTGAGACAATTGTCCAGGGGAAACCATTATGAACTATCTCCCGAGGACAAAGAGGCGCTGGTCAATTACGATTTTCCAGGCAATGTAAGGGAACTGAGAAATATAATAGAAAGAGCCTTAATTCTGTCACGCAGAAAAGGGGTTCTCAGTATAAAGGAACTAATCAATAGATCACCTTTCCGGGAAAACATCAGGAAAGATGAATCCGGGACTTCTGAGAGATTTCCTCCGCTTGAGGAAGTCATAAAAGAACACGTTCATAGGGCCCTTAAGATCACCCGGGGCAACAAGACCGAGGCGGCAAAATTACTGGGTATTTCCATCTCCACATTAAAAAGATGGTTAAAAAAATGGTCAAATTGATCCGAAGAAGTCATATTTGAGCGGCTCAATTTGACCTATGGTTACTTATCGCCGCTTCTCATAAGACTCCAGGTTTGGCATGTTTCTTGCTTAATAAGAAACGATGAAAAGGATATTAATAGTGGATGATGATAAAAACTTTCTTGTTAGCCTGAAGGATGCCCTGGAGAAATACGAAGGCTTTGAAGTCCTGACAGCAACCACCGGATCGGAAGCAGAAAAAATCCTCCGGGAGGAGCCAGCGGTGGATTTGATCATATCCGATCTGAAAATGGGGGAAATAGATGGCCTCCAGCTACTAACTTACGTTTCAAGGGAATTTCCCTCCCTGCCTTTTATTCTCATGACAGCCTATGGATCCCCTGCCATAAAAAAGAAAGTTCAGGAATTGGGGGCAGGATATCTTGAGAAACCCCTCACCTTAAAAACTCTTACAAACGCTATAAACACCGTTCTGAAGAAGGAAGAATCCCCAGAAGGGATAATCAAAAATTTCTCGGCTATTTCCCTAGCCCAGCTCATCCGTCTTGAGGGAAAATCCTGCGATGTGTTGATAATTTCGGAAAGAGGAGAAGAAGGTATTCTGGGCTTTTTATCCGGTGAGTTAACGTATGCAAGGGCTGGAACCCTGGAAGGGGATGAGGCGGCCAAGGAAATTTTTAAATGGAAAGGAACAAAATTATTCATTAAGGAGTTTCAGCCCCATCCCAAAAACATCCATAGGTCCCTTGAAAGCCTCATTCTTGAGGCCGCCAGGGAAAAGGACGAAGGGAAAAATTCAGGATTAAATCACAAAGAAAAAAACAAAAAGGAGGTAACTATGCCTTTACCCTATGAGGAAATCGTGGAAAGTTTCAAGGAAATTCCCGGCTACGTTGGGTCAGCGATTTTCAATGTCAACGGAGAACAGCTGGTATTTCATGCGCTAAAGGATGCAGATAGGCTGAAAAAATACTTCCTTCAGATGACCAGCCTGTTCGTAGCAGGCCAAAAGGCAGCGGAGAAAACAGGAGCAGGAGGTCTGGATTTTATCCAGACTGACTCGGATCTTGGGAAATTCCTGGCAAGACGAGGGGAAAAATTCATCGCCATGCTTATGCTGGAAGAAGACGGCAACATAGCTCTGGCCAAGGAGGCTCTGGAAGAAGCAGCCAAGAAAATTTAACGGGACATAACGGAATTTCCTTAAAAGGGGAGAACAGTATTATAGTTCTCCCCCTTGACATCTCATTTATAATTCTTCTTAATTACAATTTAATTTAAATAAGGGGTGTAATATGTCGCTTAGAATTAAGTTTGCGGATTTGTTGACCTTTCTTTCCTTCAAGTCCTCACCAAACAAACTTATAAGGGTGCTTTTCTCTTACGGCTCACAAAATGGGGAAATGGCCTTTAAGAACGGAGAAATGTGGGAATTAAGATTCCCCGACATGGAAACGGACTCTGCCATAAACTTTCTCCATGACAGAAAAATAGTAATAAAAGAAATAAAGGAGCTGCTCCCGGGCAATACAATAGAAACCCTGTCACACCTCATTTCCGGATTTTCAAAGGAATTTCTTATATACCACGCCCGGGAAGGAGAATTAACGTGGGAAATATCATCTGAAGAATTGAAGGATTTCTATTTAAAATCTAAAAAGAAAATCCTCGAAAATCTCAAGCACAGAACGGACATTGTATGGCTTGAGAACGACGAAAATCCGGGGATCTATGCTCTTAAGCTAAAGAAGGAGCTCGTGGTATTCACCTTCTTCAATACGTCCCCCTCTGCCAGGGAAGAATTCTTCAATTCAACTCCGCCTTTCCTCAGAGAACTGTCAAAGATTACATCAGAATGCGTTCCCTAATTAAAAAGCGGGCCAGTATCACTTGTTTCTTTTTCCGTTTTCAGGAAGGAGGCTCACTTCTCAACAGGTCAGGTGAAAGGCTCCGCAAACCTTTTTCCCTTCTTCCACCAGCTGGTTGAAAATCTCCGCTGCCCTTGATGTCTTCTCCGCTACAAGGTGAATACCCAGCTCCTTCAGTTTTTCCTCCACCTCCCTTTGCACCTTCATAAAACCATAGGCACCGGTTCCCACCACCAGAACCTCGGGCCTATAGGAAATTATGTCCTGGATGTCATCCAGGTAAAGTTTGTGCCCCTCCTTTCTCCACCAGTTCTTAACTATGCGCTCGGGAAAAATCTTGAGGTCCGCGGTAAACTCCTCTCCATCAACGACCATAAGCCCAAATTTGTATTTCTCTATTTTCATTCTGCTTTTTTCAAAAGCTCCTTCACCGAAGGCTGGTCGGGATTGATTTTAAGGGAAGCCTCAAGGACCTTCCTTGCCTCCCCCTTCTTACCCAGTTTCAGGTAACAAGCACCTAAGGAATTCAAAACCCTGACATCGCTGTCGTAAATCAAAAGAGATCGCCTATAATAGGATATGGCAGTTTGGCAATCCCCCTGAAGCTCGTAGGCCTTTCCCTTGTAAAATAGAATTTCCGGTTCCCCCTTTTCCTCAAATCCTGAAAGAATCCTCAGGGCATCCTTAGGCCTTTTTTCCACCAGGTATGCTTTTGCAAGGTAAACCGCTGCCTCCTTGAAATCCGGTTTTCCTTCCAGGGCCTTTTCAAGATAAGGGATGGATTTTCTGTATTCACCCGCATTCTGATACTGAAGGGCCAGGGCGTAGTAAACTATATATTTCCTCTCAAGGGGAAGGTTTTTCGTCACCACCGAGGGTCTGGGGAGAGCGGAAATCGGACTGACCATGAAGTCCGCAGGGGGGGATTTCTTTTCCCCGATTCTCGCAAAAAGCACATATTCATCCGAAGGAAGTTTCTCCGCTATGGCTCCGGAATAAACAAAATCCCTTTTGTAGGGAAGGGTGGAAAGCTTTACTGAGGCCAGAACCTTTTCCTCCTCCTCGGTTTGCAGCACCAACTCCAGTTTTTCCTTCTGCCAAATCTCCTTTGGAAGAGACCAAATTTCCACGGCATATACAATTTTGTCCTTAGGAGTAAAGGCCTTTTTGGCATCCATGTAGTAATAGACATTGGCTAAGGTAAAGGGTTTCAGGGCGTAAAGGGAAAATTGAGAGGTTTTATATGCCAGAATTGGCTTTCCTATATTGAATTCCCCGGAGGAAGGCACTGCTATTCTTTTGTCCCAGTAGGAAAATTCCTTGGATACGGTGTTTTTTACAAGGAGCACCACATCATATGTCCCTTCTATAATGGGGACCTCACCCTGAAGCGCAAGTCCCCCGCTCTTTACTGCGGAAAGCTCTGAACTTTTGACCTCCACGGTGTAGGTATTCTTAAATTTGGCAAGGACCTTTTCCTCGGATTGTTTTAATATAACATCAACCTCAAAGGCAGCCAGGTATTTTCCACCTCCCTCCTTCTGGAAGGTAACCGAGGAGGGCTGGATGGAATAGTGGAGAAAATTTACCCCCAGGTTCAGGTCCTTTAAGATGTAGGTAATGAAGTCAGCCTTTATGTAATTGAGGCTGTAGTCCACATCAACCATCCCTTTGTATTTAAGAAAATCCTCTGCGTAGGAAGTATCAAATTCCTTTTCTGGAAGGGAAAGAACATTGGCTATTATAGATGCAGCCTGGGGAGAAGGCTGATAATTGTAAGGTATAGTGCCCGGTATAAGAGAAAGGGCCACATCGGCAATGGCCGGCGCGTGCTCTCTTAAATATTCGTAGAGCTGCTCGTAATCGGTGGGATTAAGGTCCATGGTATTGGTAGTTTTAAGAAGCAGGGCATAGGGACCGTCGGAAAGGGGATCGTAAAGCTTGAATTCCCCCATCCCATTCCTCTTGAAGAAAATTATGGCAAAATGGGGAGGGAGTCCGGGTTTTCCCTGCCCGTAATAATACCAGACCTCTATGGGAACCAATACCTGGCTCATGTAATATCTTTCAATGCTGACGGGCTTTCCCAGAAGGATGTAAATCCTGCCCCTGTCCGTCTTCCATCCTGGCTTTGGGGAATCTATTCCTAAATATTTATTGGCATAATTAAACCTTTTTATCAGCTCCTGCTTGAATTCGTTCTGAGGGGTGGCTGGATTGGGGTCCCTGACCCTCCAGAAGGCCTTTATAAAAATGTCCCTTTCCCGGTTGTTCTTCAGTTTAAGGAAAACCTCCTTCTCCTTGGGGGTTATGACCCACCAGACCAGCTCCAGCCATTTCTGATACTTCAGAGGAAGCTCCTTGATTATCTTCTCTTCCTTAGAAGGAAAGAGAAAAAAGGCCACAAGGAAAAGAAGAAGTAGTTTCTTTGCCAATCCTGTTTTTCTCATGATAATATTTTATCAGAAAAATAAGGAGGAATATCATGAGGAAAGTTTTACTGGTTTTTATTTTCCCCTTCGTTGTTCTCGCAACCTCCTTTGATATAATGCCCGGGGTGGGAATAGTTAAGGGCTCAGAGGTTCTCGATACTCACCTTTTCAACATTAAGCTATCCTCAGGGGCCGATTACGGGATAAGGGCTCAGCTCTCCACTACCCTGTTGGGCCTGGAGGCTTATTACGTTGTAAATTCCCTGGAAACCAATGCCATTGATAAAATCCGCCACCTTGACCTGGACTTTTCGGACAAGTTCGTAAATTACGGGGTAGGCGTATTCCTTCACGGAAGCGGTCTTATCGCTCCCTATCTTTCCTTAACCTACGGTAAGACGAAATTTACCGGCACCCATCGTTACGCTCCCGACGGCAAGCACTTCACGGTGGGACTGGGTGCAAAGGTCATGCTTTCCTCCATAGGAGTATGGGGAGAGGCAAGGGTTCTCAGGGTTATGGATATTCTGGAAGAATACGAGGAATTTGCTGATCCGGGGAAATTCACCACCTTCTCCGTGAATGTAGGCGCGGTGCTCAGGTTTAAGTGAAGAAAGTAAAGGAGGCCAGGGAACTTTTAAAAAACAGGGAAGCTGTTCCCTTAGAGGGAAAACATCTGGTGGCCGATGGCCTCCGTTGGGGATTGAAGCCCCTTTATCTCTTCCTTTCCAAGGAGGATCCGCAAGTCATCGCCCTTGCCGAGAAAAGGGGAATCTCTCCCATTTTCATCGGCGAAAGGGCCATGCGTTCCCTTTCTTCCCTGAAGACCCCACCGGGGGAACTCCTTTTAGTTGCTCCTCCCCAGTGGAAGGAGGAAGATTTTTCAAAAATCGTGGTCCTGGAGGAAGTTCAGGACCCCACCAATGTAGGAAGCATACTGAGAACGGCCTATTGTTTGGGATATGATGCTGTATATATCGATGCTCATTCCGCCCACCCCTTCTCCCCAAAAACCGTAAGGGCCAGTGCCGGATATTCCCTGAGAATGCCGGTCTTCCGGGTAGCTCTTCCCGAAAAACTACGGGAATGGAAGGGCAGAAAAAGGATTCTCGGCACCTTTCCTAAGGGAGGAGAGGCCCCGAAGCCATTAAAGGAAGATTTCGTTCTGATCTTTGGAAACGAATCCAGGGGAATAAGCCCTCAGCTGAGTCAGCTTGTGGAGCGCAAGCTCACCATACCCATGGAAAGGGGGGAGTCCTTGGGGGTGGCGGCCTCTGCTGCCATACTCCTCTATCTTCTCAGGGGCTGAAGAAGGTGGCCAGGTTAACCCCTTTTTCGAAAAACCAGCCCAAGGGAGGATAGTGGGCCCTGGAGGGAGGAAGGGAGAGGGAGGCTGAGGTTCTCTGGAGGAGGAGCCTTTCCTCAGAAGGGGAAATCACAGCCTGAATATACTCCTTCCTTTCCCCGAGGAAATTTAAAACCTCCTCGGGACCCGGGACCTCCTTTAGAAGCACCGTTCTCGCCGGGATTAGAGGGGGAAATTCCTTTACCAGAAAAAGGGCTTCATGGGAAAGAAGGCAAAAATCCTCAGCATAATAGGTGAGATATTTTGTGTAATACTCAAAGGAAAACCTGTTGAAACTTCCCTGGGGGGGTCTTTCCCAGGCGGCTTCCTTAAAAATCTCACAAGCCCTTTTAAGTTCCCATTTTTCAGCGAACAAAACCACCGGCGAAAGACAACCCTCCCCATCAAAGCTCAGGGCGTCCAGGAAAAAGGGATAGGGGTCATCCTTCACTATACCTATGGAAAAGCGAGGGCCAAAGAACCTGAAGGGAACCCCGAGCTTGGAAAGGGCCTGCCCCAGACCCTTCGCTCCGAAACCCACCACAAAGTCAAATTCCCGGGCATAACTATTTAAATGGCTGTGGGGAAAAAACACGAATTTCAAACCGGAAAACTCCCCAAGGAGCCGGTAAAAAAGTTCTTCAGCCAGGGGTCTTTTAAAAACTGCCTCCAGACCGTAGGCATCAAGGAGTGGCCCCATCTGGAAAGGTATGAGGGGGACATTGGCCGGCAGAAGCACCAGGACCCTGCGGGGGCCTGAAAGGTGAGGGGGCTCAAATTCCAGAAGCTGGCGGGAAAGGTAAAGGAGAATGTCCTTTAAAACATTCTCCTGATAACCCTTAGAGGATACAGGCCTTCCCTTTTCAATTTCCCGGACAATCTTAAGGGCAGCCTCGGCCAGCCTTTCTGTCCACTTATCTGAAGACATATCCACAGCCCCTTTCTTCTTCGGTGGCCCTTCCTAAGACGAAAAATCCATCCTCGGTTGCCTCCACGAGGTCAGGAACTAAAAGGGCAGAAACCGTGCACAGATTGGCAAAATCAAAAACCCTGAGGAGCCCCCTCCCCTCGGTTAAAACCCCTGCCCAGGGATGTGGGGTATAGGGTCTTAGCGATGGGGCGTAAAACTGGGAAAAAAGCTCCGCCATTCCGTATTCGCTCCAGAACTCCGCCCAAGGAAAGAATCGCTTAGCGTAATTATGAAGCTGATTTCTATCGTATTTAAGACCCAGGCCCTTGTATCCTCCTGTTTCTATAACCACCTCTATTTCCGGAAGGAGGCTTCCCTCATCCTCAAGCCACCGGCAAAGGCGAAGTAGCTGAGTGGAGGTGAGGAACAAAACCCCTT
This sequence comes from Candidatus Aminicenantota bacterium, assembly GCA_026991555.1. GTDB lineage: Bacteria > Acidobacteriota > Aminicenantia > S016-38 > S016-38 > JALSNJ01. Next base: position 25,077 of record JALXBI010000050.1, read on the forward strand.
TTTTGCCCTTTAGTTTTTCGTAAGCCTCCTTGGGTTCCAGCTCATAGGACCAATTTAGGTATTCAACGGCGGGAAAAAGACTTATCATGAAGGAAAGGGAGGAGCGAGGAAAAAGGGAAAAGGGAGGAATAAGGGATAAAACCCTTCTTCCCTTAAAGGGAAAAGAGCGAAGGGCTGATATTTTGTAGAGCTGGAGGGAGTGGACGCTGTAAAAAACCCTGCTTTTTTCTCCGGTGGTTCCGCTGGAGAGAAAAAAAACCTCTGCCTTCCCGCAGGAGAACACCCTTTCCCTTTTGAAAAATTCCACGGGAAGGAAGGGAATATCCTCCAGTCTTTTTACCCTCCCCTTACCCAATTTCTCTGCAAATTTCCTGTAGACAGGATTATTTTTCAGTTGAAAATTCACCACCTCTAAGGCAAGCTCAGGGGAAAAACTTTCCCCTTCCTTTATAAATTCCTGAACCCTCTTAAAAAGCTCCTTCATAGATAACCCATGTTTTTCAGGGCCTGAGTATAAGTTTTTCCTTCCCTATTCCCCGTGGAAGGAGCACACCCCACATATTTTTTCCCTTCAAGATAAAGGGAGCAGAAGGGAAGACCGTTTTCCTTTATGGCCTTCCATATCTCAAAATCGCTCAGCCCTTTGAGGGGAAAGATTTCCTTTACAGGGCCGGAAAGAGGTTTGGGTTTTCTTAGGGGTTCGTAGACTTCGGAAAAGCCCTGCGAGGAAAGATAGGGAAGGAGGAATTCCTCCCTCAGGTAATTGCACCATTCATCCCTTCCCCCTTCAAAATCCCCTGCCTCCACATCCAGCCTGATGGCTTTGAACCCGAAGTGCCTCTCCGCTTCCATTAAATAATCGTAAACCTGAGGGAGATAAAATCCTGGGTCAATGAATAGCACGGCATCAACCTCTCTGGCATAGAGATGCAAAAGAAGGGTGGTTTCCTTATCTCCCACAAACCAAAGCGCCTTCATCCTAACCCCAGCTTTTTCCAGTAATACCTGAAGGAACGATAGGAAATGCCAAGAAGCTCTGCCGCCTTTTTCTTATCACCCTTGGCCTTGACTACCGCGGTTTTTAGGAATTTCCTCATCTCCTCGTTCAGGTAATCCTCCAGGTTAAATTTTCCCTTCATTTCAAGGAATTCTTCTATGTTAATTCCGCTATCAATCTTCTTTTTCTGAAATAGTTTTTCCGGAAGGTCCTGAACGGTTATATAGGAGCCCGTTTCCATAACCACAGCTCTTTCCACCACATTCTGAAGCTCCCGTATATTTCCAGGCCAATGATATGTTTCCATGGCCACGAGGGCATCCTTTTCTATCCCGAGAATCCCTTTATCGTGCTTTTTGTTAAACTGGTCAATGAAATGCTGGACCAGAAGGGGTATGTCCTGCCTCCTTTTTCTGAGGGGCGGAAGTTCTATTCTTACCACATCCAGTCTGTAGAAAAGGTCCTCCCTGAACTCCCCCCTTCTGACAATCTCATCTATGTCCTGATTGGTGGCGGTTATTATTCTCACATCAACTTCTATTTCCTCCTCCCCCCCAACCCTTCTTATTTTTTTATCCTGGATAGCGGTAAGGAGTTTTGCCTGCATGTTTAAACTCATCCCCGAGATCTCATCAAGAAATAGCGTCCCTCCCTTTGCCACCTCAAACAATCCCCTTTTCCTGGAGACCGCTCCGGTGAAAGCTCCCTTTTCGTGGCCGAAGAGTTCGCTTTCCAGAAGGTGTTCCGGGATAGCCGCACAGTTTATAGAGACAAATTTCTGCCTCCTTCTGGGACTCAACTCGTGAATAACCCTGGCAAGGAGGGTTTTGCCGGTGCCGCTCTCTCCGGTAATAAGAACATTCACATCGCTGGGGGCTATCCTCCTTACCAGATCCATGATTTTCTCCATGGCAGGACTTTTGGCCACCAGCTTTTTTTCCTGGTAAATAGCTTGAAGCTCACGTCTGAGTTCCTCCACCTCCCTGCGGAGGGAACTGGACTCTAAGGCCTTCCTCACCACAATTTCAAGGGTTTCAAGGTCAAAGGGCTTCAGTATGTAATCCTCTGCCCCCATTTTAAGAGCCTTTACGGCATCCTCCACTGACGCATAAGCCGTTATTAAAATGACGGGGACTTCCGGAGAAGATTTCTTTATTCTTTCCAGAAGGTCAATTCCATTAAGTTCTCCGGGAAGTTTTATATCGCTTAAAACGATATCAAAATCCTCGTAAATTGAAAGGGCTTCTTCTGCGGTTACCACTCCCTTGGTAAAATAACCCTTTCCCTGGAAAAAGAGGACCAGTATCTCCAGGAGCTGTTCGTCGTCTTCCACAACTAAGATTTTTTCCATCTTATCCTGACCTCCCCTGAAGTGGCGGTGAGTATACCGTTTATGCTGGCTATAACATAGGCCAGCTCCAGGGCAGAGAAGCCTTTACCGGTGGGAAGTTTCTTCAGATTCGGACTGAGAATCATTGAGATTTCCTCCTCCCTCAGAGGGGGCTCCCTTCTGAGGATAATCTCCCCCTCTTTCACCTCCTCCTCAAATCTTGCCCCATCCAAGTATAAAATTTCCTTGAGAATAGCCAGAGCTCTTGTTGGAGATGGATTGGCCCCTAAGGAAGTCCAGCGAAGAAGAATCTCGTTAATTTTCTCTGCCCTTTCCCTGATTTTCCACATAAGTTCGTTTTTTCTTTCCTCCTCAAGGCTGGGAAGAAGCTGAAGCAGACCGAGAATGGATGCCAGGGGATTTCTGAGTTCGTGGGCAATGATGGATATGGTTTCTCTCACCCCTTCCCTCCTCAGCATAAACCATCTCTGAGTATTGTCGCTTATGACGAAAATTTGCCCGTAGGAAAGGGGAAATCTCTTTACTGTGTAAACCCTCCCCGAACTTCTTACAGTCCCCTCCTTGCCTATAAGTTCTTGGAGGGGCATCTCCTCGCACCCGCGGCCTTTAAGGACCACCTTCCCGTCCTGCATTAAAACCACGCATTCGTGGGTATGGCTCAGTATTTCGTCCAGTTTTGAGGCAAAAACCTTCTCCTCCTCCCTCAACATGATTTTTTTCGTTAACTTGTTTAGTTCATCTCTGGAAATTATCAGTATATAAGCCAGGGCAGGGAATCCCAGGGAGTAAACTAAAAGCCCTGTGGTAAACTCCTTATAGTTGAAATTAATGTTGGGTATTTTAAAATAAAAGGTAGTGAAGGAAAAGAGAAGGTAGGAAAGCAGTGGGGTCAGAGAGGCTATAAAGAGCCTCTTCCGGTCCGAAAGGAAGTAGAAGGCCTCCAGTAGCAGGAAAACGAAAAGAAAATAAAGAAGGCTTTCGTATCCCCCGGTATTCAATATTAGATAGGATATGAGAAACCAATCTCCTATAAGTTGGGCCACTATAAGCCGGTCTTCTCTTACCCCTATACGAAGAAGGAACAGGTAAAGAACCGACAGGGTAAAAAGAAGACCGAGAAACGAGAAGAAAAATCTCACCGGAAATAAGTTCAGGAAGGCAAGATGGATAATTATGAGGGATAGTAGAAGAAAGAAACCTATAAATATGCGAAGTTCTATAAGCTTAAGAATCTTGCGGGGCATTAAAATCTGCCCAGAAGGTTGAATATGGGAAGGTACATGGAAAGAACTATACCTCCCACCAGACCTCCCAGGAACAGAACCATTATGGGCTCCATTACGGAGATCAATGCGCTTACTGCAGAATCCACCTCTTCTTCGTAGAAATCCGCTATTTTATTTAACATTGTATCCAGAGCACCTGTGGCCTCCCCGGCTTCCACCATCTGACTTATCATAACAGGTATATAGGGACTTTTCCGCAGGGGTTCGCTTAGGCTCTTTCCTGCTGCTACCTCCTCCCTGGCATCCAGGATCAATTTTTCTATTATGGTATTTCCAGCCGTTTTTGCAGAAATGTCCAGGGCAAGGAGTATGTCCACTCCTGATGTGACAAGGGTCGCCAGGGTCCTCATCACCTTGGCCAGTGCTCCCTTTAAAATTAGAGGCCCTATTACCCAGAGCTTCAGTTTAAGCTTATCTACAGTCCTCCTCCCACCTGGAGTGGAAACATAAAATTTATACAGGAGAAAGAGCCCTATCAGACCTCCCATCCAGAGGTAAAATTGGTGGATAAGGAAATTGCTCGTGCTGATAACTATTTGGGTAGGAAGAGGCAGTTCAGCACCCAGATCGTGGTAAAGTTTTGCAAAGGCAGGAATAACCTTCCAGAGGATAAAGGCCGTAATAAGAATAGCTATGGTTAAAACGGCTATAGGATAGGCCAGAGCTGATTTTATTTTGCTCACCAGGGCCTTTATTTTTTCCAGGTAATCCGCAAGTCTCTGCAGGATTATATCAAGGGTTCCACCAGTCTCTCCGGCAGCTACCATATTTACATATAGGGAATCAAAGACCTCCGGATGTTTGGCAAAGGCGTTGGAAAGGGAACTTCCGCCCCTTACATCTTCGGTCACCTTTTCCAGCACTGCTTTAAACCTTTTGTTGCTCTGTTGCTCTGCTAAGGCAGCAAGCGCCTGGTCTATAGCAAGACCTGCGTTTACCATAACAGAGAGTTGTCTGGTAAATATAGCGAGTTCCTTAAGGCTTGCGGCTTTTTTAAGCCTCGGAAGCTTGAGTTCAAAACCCTTCTTTTTAAGGTAGGATATCTGAATACCTTCTCTTAATAGAGCTCTCCTTACGTCTTCTTCCGAGGGGGCAGCCCTCTCGCCGGTTACCATCTGCCCCATCCTGTTGATGCCTTTAAAAACAAAAACAGGCATTACTACCTCCTACATGGATTTTCTTAACTTGGTTTCTATTACACCCGCCATGGCCGGAGGGGTGTAAATATGCCTCACCGCTGCAGGCCCTCTTCTTATAAGATCATGAAGCTCCTCAGGATAGGAACTGGCCCCCATGGCGGTCTCTAAGGTGATAAGCCGCTTAAAATAAAGGGCTGCAAGGGACTGATTAAAGGTGTGCATCCCAGTGGCTTCCTGACCTGTTTGCATTGATGAATAGATCTGATGAATCTTGTCCTCCCTGATGAGGTTCCTTATGGCTGGAGTGGGGACTAACACTTCGGTGGCGAGAATCCTTCCCCTGCCATCAGCCCTGGGAAGAAGGGATTGGGTTACTATACCTTCAAGTATCATGGAAAGCTGGGTTCTAACCTGGGACTGCTGATGGGGAGGGAATATGTCTATTATCCTGGTTATGGTTTGAGCCGCAGAATTGGTATGGAGGGTGGCCAGGGTAAGGTGCCCGGTTTCGGCAATCCTCAGGGCCGCCTCCACAGTTTCCAGATCCCTCATCTCACCGATGAGAACCACATCCGGGTCCTCCCTGAGCACAGACCTCAGGGCATTGTGAAAGGACTTGGTGTCGGTATGAATTTCCCTCTGGTTTATAAGCGCCCTCTTGTGAGAATGAAGATATTCAATGGGGTCTTCTATGGTTACTATGTGGACTGGCCTTTCCTTATTAATCTTGTCAATCATAGTGGCCAGAGTGGTGGATTTTCCTGAGCCTGTGGGCCCTGTGACCAGAATGAGTCCCCTGGGTTTCTCACAGAACTTCTTAACCACCGGAGGAATTCCCAGCTCCTCAAAGGACCTTATTTCATAGGGAATCTTTCTGAAGGCCCCTGCCACTGCACCTCTCTGCATAAAAACATTGGCCCTGAATCTGGCAAGCCCCTTTATGCCGAAGGAGAAATCAATTTCCCAGTTTTCCTCAAAACGGTGCTTCTGGGTATCGGTTAATATGGAATATATGAGGCTCTTGGTCTCTGGAGGGGATAGAGGGGGAAAGTTGAGCCTTTCCAGCGCCCCGTTTACCCTTATAACAGGAGGAGAGCCTGTGGTTACATGCAGGTCTGTTCCTCCCCTTTCTATCATGATCCTCAAAAGTTCCACCAGAGTAAGAGCCATTTTTCCTCCTTTAATACTTCACTGTTTCCCTCACCACTTCCTCTATGGAAGTAATACCCTGTTTTATTTTCTCAAGGCCGCTTCTTCTGAGGGTAATCATACCCTGTTCTATGGCCTTTCTCCTTATTTCCGCAGATGAGGCTCCGGAAAGTATGAGTTCCTGAATTTCCTCCGTCACCTCAAGGACCTCAAAAAGACCTATCCTGCCCTTGTAACCCGTGTTATTGCAGTGCTTGCAGCCAACGGGTTTGTAAACGGTGACATTTTTCGCCTCCTCCGGGGTAAATCCGAGCTCTATTAGAACCTGAGGAGGCACATCTGCAGGCTCCTTACATTTATTGCACAGCCTTCTTACGAGCCTCTGAGCCACTATAGCCACCACGGAGGTTGCCACTAAGAAGGGCTCTATTCCCATGTTTATGAGCCTGGTAACAGCGCTGGCAGCATCATTGGTATGGAGGGTGGAAAGAACCAAGTGACCCGTAAGGGCTGCTTTAATGGCTATCTCAGCGGTTTCGAAATCCCTTATTTCTCCCACCAGTATTATGTTGGGGTCCTGCCTTAGAAAAGCCCTGAGGGCTGATGCAAAGGTTAACCCTATGTCCTCCCTTATGTGGACTTGGTTTATTCCATAAAGATTAAATTCCACAGGGTCCTCGGCAGTCATTATATTAACTTCCGGGGTATTGAGGGTGGAAAGGGCAGAGTAAAGGGTATTGGTTTTTCCGGAGCCTGTGGGGCCGGTCACCAGTATCATTCCCCAGGGCCTTTTTATGGCCTTCTGGAATTTTTCAAGACTTTCCGGTTCAAAACCCAGCTGGGTAAGGTCAAGTCGGAGCTGATCCCTATCCAGAATCCTTATAACCACCTTCTCCCCGAAAATAGTGGGAAGAATGGAAACCCTCATGTCCACTTCCTTTTTCCTTCCCTCGTCTGTTTTCACCTTCATCTTTATTCTGCCATCCTGGGGAAGCCTTTTCTCGGCTATGTTAAGATGGGACAGAATCTTGATTCTTGAAACTATACCGTCCTTCATTCTGAGGGGAGGTGTCATAACGGGATGAAGCACACCGTCTATTCTGTATCTAACCCTTAATTCCTTCTCGTAAGGTTCTATATGTATGTCTGAAGCTCCCCGGTTTATGGCTTCCCTTAAAATAAGATTAACCAGCCTTACTACGGGTTTTTCCTCCGCCTCCTTGCTCAGTGTCCTCACATCCGCCTCTTCCTCCTCCTCCACCATTTCCAGATCCTCTGCCTCCAGATCAAGGTCAGCAAATTCATCCATGCTTTCTCCCATTATGTCTTCCATCTCCTCTTTAACCTCTATTTCGTGCTCAGAACCGTAAAGTTTCTCTATGGCTTCTATTATAGAAGACTCCGAGGCCACCGCCGGCTGTATGTTAAGGCCGGTAAGGAATTTTAGCTCCTCTATGGCGTAAAGATTGGTTGGGTCGGCCATAGCTACAGTTAAAGTAGCCCCTGCCCTGTCAACGGGAACAAGCATGTATTTTCTGGCGATCTCCGCGGGAACCCATTCTTTTACCTTCGGGGAAAGTTCAAACTTCGAAAGGTTTATATAGGGATAACCGTATTGCCTGGAAAGAACAGAAGTAACTTGCTCTTCAGTGGCAAAGCCCAATTTAATTAATATGGAACCGAGCCTGCCCCCATGGAGTCTCTGATATTCCAGAGCTTCTTCAAGTTGTGAGGGTGTGATTATCCCCTCTTTGACCAGGAGCTCACCCAATTTGCTCGCCATTTCTATCTCCTTAAAAAATCTTCCTTTCTAAAAATTATATTAAAACGCATTGGTAATAGCAAGGGAAATCATAAATCCGGCTTTCTCCCCGTCTCTCAAGTTCATCCCAGCCCTTAAGCTTAATCTTCTGTAACGAAGGGCGCCGTAAAGGGAATAGAATTTTTCCCCTTCCCACTGGCGAAGCCCAACTCCCAGGTTAATTACCCTGGCATCAAATAACAAGGAGAGAAAATACCTGTTTTTGTAGGAGGAGGCATCCGCCCCGGCCGATAGGTAAAGGGCAGAGGAAATTTTGTAGGAACCTGCCACAAGGATGTATTCAGGCGTAAGCTTTTCGCCCCTGGATATGGGAATGTCAAGCATGGATACCGCAAACATTAATTTTCCGGTGAGAAAACCCGCAAAGCCCACATCCAGGGCCATCCTCTTTCCTGCCTCTTCCTCCCCTTCCTCAAGGGAAAGGAGTTCTCCCGGAGAAGCGAAATTCCTCCCGTCGGATATGGGCAAACTGAAACTCCAATTTTTGTAAAAAACATATTTTGTGGTTATCCCCATGAAAATTCTGTTTTTTCTCAAAAAATATGCCTTGGAAAAGAAAACCTCCTTTCTTTGTCTTATCTTATAATTCACCAGGAAATCTTCAGGATTTTCAGGGGAAAATTTCTCGCCCTCTGTGCCGAAAGCCGCAAGTTCCCTGTGATAAATGTATCCAAAGGCCCCTCCCCTCCCGCTAACATATACCGTCCTGGAAAAACTGGTGTAGGAGCTTCCCTCTTCCGCCCTTTTGAGCTCATCGTAAGAAGGGGGGGATTTTTCCCCAAGCACTGAGAAAAGCCCGGAACAATCCATGGCGAAGTTTCCCTGGGAATACTGAAGGGAAGGGAAGTTAAAGGCTGCTAAGGCCGGATTGTAAAAAGCTCCAGACTCCTGAGCCAGTGCTGTAAGGGCAGCCGAGGGCATTACTCCAATGGGATCAAGAACCGGAGGCTGGAAATCCGAAGCCAGAATTGAAGAAGAAAGAATTAGAATAAACAGAATTTTTCTCATAGTCCGAGAATGCTCTTCTCCAGTTTGATTATTTCACCGATTTTTTCAAGACCTATATCCATAAGTTCAATGAGAACTTTTTTAGAAAAGCTCCCTCCTTCTCCTGTTCCCTGAATTTCCACGAGTTCTCCTTTCTCCGTGGCGATGATGTTAAGGTCCAAGGAAGCCTTGGAATCCTCCTCGTAGTCCAGGTCCACCAGAATTTTTCCATCCACAATCCCAAGGCTTACCCCTGCGATAAGTTCCTTCATGGGGTTGTCGAATAATTGATTTTCGTAAACCATTTTTTTGAAGGCAGAGTAAACCGCAATTACCCCCCCAAGAAGACTTGCCATTCTGGTGCCCCCATCCGCCTGAATAACATCACAATCTACGGTTACCGTTCTTTCTCCCAGCATTTCAAGGTCCACCACCGCCCTCAGGGCTCTGCCTATGAGCCTCTGAATCTCGTGGCTTCTGCCGGAGACCTTGGTTTCCCTGCCCTCCCGGAGTTTCCTTCTGTCGGTGGAACGGGGAAGCATATTGTATTCGGCGGTTATCCAGCCCTTTCCGCTTCCCTTGAGCCATGCAGGAACCTTCTCCTCCACCGAAGCGGCCACGATTATTATGTTATCCCCCCAGCGGACCAGGGCAGAACCCTCTGCGTATTTAAGATAATCGGGAATTACCTCAATCTTGCGGAGTTCGTTCCAGTCCCTATTCTTTCTCATATCCTGCTTTCTTAATAAGAGCCTTCTCAAAGTTTTTGGCAAAAAGCTCTGCATCCCTGCTGGAACCCACGATCTTCCCCCAATGCATGGGTATGGCAACTCCCACATCCATTTTCTTTGCTGCCTCCACCGCCTGAGCCCAATCCATGGTATATGTCCCGCCCACGGGCAAAAGGGCCACATCCACCTTTATACCCTCCATTTCAGGAATGAGGTCGGTATCTCCTGCATGATAAACGCTGCCTATAGGGGTCTCCACAATGTAACCTACCCAGCCCTTTTCCTTCGGGTGAAAACTCTTCTCCAGGTTATAGGCTGGAATTGCCCTTATGAGAAATTCCCCTAAGGTAATATCCTGTCCAGGCATCACATAGACCGCGTTGGTATGAGTAAATTTTTCCCTGGCCTCCTGCGGTAGCACCACCACGGTCCCCTTTCTTTCCACCTTTTCAATGTCCTGGGGAGAGAGGTGGTCAAAATGGGAGTGGGTTATCAATATTATGTCCGCTTTAGGTAAACCCTCTGGAATAGAATAGGGATCAATATAAATGTTTTTATTCCCCACCTTTAAAAGAAAACTGGCATGTCCGAGCCAGTAGACATTATCCACTAAGTCCTGCCTCATAATTCTTATTTTAGGACAAGGGGCCAGGATTTCAAGAGTTCGTCAAGTCTCAGAAGGGCTTCTTGAGAAACCTTTGCCCTCCAATTGATCACGAAAATCCCTCCCCTGAAATTTTCGAGTCTTTTTATTTTAACGAAGTCCTTTTCCGTGGTATAAACTGGCAATCCGCGGCTCCTGCGATAAACCTCATCCAGGTCCTGCGGGGTATATCTATGGTGGTCCGGGAAAATAAGGGAATTTTCCAGTTTAGGGAAAAGAGACAGAAATTTCTCTGGTCTTGCAATGCCACAGAAGGCAAAAACCCTTTCCTCAGGGACTCCCTCGGGGTAAAGGAAGTATGTATAGGGAGTGTTCGAGGCCTCCTTGAGGGGTTGAAGAATCAGGTGAGCCCGGCGCAGGGCCCTTTTACTTTCCCTTAGATAAAAATCAGGAACTTCCAGAGAATGCAGAACCACTTCTATCTTCTTCAACTTCAGATACTGGAAGGCATCGTCAAGAATGAGGAGGTTAATTCCCCTGCTTTTAGCCATTTCTGCAAGGACTTCCCTCCTTTTTCCCACAAAGATCCAGGCATTAGGAAGGGCTTCCCTCAAAACCGCTGCTTCGTCTCCGGCTTCAAAGGGATTTATCTCCTCCTGTGGAGGAAAGGCCCTTTCCCTTTTAATTTTGCCCCGGTAACCACGAATTCCCACCCCCACGGAGAAATCCTTTTTACTATAGTGCTGGGAAAGAAATATAGTAACCGGGGTTTTACCCGTTCCCCCGAAGGCTATGTTGCCCACGGAAATAACCGGAATCGCAGGAATTTCCCCCCTAATTAAATACCTTCTTAAAAATACAAGTTCCCTGTAGGGGAAAAGCAGGGGCGCGAACAGTCTAAATATTCTGGAGGATAATTTCCGCATTTCTTCTCGTGGCCCCCTTCAGCCTCTCAAGTATTTCCCTTCCCTTTTCCCCGGCCCAGGCCAATTTACCATCCAGGGCCTGGCTCATTATACTGGAAAGTTCATCCCTGGTTCGGAAAAGGAGGGCGCCTCCTTCCCTCAAAAATTCCTCGGCAAGGTCCCGGAAGTTTTCCATGTGGGGTCCAAAGGCAACAGGCGAAGAAAAGAAGGCAGGTTCCAGCAGGTTATGCCCGCCGTAGGGTCTAATACTGCCCCCTATGATAGAAAGGAGGGAATTTCGGTAAAGGAGGGCAAGCTCTCCCATGGTATCAAGAATCATCACCTGCCAATTTCCTTCCTGGCCCTGGCTTCTTTTTATCGTAGAAAATCCCATGGAAACCGCCTCTGCGAAACTCTCCCCTGCCCTTTCGGGATGCCTCGGTGCTAAAACCAACCTTGCCCTTTCCCTAAACTTCCAGAAGGCACGCAGGACGAATTTGTCCTCCTCCCTGTCCATGGTGCTTCCAGCTACCATATAAGGTCCGGGGATTTTAAAGGGAAGTTCTCCTTTAATCTCAAAATCCGCCTTCATATTTCCGGTTATGAATATTCTCTCTGCAGGGGCACCCAGTTCAAGAAACCTCTGATAATACTCCCTGTTTTGAACGCATATGGCGTCAAAACTGGAGATTACCCTTTTCATAAGGCTCCTTAATCTTCGATACCAGCGGAAACTCGCCGGAGAAATTCTGCCGTTTACAAGAAAAAGTTTCACCCCTTTCCTGTGAGCTCTCAGGATGAAGTTGGGCCAGAGCTCCGTCTCGGCTATAACCACCCCATCGGGCTCCACCTCCTCCAGAAACCGCTCAACCACATGGGGAAAATCTAAGGGAAAATAAAAAACAGGGTGGTTAGGAAATTTTCCCTTGGCCACCCTCATCCCGGTGGAAGTGGTGGTGGAGATGGCGAGTTCCAGATTCTTATCCTCCAGGGCTTTTACTAAGGGAGCTAAAGATAAAACCTCCCCCACGGAAACCCCGTGAAGCCATATTCTTTTCTGTTTCTTAGGCGGAAGTTCTGGAGGCCGGAATTTATCTTTTAAAACGAAGTCCTTTCCCTTAATCCTGCTTTTGAGATAAAAATAGGAAAGGGGGAAGGGAGAAAGCAGGTAGGTTGCTATTTCCAAAATCACGGAAAAATTTTAACATATTAACATGATGGAAAAATTACTTGTGCGGATGCCCAACTGGCTGGGAGATTCGGTAATGTCCGTGGCTGCCCTGAGGCCCCTTTCCCGCAAATACGAACTTTACCTTCTGGGAAAACCATGGTTGGGGGAATTGTTCTACGGCGAGGAGTTTTTCAAAGGAATTTACCCCTACAGGTTTCTCCTCACCTGCACCCCCATTAAAAACCTGGGTCTTCTCCTCACCAATTCCTTCTCCTCAGCCCTGAACTTCCTCCTTTGTGGAGTCAAGGAAAGGATAGGTTATCAGAAGGATGGCAGGGGCTTTCTTCTGACCAAAAAAATAAAATGGACTGAGGAGCACCAGGTTCTGAGATACACCAGGCTGGCGGAATTTCTTCTGAAGGAAAGGATAAACCCTGAGGTGAAACTCAAACCACCGGTTCAGGAAAAGGAAATAGACGTGGTGCTGGTTCCAGGGGGCTCAAAATCATCCAGGAGATGGCCTGCTTCCCATTTCAGAAGACTTGGCAAAATGCTCCGGGAGAAAAGGCTTTCGGTCCTTTATGTTGGCTCTGAAAAGGAAAAGGAATTGCTTCAACAGGCCTCTGATAATCTCCCCTTCTCCACCCCCGACATGCTGGGCCTGAAGGAAATCCTGGCCAGGGCAAGGCTGGTTCTGGGAAATGATACAGGTCCCATGCATTTAGCAGATGCCATGGGAACAAGGGTTCTGGTGATTTTCGGACCGGCCACTGATCCTGAAATAAATGCTCCCTGGAACCAGAGGGAAAACTATATAAGGACTGGAAAACTCGCCGGCCTTGAGCCCCAACAGGTGCTTGAAAAAGCCCTTGAGCTCTTGTGACAAAATTTGTCAAATTTCGGTGCCATATTTTGTTAGCCCGAAACCAGGGGGTATTTTATAGGCTCATCCAATTTGGCATGGTTTTTGCTTTATAAAAAATGAAAAAAATTTAAAAGGAGGTTACGATGAAAAGACAAAAGGGATTCACCCTTATCGAGCTTTTGATCGTGGTGGCCATAATCGGAATTCTGGCTGCCATTCTAATACCCAATCTGCTGGTAGCTATCCAGAAATCCAAACAGAAATCCACCATGGCGGACCTGAGGAACATCGCCACCGCCGTGGAGGAATACAGGCTGGACAACAATGTTCCCCCGTCCTCTCTGGAACTGCTCACCCAGAACAGCGGCTTCTACATCAAGGCGATAAAGACCATTGACGCCTGGGGACACACCTTTGATTATCAGGTTAACCAGGATGATTACTGGGTTGGTTCTCCTGGAAGGGACTCCGGATATACCGCCGGTCTTACTGGATGCTCTACCCTTTATGACCCTCCGTCTCAGCTTAGCGATTTTGACAACGATATAATCTTCTCTGACGGCCAGCTTATCTGCGGACCCAGGTCCAAGCAGCAGTAAAGCTTAACTAACCGCAATTACCCTCCCCGCCCTGAAAAGGGCGGGGTTTTTTTATTTTTAACCTTTCCCCTCCGAAATCGTAAAATTCTTTTAGAAAATACCGTAAGGAGGGTATTATGAAAAAAATTCTGGTCTTTACCCTGGCTTTGGTGATGACAGTTTTCTCCTTGTTCGCTGATGAAGGAATGTTTCTCCCACAACGGATTTCCCCGGCCCTTTATTCCAGGATGAAAGCCATGGGCCTTGAGCTTTCTCCGGAACAAATATGGAAACAGGGAGGCCCTTCCCTCTCCCAGGCGGTGGTAAACCTTATGGGGGGAACCGGCTCCTTCGTCTCACCCAACGGCCTTATAGTTACAAACCATCATGTGGCCTTTGGGGCTATTCAGCGCCAGAGCGCCAAAAGGGGAATTGACCTCATAAGGAAGGGTTTCCTGGCAAAAAACATGGCAGAGGAAATTCCGGCCCCGGGCTATAAGGCTTTAGTTCTTTTGAGAATGGACGATGTGACCCACAAGGTGCTAAAGGGCGTTATGAAGATAAAGGATCCCTACAAGAGATATCTTCGCTTAGAGAAAAACAGGAAGAAAATCATTAAAAAATTCGAAAAACCTGGCTACCGCTGCGTTATCAGGAGTTTTTATGGAGGGGAAAAATATTACCTTTTTACCTACTTAGAACTTAAGGACATAAGAATAGTGTATGTTCCTCCCTCCAGTATAGGAAACTATGGAGGGGAAATAGACAACTGGATGTGGCCACGCCATACAGGGGATTTTTCCTTCCTCAGGGCCTATGTGGGACCTGACGGAAAACCCGCAGAGTATTCCCCCAAAAATGTTCCATACCACCCCATGGTTTACCTTAAATTCTCGGCCAGGAACATAAATCCCGGGGATTTCATGTTCATCCTCGGATATCCTGGCTCCACTGAAAGATACATGCCCAGCTTCTATGCGGAGTTCATGGAAAAGGAGTTTTATCCCCAAAGGATAAAATTTCTCGAGGGATGGATAAAAATTCTGGAACAGGGCTCCCGCAGGAGCAAAATTGCTGAACTTAAAAATGCCGGCATACTCAAGGGATTAAACAATGCCATAAAAAACTGGAGAGGACAGCTTCAGGGATTCAAAAAATTGCATGTGGTGGAGAAGAAAAGGGCCCTGGAGGCGAAGATTCAAAGGGCTTTAGAGAAGAACCCGGAACTTCGGGCAAAATACGGGGATGTCTTTCCCCGTTACAAACGATACTTCGAGAAGGCCAAAAACCTATCCATGAAGTCCTTCTATTCCGGATGGTTTCCCTATGGCTCCCGCCTCCTTGCCTCTGCCATAGAAATAGTCTACTGGACCAGGGAAAGGCTCAAGAAGGACATAGACAGAAAGCCCGGATACATGGACAGGGACAGGGAAAACCATATTATCAGGCTAAAAATGGTGGATATGGCCTACGAACCCTGGACAGATAGGCAGGTGCTTAAATACTTTATCCTCCAGCAAGGAAAGGTCCCACCTAAATACAGGCTTAAAGCCCTGGAAAGGCTGCTCAATGGAGATTACTCCGAAAAAAATGTTGACGCTTTCCTGGACAAGCTTTACAAAAACACCAGGCTGGGGGATCTCAAGTTCCGTTTGAAACTCTTCAATTCCCCATACAAAAAAATCGTAAAATGCAGGGACCCCTTCATTAAATTGGCCCTGGAGCTGGTTCCTGAAATGGACAGGATGGAAAGGCAGGCCAAGGCCCTTGCCGGTGAGGCTCTGGAGTTTCTCCCTAAATATTACGCCCTGTGGAGAGCGGTTTTCGGAAGCGAATTTATGTATCCCGATGCCAATGGGACCCTCAGGCTCACCTACGGCACAGTAAAGGGGTATTCCCCAAGGGATGCGGTATTCTACCTGCCCCAGACCACCCTTACCGGGGTTATGGAAAAGGAAACTGGAAAGGAACCCTTTATAGTGCCGAAAAAACTAAAGGAACTCTGGCAGAGGAAGGACTTCGGTTCATACGAAGACCCGGAACTGAAAGATGTGCCCGTGGACTTTCTAACCACCCATGACACTACCGGGGGAAATTCAGGTTCGCCGGTGCTTAACGGAAAGGGAGAACTGGTGGGTCTTCTCTTTGACGGAAATCTTGAAAGCGTTGTGAGCGATTATTATTTCTGGTCCCCCATTACCCGTTCCATTTCCGTAGATAGCAGATATGTTCTCTTTATAACAGATAAATTCCAGGGAGCCGAAAGGATTCTTAAGGAGCTTAAAATAGTCAGGTGATTACTTCACGCAGAAAAACACCTGATAAAAGGCAGCAGCCAGTTCTCGCTTGTCCGGGCTACCCTTGCTGACCTGGGCGGGGACGAAGCTTTTGTCCGCTTCAAAACGGATTATAAACTCGTCCCCGCTCCCCATAAGGTCAGGGGTTATGGTAAAAAGCCTCTGAAACTGAGGGCGGGTTATTTCACCTATAAGGTGGTCGTTTATAAATACTCTTATTTTCTGGTGGGGTAAGTATTTTTCGGGGAAAAAGCCCTTAACATAGAGCAGGGAAGTTTTTCTCGGATTTTCCACCCTGCAAATTGCGGTCTTGGCCATCCATCTCCAGGTTCTGCCGGAGCTATCGGCTTCCTCGTTATACCATCCCTTAGCATATATTTTCTGAGGCAGCATTTCAGGGTTTATCTTTATGCTTATAGGCTTTTTTAAAACCTCTATCTTGTCACCGGTCTTAGGATTGAAGAACCCAACGGAAAAATCAACCTTAAAACTATCCCCGCTTATTTCCTCCACATATTCCGGGAAAACAAGAAGTCTCTCGTAGGATATTTCCTCTCCGGGCTTCCACTGGGAGAAAGCCACCGGGGGTTTATGGTCATCAATGAGATACATAGTCTTGGCTTTCCCATCCCAGAAATGCACATAAACCCAGTAATCATTTTTAAGGGAAAAACCCTTCTGGGGCATCCAGGTGTATTTCATCCTGACCACATACGCATCCCTGAGCTGCGGAGGGTCAAAGCTTATATTAAGATTCACAGGAACTCTCTTGCCTCTTTTACTGCCACAGAACGGAAGTAAAAACATAACCAAAAGTATTAACGCCAGAACAGTTATTTTCCTCAATTTTCTCCTCCTTTAAAGGGTTATCTCAAGGGATGTTATAAGAATTATATCATTTTTCTTAAGGGTAGCTAAGGGAGGCTGGTTATTATACCTCTCCGTAAGGGAAAAATTTAACCATAAGGGTTTTTTCATGAGAAATTTCATGGAGGCCTCTCCCTCAAATCTGAAATCCCCGGGATCAAGAAGCGAGGGGGTGTAAAGGGCAGCTAAGGAAAATTGCGCCCCCGAATCCATTTTTCTCCTGAGATTCATGGCAAGGGCCAGTCTCCTGGTTTTCTTTACCGAAGTTTTAGTAAAATAAGCCTCGTATTCCTCGGAATAGGATGCAGAGAAGGAGACTTTCTTTATGGATTTCACTTCCATGGAGTAATTAAGCCCAAGGCTGAAATCCACCCTTCCCTGTATGTCCGCCATTTTGTCAAAGAAATAGGAAGCGGAGGAAATAAGTTTCCACCTCCCGAACACCGGTTTTTCTGTAGAGAAAGTCAGATTTCCCTGGTTGGTATCAACCTCCTTCTCACCTCTACCGTAAATGTAGTTGCTGGATATTATGAATCCGGCATCCTTCCTCAGGAATTTTATGATTCCTTTTCCGTAAAACCTGGTATAGTTAGAATTACCCCGGCTAAGGGAAAGCCCTGCGGAGAAATCAAAGGTATTGTCCTGGGGAAATAAGGAATAAAGGAGAAGGGACAGGACAAGTAATCTTACCGTTGCTCCTTTCATCATTAGAAATTATAATTAACCCCAGGAGAAAAACAAAATGGGTTTTTTAGAAGAGCTAAAAGCCGGAAGAGTAAGTGAAGACATCAAGGAGCTTGCGGCTGAGGGTGCTATACCCCTCTCCCCCAAGGAACAATTTGAGGTTCTTGCCCTCCTTCTGAAGGACCCATCCGGCAAAATCTCCGACAGAGCATTTAACACATTGATTTCCCTTCCCCCATCCACCATAAAATCCTATTTAAGCAGCAGGGAAGCTTCCTGGGAGCTCCTCCATTTCTACGCTGAATGGGCCCTGGAGGAGAAGGATTATCAACTTATAGAGACCATCGTCAGGAATCCCTCAGTAAAGGATGAAACCCTACTTTTCCTTGCGGAAAACGGCGACGAAAGGATAACCGAATTGGTAGCTTCAAACCAGGTCAGAGTTATGTCCAATCCCAACCTGATAAAAGCTCTCCTCAACAATTCACATTCCCCTGTGAGAGTCAAAGCCTTAATGGAAGAGTGGAGAAGGCTTTACTACAGCACCGGAGAGGAAAAGGCTGTTGAGCAGGTGGAAACTATGCTTGAAGAGCTGGAGGAGATTGAGGAGCTGGAAGAAATTGACGAATTGGAAGAGGTTTTAGAAGGAAGAGAGCCTGCCGAAAAAAACATATATACCCTGACATGGAACGAGATAAAAAACCTGCCCATTCCTGCCAAGGTTAAACTGGCTCTGATGGGTTCAAAAATGCATAGGGCCATTCTCATAAGGGATAACAACAAAATAGTTGTTGATGCGGTGCTGGAAAGTCCCAAACTCACTGAAAACGAAATAGCCATATATGCCAAGATGAAGTCCCTTTCCCAGGATGTGATAAGGAAGATCGCCTCCTCCCGGGAATGGACAAAGCACTATTCGGTAGTTCTTAACCTGGTCAGGAACCCCAAAACTCCCCTTCCCATAGCAATAGGTTTTCTCTCAAGGCTCAGGGAAAAGGACCTGAGGGAAATAGCCCGGAGCCGGGAGGTTCCCGACCCGGTAAGGAGAGAAGCCCAGAAAATACTGACGCGAAAGGAAAAACAGAAGAAGATATAATGCTTGTTTTTTTGCTAATCCTGAACATACTTTACAATACCCACTCTGCGGTTTGCCAGTTTGCTGAAACCGTAAAGGTCCAGGGGGATGTGTTAAAGGAGCATGGTTATTTTTACTTCAAAAGGGGCGAGGGGATAAGGTGGGATTATATTGGGCAAGAGAAAAAAATCTTTCTCCTGGCCAGGGGGAAAATGTGGGAATACCATCCTAAGGAAGGCTTTTTCAGAACTTACGAGATAAGAAGGAGTTTCTGGGAGCTCCTGCAGGACCCAGGGAAATGGAAGGAGATAGTTAAGGAAGTGCAGGGGAAAAACGGAAAATTTTTCGTAAAACTTAAAGGAGGAGAGGAGATTTTGATGGAAGTAAAAAAGAACAGGATCAGAAAAATTTCCTTTGAGGATACAAGTTTTGAATTTCATAATTGCCGATATAACATTTCCCTGCCCTCTTCCCTTTTTAATCCAACCTTTCTCTCCCGGGTTCGTAAAAAATAATGGATGAAAAGGAACTGGCTTTAAGGGCAAAAAATGGAGACAAGGAGGCTTTTGAGATGCTGGTAAGAAGATATCAAAAAGGACTTTACAACTATATATACAGGCTCACCGGAGAGAGGGAGTTAGCGGTGGACTTCACCCAGGAAGCTTTCCTGAGGGCCTACACTTCCATGAAAAAATATAACCCTTCCTATCATTTTTCCACCTGGCTCTGGAGGATAGCCCACAACTTAGTGGTGGACCATTTCAGAAAGGGAAAACTGAATACCGTTTCCCTTCAAATGGGAGAAGAGGGGGAGGAAGTAGAATATGATGTGGAAAGCAATGAGCGCGGACCCTTTGAAAATCAGCTTAATCGGGAGAGAAAGAGGATAATCATGCAGGCCCTGGAAAAATTACCTCCCACCCTGAAGGAACTCATTATTTTACGGCATTTCAACGAGCTTTCCTATCAGGAAATTTCAGAGGTTACCGGTATGCCCTTTCATGAGGTAAAGAGCAAATTATATAGGGCAAGGGAAAAATTAAGAGCACTTCTGGAGGCTTATCGTGAAGCATTATAACTACGAAGAAATCTATCTCTACCTGGATGGCGAAATGTCTCCCATGGAAAGGAGTCTTTTTGAGGACCACATTTTAGTATGTGAGGAATGCGCAGAAAAACTGCAAAGGGCTAAAGCCCTCTTTCAGGGGATAAAACTGGAGGAAGAGAACCCTCCCGTGGATATAGCCTCTCTGGTTATGGCGAAAATAGATAAGAAAAGGAAGCTTCTGCCGGTAATCTACGGGATTTTCATATTATTGATTGCCCTCCTGACCGTTCCAGTATTCTTCGGTCTGGACAGAGCCATATTTTTCTATTACATAATCTTTGATTCTTTAAACAGAGTTTACCTTGTATCTAAGGCTGGACTTTCATATTTGTTTTCCCTTAAAATTCCAGCCTGGGTGTTTGTGGGGGCAGGGTTGATGCTATTTCCTGTATACTTTGCCCTTCGCAAAATATGGAGGAATACATGAGGAAAACACTGATTTTTCTCCTCTTAGTTTTTTCTCTGGCCGCTTCCATAAAGGTGGAAAAGGGGGAGGTAAAAAACGGAGATGTGGTTTGCATAGGCGATACCGCTGTGGTGGAGGGTAAAATAAACGGGGATTTAGTTGCCATAAAATGCGACCTCACCTTTTCCGGTAAGGTGAACGGAGACCTCATAGCTATATTCTCAAAGGTTAAAGCAGAAGAAGGGACAAGGGTTAATGGGGATCTGGTGGAGATTTTCTCCAGCGGAAATACTTCTGCGATAAAGGTGAACGGTTCCAGGGTAGGCATGACAGGGGGACCCGGAAGAAGCTTCCTGCACAAGCCAAAATTCATTCACATAACAGGGACAGGGAATTTCTTTGACAGCTACAAATTCGTGTCCTACCTGATCCTGTGGGGAATTCTTTCCCTACTTATTTTTCTCCTCTTTCAGAAAAACGTAATGTTAGCAGCTTCATCCCTTCTTAACCGGCCCTTTAATCACTGGCTCAGGGGGCTGCTCATCTTCATTGTTCTTATTATCCTCCTGATAATATTCGCCATCCTCAGTGCCATAATTATAGGGATTCCCTTTCTTATAATTGTGGTCTTCCTGATTATTGGAGCCATACTCTTCGGCTACACTTCCATCTTTTACGCCGTAGGCAATCTCATACTCAACAGCGAAGTTCACCCGGTGTATTCCGTCCTTCTGGGGATGGTTATGTTTTCCTTCGTAAAATCCCTCTACTTAGTGGGTTCCATTCTGAGCCTGATCATGATTCCCTTAGCCTTCGGCATCACCCACTCCACCTCCTTTGGCAGAAAACTCCCTCCCTCAGAATGAGCTGAGGAAGGAAAGGAATATCCTCTTATCCTCCCTATCCATAAGGGACGAGACGAGGGCTACAGAGCCAATGGGAAAGAAAATAACGGGAAGCCAGGGATTTAAACTCTTCAAAAATAGGGAAAGGATGAGGAGCCCCAGGAAGAGCATTGTTCCCTTTAAAACCGAATAGGAAAAAACCCACATATTTAATCTTTTCCTTACATATAAAAGCTCAAGTATTTTGGAAAAAACCAAAGAAAAACCCGTAGCCACTGCAGCCCCCTTAATTCCCCATAGGGGAATTAATAAAACATCCCCAGCGAAGTTCAATATTACTGAAAGCAGCGTCGCCCTGAAAAAGAAGCCCTGGTGTTCGGTCATAGAAAGAACATATCCCACAGAACCTATAGCCACACTGAGAATCTGGGCTGAGGTTAAAATCAAAAGCGGTTCTCTGCCCGCGGAAAATCCCCTGCCGAACACACCGAGAATTTTCAGGGGATAAACGGCATAAACCAGGGCGAGAACCAGGGCATAGGTAAAAGCCCATCGGGCGCTCCTTCTTCCTAAAGCCTCTATTTCAGCCATTTTTCCCTGGGAAAAAAGGTAGGAAATTATGGGGGGAAAAATATAGTTGATTATGTTGAGCCCGAAGCCAACGAAAAGGGCAGCTTTTGAAGCGGCTGAGTATATGCCTACCTCTTCAGCGGGTCTGAAATATCCCACCATCAGGGTGTCCACCTGAGTGAGGAAAAGGTAAAAAAGCCCCGAGGCCATAAGCAGGAGAGAAACCTTAGCAAAGGGAGAAAAATTTATACGGGTGGCTTTTACCCCGGAGAAGAACCTCCGGTAAACCAGAATAGCGAGAATCAGCATAAGGGTAGCAGAGAGAAAAAAGGAAAGGGCCGGAGAAGAAATTCCGAAATTCACCTTCCACAAAAAAGAAAAAAACAAACAGCTCAGGGAGAAAAGACCGATGCTTTGAATCAGAACCAACAGGTCAGTTCTTCTCAGGGCTTTAAAACTTTCCGTAAGAAAATAAAAAAGGGCCAGAACAGGCAGGAAAAACCCGAAAAGTTTAACGTAGGAAACGAAGTGAGGTTTGGAAAAGAACCTGGCCACATGATGGGAAGCAAGAAAGAAAACTACACCTGTTGGAATAGAAACACGTAGTATTACACGAATTCCCATCAGAAGAAATCCCTTCACAAAGGCAAAATCCCCCTTACCGTAAGCTTCCCCTGCATATTTCAGGATAGAGGCATGGAGCCCCAGAGGCAACAACCTGACCATTATCATGTAGAAGGTGAGAATCATGGAAAAATAGCCAAGGATTTTGGCTCCGGCCATGCGGGATATGAGCACCATAAACACCAGGGAAAGGACCATTCCCGTAACTTTACCCACAAAGGCAACCACCCCTCCCTTAGCTACCTCCAGGGCATGGGCTCTTACTTCTTCTTCACCTTTATTCTTATGGGAACTCCCTTGAATTGCCATTTTTCCCTTATTTTCCTCTCAAGAAATTTCCTGTAAGAATCATCCAGTTTTATTCTCCTGTTGGCAAAGAAAACAAAAAGCGGAGGGTTGACCCCGCTCTGGACCACATAGAAGAACTTTACCTCCCTGGTATCGGGGACCTTTGGAGGGCTTTCCCTGAGTATGGGAAGGAGATACCGGTTAAGATCTGCGGTTTTAATTCTTTTTCCTGCCTCCTTAAGAACCTCCTCCACCTCCTCCATTATATTTGTGATTCTTCTCCCGGTAAGGGCTGAGACGAAAAGAAGGGGGGCAAAGGAGGCGAAATGGAGCTTATCCATAAATTCTTCCCTTATTTTGAAATACTTTACAGTATCCGCCTTTACTAAGTCCCATTTATTGGCAACGAGAACCAGGGGTTTCCCCTCCTCCACCACCTTTCCGGCTATGGCCCCATCATAATGGGTGGGTCCCTGGGAGGCATCCATTACCAGGACGCAAACATCAGCCCCCCTTATGGCTTTGGTAGCCTTGATAATTCCGGCAGCCTCAAGGGAATCCGAGGCTCGGGAAAGCCTCCTCATTCCAGCGGTATCTAAAAGCCTGTATTTTTTACCCCTGAATTTGACCTCCACATCTATTACATCCCTGGTGGTTCCTGGCCTCTCGTCCACTATAACCCTCTCCTTTCCAGCCAAGCGGTTCACTATGGAGCTCTTTCCCACATTGGGCCTCCCCAAAACGAGCACCTTGACGGCCTCCTCCTTAGGACATTCCCTCCGGGGAATCTTGCTCACTACAAGGTCAAGAAGCTCAGCCAAGCCTTGATTGTGCTCTGCTGAGACAGGCACCATTTCCTCAATGGCTAAGGAATGGAAGGGAAGGGGGTCAAAGGAGCGTTTTACATCCATTTTATTCACAACAACAACCACATCCTTTCCCATCTTCCTGAGCCTTTTCGCCACCTCTTCTTCCCATGGAAGAGGGCTTCTGGTCCCGTCCACAACAAGAAGAACTAATGCCGCATCCTCCGCGTATTCTAAAGCTTTCCTGGTTATTTTCTCGTTAAGAGGCTGGGAAGGGTTTTCAAAAAGCCCTCCGGTATCCAGGAGCTCAAAGCAATATCCTTGCCATTCTGCCACGGAGGAAAGAACATCCCTGGTCATTCCTGGCTTCCGGTGAACTAAGGCCTTTTTTCTCCTTACTATTTTGTTGAAGAGGGTGGATTTTCCCACATTGGGAAGGCCTAATATAACTACCCTGGGTAAGGACATTTTAAAGGGCCAGTTCCCCGGTTCCGTCTATGTTCTTGAGGAGTTTTCCCGGTGCAATTCTTTTTATAAGGCCGGTAAGCACCCTCCCAGGACCTATCTCCACGAATTCCTCCACCCCATCCTCCACCATCTTCAGAACTGACTGGGTCCAGAGCACCGGAGATGAAATCTGGACCTTCAGGGCCTCCATGGCCTCAGAGGCGGTTTTCACCGGCCTTGCCCAGGCGTTTACATAAACAGGAAAGGCCGGATTTAAAAACTCCCTTTTTTTCATCTCTTCCCACAACCTTTCCTCCACCTCCTTCATGAATTCGGAATGGAAGGGAGCGGAAACTTTAAGGTAAACCTTCCTTTTTGCCTTTATTCTCTCCTCTGCCAGCTTAAGGGCCTCTGTTCTTCCCGAAAGGACTATCTGTCCTGGATTGTTATAGTTTGCCACCTGAACCCCATCAATTTCCGAAACTACCTTTTCTATTTCCTTCTGGTCCCCGCCCAGGATTGCCAGCATCCCACCGAATCCCGGTGGGGCCGCCTCGCTCATAAATTCTCCCCTTTTTCTCACCAGATAAACCCCATCTTCAAAACTCAGGGTTCCAGCGGCCACGAAGGCGGTCCACTCCCCGAGGCTGTGCCCCGCAGCACAATCGGGCCTTTGCCCCAGCACCCTGTAAATGGCATAACTCACGGTAAGAAGGGCAGGCTGGGCATTCTGGGTAAGGGTGAGGCTCTCCTCAGGTCCCTCAAAAATTATCTTAGTAAGGTCAAAGCCCAGAACCTCGTTGGCCTTTTCAAAAATTCCCCGGGCAGCGGGATAATTCTCGTAAACCTCCCTCCCCATTCCCACCCTCTGGCTTCCCTGTCCCGGAAAAACAAAGCACCTCATTTTCCCTCCAGAACCGGATATTTTCCTGTAAAACAGGCATAACAGAAGTCCTCAGGATAATCCAGAACCCCCCTGAGCTCCTCCACGGTCAAATAAAGAAGGGAATCCGCCTCTATGAACTCCCTTATCTTTTCAATGCTCATTTTATTGGCTATGAGCTCCTCATAGGTTGGGGTGTCTATCCCGTAGCGGCAAGGAAACCTCACCGGGGGAGAGGCAATCCTTACATGAACCTCCTTTGCCCCTGCTCCCCTCACCATCCTGACAATCTTCCTTATGGTGGTTCCCCTTACTATGGAGTCGTCCACCAAGATTACCCTTTTTCCTGAGAAAAATTTATAAAGGGGATTGAACTTCTGCCTTACCGATTCGTCCCTTATGCTCTGGGTTGGCTTTATGAAGGTCCTTCCCACATAATGGCTTCTTATAAGCCCAAAACAAAGGGGAATTCCCCTCTTCCTTGAATAACCTAAGGCCATGAAATTGGACGAGTCGGGAACAGGAACCACGGCATCTGCCTCCACATGGTCCTTTTCCGCCAGTTTTTCCCCGAGAAGGATTCTCTTATCGTGAATAAACTGGCGGTATTGGAAACTGTCTGGTCTTGCGAAGTAAATTATCTCAAAGGAGCAATGGGCTCTCCTGCCTCCCCCCCTCAATTCTTCCTCGTTAAATTTAACCCCCTCAACCCCTTCCTTGCTTATTATAAGAAGCTCGGCAGGTTCCACCTCCCTCCATTCCTGAGCTCTTATTATGTCCATGGCAACGCTTTCAGAGGCCACTGCATAGCCCTTTTCTGTCCTTCCGAAAACCATGGGCCGGAATCCCCAGGGGTCCCTGAAGGCGTAAATCTTAGTTGGGGTAAGGAAAAGTGCTGAATACGCTCCCTTAACCTCTTCCATAAGTTCAAGAACTGCCTGGATGGGCTCTTTCCCCTCCTTTTCTATTTTGTAAACCAACATCCTTCCCAGCAGTTCACCGTCGTTGTCGGAAAGGAAGAAAACTCCTCTTTTTTCGTATTTATCCCTTAGTGTCCGATAATTCACCACATCCCCGTTGCTGGCAGAGGCGTAAAGGGGACCCTGAAGGGTGGTTATGAGATGGGGCTGGGCGTTTTCCACCGTAGGGGTTCCCCGGGTGGGGTATCTCACATGACCGATGGCAGCGAAACCGTCAAGCTCCTTAAGCCGCTCCTGATAGAAAACTTCCTTCACATATCCCAATTCCTTAATAAGCTTAAGCCTCCTTCCGTCACTTACCGCTATTCCACAGGCTTCCTGTCCCCTGTGCTGAAGCATGAAAAGCCCTAAGGCGGTCATCTCTGCCGCTGGCTCTTCGCCTATATAACCAAAAATCCCACACATTTAAAGCACCTTCTCCATTATTATTAGATTACCCCTTTGAAATTCATATCTTACAACATCCATAACCTGTTTCACAATGCAAAGACCCCTCCCCCTTTCCCTCATTATGTCCTGCTCTCCCCTTTTCAGGATGCCTTCAAAATCAAAGGCCTCCCCCTGGTCCTTCACCTCAAACCTAATTTTCTTCCCATAAAATACCCTGATTCTAACCTCCTTTTTAGGGTCATTCCTGTTACCGTGCACGATCCCATTACTCACCACTTCCCTCAGGGCGAGAAAAACCTTCCAGTGCTTCTCCACATCCATACCCATACCTGCCAGCATCTCCTCAAGAGTTTCCAGAACTATGTTCATGATTTTAATGGAGGATGAAAAAGAAATCTCTATTATTTTTCCTTTACCCATGACCAAAGCTGACTCAAAGTGGGTTTTGCCCCGGTATGAAGCATCCCCACCCGGAATATTTTAGCGGAGACCCACACAGAGGCTAAGGAAGTTAAAAACACGAGGAGCAGGGAGAGGACGATTTCTAAAATCGAAGGTGAGGAAAGAATGGCCCTCATCATCATGAAAAAGGGAGCGGTGTAGGGAAAATAGGCCAGAGCAACTTTTATCCAGTTATCAGGGGTCATAAAAAGCACGAAACTCAGGGCAAAGGGAAAGCTGATTATCATCATAATGGGTCCCAGAAGGTGCTGGGCATCCTCTTCGGTCTCCACAATAGAGCCTACGGTTAGGAAGATCGTTGAATAAAGGAAAAATCCAGCAAAGAAAAACAGGAGGAAAATTATAAATTTAGGAAAGAAACCCGAAAGCTGAAACTGGGGAAAATAGGAAATGGCGTAAAGATAAGCCCCAACACCCAGCATTAACCAAAAAAGAAGCTGGAATATACCTGCCAGGCCTACTCCAAGGAGTTTTCCAGCAAAGATCTGTGTGGGGGTTGCAGAAGAATAAAGAATCTCCACCACACGGAACCTCTTATCCTCAAGAACCCTGCGAAGGAGTATCTGACCGTATCCGATGAGGCCCATAAATAGGAGGATGGCGAAAATCATATACAGGGTAAAGGAGGACTCCATGGTTTCCTTTTTCACTTTACCTTTCTCCACCTTGAGGGTCTCCACCTTAACCCCGGCCAGAATTTCCTTCAAAACTTCCTCTTTAATCCCCAACTTGCGGAGTTTATCCCTTTGAATTACCCTGTTTATCCTCGTTTTTACCGTGGAGACCAAGGTAATATCCCCAACATTCCTCATGTAAAGGGTAACCTTCCTGGAAGTAAAAACATCCGCAGGAACCACCAAAAGGGCATCCAGTTTTTTCTTCGCTAAAAGGGAAAAGCCTTCCTGCCTGGAACCTATTTTCTTCACCTTCAGGGGTATTTCCATTTTTTCCCTGCTGGGGGCCCTCATGAATTCAATAATCCTTCCGGTGGGATCAATTATCCCCAGGTTTCTCTGGCGATTGGAAAGCTTTCCCACCAGAGCAGGAAAAGCAGCATAGAGGAGAACGAAAACCGGGGTAAGAACCGTGGAGATTATAAACCATTTTTTCTTTACCACCCTTTTCAGTTCAAATTTAGTTATTATCCAGGTTTTCACCTTCTCCTCCTACCAGGCTTATGTAAATCTGATTCAGGGAAGGTTCAGTCCTCTCCACCTTCTGAACCTTCACCTTATCAATTATGAGGCGGAGAACATCGTTAACTTCAAGTTCTGTCTCCAGTTCAGCGAACCTTTCGTAGAGCCTGAGGGAAGAGTGGGGAATCTGCTTTATTGCTTCCCCGTCCCCCTCAAATTCTATTTTTATGGTTCTCTTCCCGTATTTTGCCTTTATCTCCGAGAGTTTTCCGTCCACCACCTTCTTTCCCTTGGAAATAAGGGCCACATAATCGCACATTTTTTCCGCCTGCTCAAGGATGTGGGTGGAAAAGAGGACGGTCTTTCCCTTAGCCCTTTCGTCCATTATCCTTTCCCTCAAAATCTCAGAATTTATAGGGTCAAGGCCGGAAAAGGGCTCATCAAGGATGAGAATGTCCGGCCCGTGGAGGAGAACTGAAATAAACTGAAGTTTCTGCTGCATCCCCTTGGAAAGCTCCTCTATTGCAGAAAAGGCCCTGGAGGAAAGGCCGAATTCCTCAAGATACTTAAGGGCCTTAGCTTTAGCCTCTCCCTTAGGAAGGCCTTTGAGCTCGCCTAAATAAACAAGAACATCAAGCACCTTTTCCTTGGGATAAAGCCCCCTCTCCTCAGGAAGGTAACCAATCCTGGAAAGAACACTTACATCCACAGGCCTTCCCATAATGCTGACCTTCCCTTCATCGGGCTTTAAAATACCCAGAATCATCCTTAAAGTCGTGGTTTTACCTGCCCCGTTGGGACCCAATATTCCGTAGACCACTCCCCGGGGTATGCTCAGGGAAAGGGAGTCCACTGCCTTAACCTCACCGAAACTCTTGCTTATCCCTTGGACCTCAATGACCATGGCCCTATTTTACCATCTTTGCCCTTCCTCTTTAAATCCTGGGAATTGCCTCATTAAAAATCTGTCCCCTTTGGTGAATTCGGACCTGTCCCGTTTTTCAGGAGAATTGGAAATTCGGACCTGTCCCTAAAATTTCGGCCTAAAGAAGGGAAAGCTGGAGGATTCGGAAAAAAGAACTTCCCAAACCTGAGAGAAGGGTATAAACTTGTTTTATGAGAACAAAAATAGTGGCAACCACGGGACCCTCCCTTGGCACCCTCCAGGAGCTGGAGGAAGCCATAAAAATAGGGGCAAGGGTATTCAGGCTCAATTTTTCCCACGGAGAATACTCCTCCCACAGGAAGATTGCAGAGGCTATAAGGCAGGCAGAGAAAAGCACGGGCATTCCCGTGGCCATCCTCCAGGACCTTTCCGGTCCCAAAATCCGGGTGGGAAAGCTTCCTTCCCCTATTACATTAAAGAAGGGTCAGAAAGTCCGGGTGAGGAGGGAAGGGAAAGCAGGACCAGGGGAGATCCCCGTTAACTATCCTTACATAGTGGAAGACCTTTCTCCCGGCGAGAGGATTTTTATTGAGGACGGGAAAATAGCCCTTAAGGTTATAGGAAAGGGCAGGGATTTCGTGGAGGCCGAGGTAATTTCACCGGGGACGGTGAAGGCCGAGAAGGGGGTAAATCTCCCGGACTCCTCTCTCAGGATTCCCCCCTTCACCGAAAAGGACCGCAGGGACTTAGAATTCGGACTTTCCTTAGGAATTGACCTTATTGCCCTCTCCTTCACCAGGTCCGGGGAAGATGTAAAGCCGGTAAGGGAAATGGCCGGGGAAATTCCGGTAATCGCCAAGGTTGAAAGGAAGGAGGCGGTGAAAAATCTCCCCTCCATAGTGGAAGCCTTTGACGGCATAATGGTGGCCAGGGGGGATTTGGGGGTGGAGGTTCCCCTGGAGGAGGTCCCTATTCTTCAAAAGAGGATGATTTCCATGGCCAACTCCGCAAGGAAAATGGTAATAACCGCCACCCAGATGCTCAGCACCATGATAGAAAATCCCTTCCCTACCAGGGCCGAGGTGAGCGATGTGGCCAACGCAGTTTTTGATGGCTCCGATGCCCTGATGCTCTCCGGGGAGACTGCCATAGGTGCTTATCCCTTAGAGGCCATTTCCACCATGGCAAGGGTAATTGAGGAGGTGGAAAAAAGTCCTGAATTCTGGGCCATGCGAAACCTGCTGGATAGCAACCCCTCTGACCCCACCGAGGCCTTAGCGGAAAGTGCGGTTATAACGGCAGAGAAAATAGGCGCCGAGGCTATAATAGTCTTTACCACCTCAGGCGCCACCGCTATAAAGGTTTCCAAGTTCAGGCCAAAAACTAAAATATTCGCCATAACCCCAGACCAGGGCGTAAGAAGGCGGCTTGCCCTGGTTTGGGGAGTTGATTCCTTCCTCCTTCCCTTCATGGAAAACACAGACCTCATGATGGAAAAGGGGGTGGATCTCCTCCTCTCCTCTGGAAATTTAAGCCCTGGTAGCACCGTGGTGGTAACCGCAGGTAAAACCCCCATGAGGGGAGCCACAGACATGGTTAAGGTCTTAAAGGTGGGAGGTTGAAATGGGACTTTTTGACCTGGAGGAAAAGCCTACGGTTAGCAGGATAAAAAGGGAAAAGGAAGAGAGGACCTTCAAGGGAACCTTCCTGATAAGGGAGATTTCCCTTAGACAGGGACAGGGCGGTCCCTATCTCTCCTTCATCCTCATGGACAGAACCGGGGCTATTTCCGCTTCCTTCTTCGGTGGGAAACTGCAGGACCGGTTAATTGCCAGGGACGAGATAACCGCAGACCTCCTCCAGGAAGGGGTTTATGAGGTATCCCTCAGAAGGCAGAAAGAAAGGAACAATGTGGTGGTGGATTCCCTGAGGAGGGTTGAAGCAGATCCCGGGGATTACACAATAATTCCCAGGGCAGTTTACCCCGATGCCAAGGACATTCGCCAGGAGCTGGACCGGATGGCGGAAGAACACATAAAAACCCCTGAGGGAAGAACA
Organism: Candidatus Aminicenantota bacterium; assembly: GCA_026991555.1. Lineage (GTDB taxonomy): Bacteria > Acidobacteriota > Aminicenantia > S016-38 > S016-38 > JALSNJ01. The sequence continues at coordinate 55,474 of JALXBI010000050.1, forward strand.
CTTTATAAGCTCTTCTGGAAGAAATACGGGGAAAGGTTTCTAAAGGCAAAGGGGGGTGTCAGAAAGCACCATCATCAGGAAGGAGGCCTTGCCCTTCACACCTACATGGTTCTTAAAATAGCCCTTTTTCTGGGAGAACTCTATTCCTTGGACAGGGAGGTTATCTTTCTGGCAGGGCTTCTTCACGATGTGGGAAAAATGGAGGAAATAGGCGAAGACGGATTCACCAGGGAGGGGGACCTTCTGGGACACACGGTTCTTTCCCTCCTTGAGGCGAGGCATCTTTGCGAGGAGGCGGGATACACGGGAAAAAGGGAGGCAAATCTCCTCCACTGCATAGCCTCCCACCACGGTCAGTTGGAGTTTGGGGCTCCTGTTTCTCCGAAAACCCTTGAGGCCTTCGTCCTTCACATAGCTGACTTGGCGGACTCAAAAATATACCAGTTTTTTAAGGCCATTTCAGAAATAGGCCAGGGTGAGGAAAGCTCTGGGTACTTTAAGGACCTGGCCCGCAAAATTTACCTCCTTGACGGGGATTGAGCCGTTTAGCACCCAACCTAAGTAAATTTTTTCTGAAAGATTTGCGGTGAGGTGATATTATATTTTAGTAAATCCTAAAAAGGAGGTCTGAATTGAAAAGAAAAATTTTAGTTTCAGTGCTTTTCCTTTCTATCTTGGGATTTGCGGCATCAAAGGACATCTATGTAAGGGCAGGGGCCAGCGGAAACGGAACTAAAGAGGCTCCTTACGGTTATCTTTGGAAGGCCCTACGAAAGGCAGAAAGGGGGGATGTGATACATGTGGCCCAGGGAATTTATTACGGAAAGGGCGGAAGCGGACATTTCGTAATCTCTGTTCCAGACCTGAAATTGGTGGGAGGATACAGCAAGGATTTTTCTCAGAGAGATCCCTTTAAATACCTGACCATACTTGAAAGGGAGAAAAATTATCGGGGAAAATTCACGGGATTGGGAGAGGGAATAATTGAAGGAGATTATCAGAAGGACCACAGCGGGCTGGTGGTGGACGGTTTTGTCCTCAATGGGGAAACGAGGAACGGTTACGCTCCGGATAAAAGCAAAATCGTCCCCAGAAAATCCTGGAGGGGAGCCCTTTTTAAGGCCTACAGCCCAAACATAAAAATAAGAAACTGCATTCTCATAAATCCCTACGGCAAGGGAATTTATGTGAAATGGCAGGGGAAAGAAAACGAAATTTCCAATAATTTCATAATAAATACCTTTTACGCAGCCATAAGCACCAGGAGCGCCCAGGCCGATGCCAGGATTCTCATAAAGAACAACACCATAGCCTTCGGATGGTTCCAGCCGGGAAACGGCGGGTCCTATGGCGTATTCGTGGGAAGACAGGGAGAGGCGATAATTGAGGACAATATTTTTGCCTATTTGCTCACCGAGGGGGGAGAGGCAGGATACGGGGTAAGCAATACCTTCGGAAACGACCTCACAGTGCTTAAGGGTAATATTTTCTATCAGAATCAGGGCGGATACTATGTTTACACCGATGAGGACGGAAGCACATTGGTGGTATGGAAAAAACAGGACCTTCAGGACCTGAACTCAGATCCGGAATCCTACATGCTGGCAGAGGCAGGGGGAAACTCTGACCAGGACCCCGGACTGAGGCCCGACAAATGGTTCTTCCGCAAGTTCTCAAATTTCGTGGCATCAAAACCTGGAAAACTCAGGATGGACGATATAAACCGTCTTAGAAGAATGCTGGGGCTTCCCCTGCAGGCAGAGAAGGCAAGCGCCCGCTCCAATTGGGGCATGCCCTATCCCCTGGAAAAGGTGGTTCCCAACCTGGTTTCCCCCACGGGAAAGGGGGTTCAGGTAAACAAAACCTTTGAGACTTATACTTCTGCGGCAAAGATTCAGGCTCCTTCCTCCTACCAGGCAGTGGAATTTGACCAGTTCTTCGTGGATGCGAAGGGAAAGGAATTCAAAGGCGAAGCAGTGGAGTTTAAAGCCGGCATAGGCTCCTCCTGTTATAATTACTTCCTCAAGGATGCTCCCGAGAAGGATTACGCATGTATAAAACTGCTAAAACCCGGCGAATCCGATTTTACCAGAAAATACATCTTCGGATATTTCCTGAAAGGCTCAAAGGCCCACCAGAAACTCCTTAAATATTTAAAAAGAAGGAGGACCTACAACCAGCGGGGAGGAATAAGGATAAGGGGAAAAGCCTATTACATAGGAAACCCCACTTACCGTTATCCCGTGGCGGTTATAGTTTACGAGGTAAGGAAAAGATAACCTGATTTCGTAGGAAAGGTTCGGAGTGGTAAATTTGAAATAAAAAGAATCAAAATTCGGACCTGTCCCGTTTTTGGAATCAAAATTCGGACCTGTCCCGTTTTCAAAATTCGGACCTGTCCCGTTTTTGCAAAATTCGGACCTGTCCCGTTTTTGGGCTCGTTTTTGGAATCAAAATTCGGACATGTCCCGTTTTTGGGCTGGAAGAAGGGAGAATTTTACCGCCCGGCCCCTGACACCTAACACAGCATTCTGTCCCTAAAATTCGATTAGATAAAAGGGACCCATCCAGTTATTCGATTTGTTTACGGTATTTACGATATACGATAGGAGGTGGGAACTTGGGGAAAGAGGAAGAGTTAAATTCTTTTCAGAATATTAACAGTCCTTTCAAGATTGTATTTGGCAAGGCACACATCTCCTTCCTGCCCTAGCAGAAGCATAATTAGGTTTTTCCCATGACGGTGAACCAGGAAATTGCCTTCAGAAGCTTCGGTCAGGAAACTCCTAAGTTCCTGAGCAGTGGCCTTTTTGTAAACATTGAATGCCAGGGCAAACAACCCGGTCATCCTTGAGAAAAACTCCTCCATTTTCTCCTTCTCTCTTTCGTTTATAACATCAATGGCCATTATTCTTTCATCTTCCCCTATAATGGCCGATGCGAGGTAACCCGGAACCGTTCTCAGGCTGGCCAGCACTTCTTCCTGAGAAAGCAGAGGTTCGTGGGCCTCTATTTCCTCCTCTTCCATTTCATGACGTCCCAGGGGTTCTTCATCCATGGGGGGTAATTCCGAGGTATCCGCCTCTCTGGGTTCTTTCTGCTCCCGGGGAGGTTCCTCCTGGGCAGAACTCATTTTTGCAGTGTCCACTTCTTTTGCTGTTTTTCCCTTTGTCTCACCCATGCCCTTCCTTTCGTCCTTTATCTTTATGGACTCCATTATGAGCTCTTCCAGGGGCTTTTCTACGGTTATTAATTTCCTCTTTCCCAGCCTTTTCATGACGACGATGTTCACGTTTTCCCAGGTTAGTATTTCAAGGGCTGCTTCTTCTCCCTCCTCCTTTTCTGTCTTAGCGTGCACGAGAACCCCTTCGTCAAAGTGGAGGGCCCCCCTTCTTCCGTCCTTGGTGGTTACTATCATGGTGCATGTTTTCTCCTCATACTGGATGAGCTGGGCCAGGTGCGCCGCAGAGAGAAAGGTAAATTCTTCCTTCATGAGGAGGTCCTGGTCAAAGACTTCAAGGATGGCCTTGGCCAGCTGGTCCAGGGATATGGGCTTTTCCAGATACCTTATGGCTCCTATACTTTCGGCTTTTAATTTTATCGGTAAAGAGCCGTAGGCTGTTATAAGCACGAAGGGAATGTAAGGAAATTCCTGCACCACAAAGGATAAAAGGTCCAGCCCGTCAACTTCCGGCATCTTAAGGTCCGAAACCACCAGGTCTATTTTCTCCTTCCGGAGTATTTCCATGGCCTTTTTTCCTGATGAGGCGAAGATGGGCTCTATCCGATCCCTGTATTTTTTCAGACCATCTTTAAGGGTTAAAAGAAGGTTTTCATCGTCATCTACTATGAGAACTTTTTTGGTCATATTAAACCTCCCTTATTTCTCGTCATTTTTTTCCTTCCAAAGGGGAAGGTAAACCATAGCCAGGGCCCCTCCTGAGGCATTTACGATTTCCAGATGCCCTCCCATGGCAGTTACGAGTCTTTTAGAAATCGCAAGCCCCATGCCGGTTCCGTTCTTTTTGGTAGTGAAGAAAGGAACAAAAATTTTCTTGAGAACCTCCGGAGGAATGCCGGGGCCGCTATCGTATATGGATATTCTTGCGAAACCCTTCATGGTATGGACTCTTACCTGGATTATTTTTTCTCCCCGGGTTTTTTCCATGGCTTCTACGGAGTTCTTTATCAGGTTTACTAAAACCTGCCGGAGGGCCATGGGATCTGCTTTAACAAAGACATCGGGGATTTCGTCCAGGAATATGCTTATATTAGAGGACTTTTTGAGTTCATCACCGAACAAAACCGTTTTGGGGATAAACTCCCGGAGATTAACTTTTGTCAGGGACAATCTGCCAACTGCCAGGAAGTTTTTCATGGTTGCCAGAACCTTTTCTATGGATTCCGCCTCCTGCATTATTCTGTTCAGGTATTCCTCAATTTTCTCAGGGGCAAATTCTTTGTACTGTTCCCTTAAAACCCCCAAGGAGAGCTTTATTATGTTAAGGGGATTGCCTATCTCATGTCTCAGTATTGAAAAGAGCTGGTTGAATCTTTCAACGGCCCCCCTTTCCCTTTGCAAACCCAGAAGAAAAAGGGCTTCGGAAATGTTTTTTATGAAAAAAATCAGGTATTTTCCGTACTCCTCGAAAACATAGCCGTAGGTTTCCTGACCTATGGAAATTTCGGACATTTTAATGTCTTTTTTTATGGCGTCTTCAAGGAGATTCGGCAGGATTACTTTTAATCCTTTTTCCATAAGTTGGTTGAGAAATCTGTTGGAATAAAGAATGGAATATTTTTCCGGGTTTATTATTCCAAAGCCCACGGAAACGCTATTGATGATTTCCTCAAGGGCAAATTCTACTCCGTTTACCTGCATAGTTTACCCGGTAATTTTGGCGATGTTATTGAACAGGATTTTTATTTTGCTGATGGAGCTTCTGGAGCCCACGGCCACCACGGCGTTGAGCTCCGGTTTTAATTTCACCCCTACAAATATGAGCCCGTTCTTCATCTCCCTTTCAATCATTCTGGCTGTAAGGGATGCCCCCCTCGTAAGATGGGGAAGAATCTCTGTTCGCACAAGCTTTAGGTTCTCCTCCTCAGGTTCGGGAAGGCTCTCTATGTAAGGCTCACCGTGGTCGTCCAGTATAACAAATCCCTTTACATCGTCTATGTTTTGAAGATGCTGGGTCATGAAGCTGGAGAGAAGGTTCATAGCAGGAGCGGATATAACCTCCCTCATGTCCATCAGTTCAATTTCCCGCTCCTGTAGAAGGGCATCCAGGGCCTCATCCCCTTCAGAATGCCCATACTTGATCCACCTGACCTCACCGTCCCTGTAAAGAAGATGTCCCAGCCCCCTTTTTCCCTTAAAGGTAAGCCTGAGAACTTCCTCCGGGCTTTTCAGCGACAGGAGGGTAAGGACATCGTCAAATTTCATCCTGATTCCCATAACAAACCAACCCTCAAAACCGTTCAAAATTTAGAGAGCTTAAAAAATATCAAAAATCTCCTATTGTGTCAATAATAGCATAGCATAAACAAATGCATCTTCAAGTGGCAAAAGTAAGGAAAAATATGTCATTGATGCTTTCTATCCTCCTTTTTATCGCACTCGCCGGATTTTTCTATGGGTGATATTTTTCCCTTTAAGATCAAGGTAATGACCTCTTCTACTCTCCCGGAGACCCCAACGAAGGGTTTTACCCCGAGATCCAAAAACCACTGCTGTGCCCTGGGACCCATTCCTCCTGAGACTATAATGCCGGCTCCCTGCTCTGCTATGAACTGGGGGATTTGCCCTGGAGAATGCTCGTTGGCCGCAGGATTTTCTACCACCAGATAATCCCTTATCTCCCCATTTTCCACATCAACGAAGGTATAATAAGGACATCGTCCGAAGTGCTGGGCTATTTTTCCCTTAAGCCCCTCAGGGGTTTCAGTTGCAAATGCTATTCTCATATCCTAATTATAGCAGAGATTGACAGGGGTGAAGGCCTTGATATATAATTTTTTACCTGGCGGCGTAGCTCAGTTGGTTAGAGCATGCGGCTCATATCCGCAGCGTCGGGGGTTCAAATCCCTCCGCCGCCATTTTTTTTTATGCCCTACAGAAAGTTCAAGGAAACGGTCAGAAAAAATTCTCTTATTTCCCCGGGGGATAGAATTCTGGTGGCTTTTTCCGGAGGACCGGATTCCACGGTTCTTCTCCATTTTCTTTTTCTTTTTACCGAAGAGATAAATTATTCTTTGGCAGTGGCCCATTTTAACCACGGCTTGAGGGAGGAAGCGGACCATGAGGAGGAATTCTGCAGGCAAAGGGCCAGGGAATACGACCTTCCCTTTTTCTCGGCTAAAGAGGATGTGAGAAGATTTGCCAGAGAAAGGGGATTAAACCTTGAGGAGGCAGGCCGGATTCTGAGGTATGAATTTCTGGACCAATTGGCCAGGAAAGAGGGCTACAATAAAATTGCCACAGGCCATACCCTTTCCGACCAGGCTGAAACCCTCCTTTACAGAATGCTCAGGGGAGCTGGGACCAGCGGTCTTTCCGGAATACCTCTGCTGCGGGAGGGAAAATACATAAGGCCCCTGCTTAATATTTCCCGCAGGGAAATAATGGACTTTATTAAAAGGGTGGGAATACCCTTCCTTGAGGACCCGTCCAATCTGGACCTTTCCTTTGACCGAAACTGGTTAAGGCACAAACTGATCCCTATTTTAAAGGAAAGGTTCTCCGGGATTGAGGAAACTCTGGCCCGGGAAGCGGACATCCTCTATCACGAAAACCTGTGGATTGATTCCTTGGTGGAGGGGGAACTGGAGAAAAGACTTAGGGGAAGAAGACTGAAGGTTGAGGACTGGGATTTGCTGCCTCTGGGTTTTAAAAGGAGACTTTTAAGGGGCTTTTTGAGAAAAATGAGGGGGAACCTCAGGAGAATAAATTTTGACCACATTGATCACCTGGTTAACCTGAAGCCTGGAGAAGAATACTACATACCCGGAGGGGAAAGGGTTTTAAGGCAGAGCAGGCATTTCTTTTACCTTGGAAAAATTCCCGAATACAGGGAGCTTTACCTTGAGATTCCCCGCCCTGGTGAATACGAGGCGGAGGGGTTGTGGAGGATAAAACTCAGGGAATGGGAAGGAGAGGGGGATTTTTCCAGGAGGGCCGTTGCCTACATCTCCGGGGTGGAACTTCCCATCGTGGTAAGAAACTGGAGGCCCGGCGATAAATACACTCCCTTAGGCTCTGACAGTCCCAGGAAGCTTTCCAACATGTTCAACGCCGGGGGGATTCCCGGGCCTTTAAGGAGGTTCATTCCGGTTTTTGAAAAGGACGGGGAGATAATCTGGGTTTATTCCCTTCCAGTGGCTGAGCGGTTTAAGTTTACAGGTAAGGGCTTTGTGGTAAAGGTAATCCCGCTGCTTCCGGTTTTTCAGGCCCTGGTGGATTGAACTGGCGTTCCGTTTTCTGAAAAACAGGGATTTTCAAGTAAAATATCATGGCATGCAGGTGGTAAGTGTAATATATCTTTCCAGGATTTCCCTGATAGTCCAGATGGGAGTGGTTTTGGTTCTTCTCCTGTTTTTCTTCACTGGATGGTTGACAGTGAAAAGGTTCCTCATGAAGATATGGGCCCTTGCCTGGCTTCTTGATTTTCTCGCCTTAGCAAGCGTCGCTGCCTCAACTTTTTTCCTTTACGGTGGATTTATAAATAGACTTTTGTATTTCCTTTATTCAATCCTTAAAACATCCTTTCTTTCCCTATTAATTCTGGGCGTGCTTCTGGTGCTGGGATACCAGGAATTTGATAGATTTAAAAAATACTATTTAGGCTTATCCCTGGTTTTTACCGGGATTTACCTGTGGGTAATTTTTGCCTTTTCTCCAGCACATCTTCAGGGAGTGGTGGATATTGCGATAGGATTGATGTCGCTGGTTACCGGTTTGAAGGTTTTAGGGAAGAGAATAGAGCTCTATCCTATAAAATTGCTTTCCTCCGGCCTGATTTTCTATGGAGCTATTTTTCTCCACCACGGTTTCCTTATCCTTCCCCTTTTCTGGGGGAGGAAACCCCCGAGATACATGGGACATATTTCTTTTGTAGATGCCATAGTGGAGCTGGTGCTGGGTGTTTTCATATTTCTTAGCTATCAAATTTATTCTCTAAGGAAGGTAAAACTCATGAACCTGCAGCTGGAGGAGAACCAGCGGAAGCTCCGAAGTCTGGTGGATGTGGATCCTTTAACAGGGCTTTACAACAGGAGAAAATTGAGGGAATATGCTCTGGGACTGCAGTGGGGAATCCTGGCCTTTATTGACATTGACGATTTTAAGCAGATAAATGACCGGTGGGGCCACGAGGTGGGCGACGAATATCTGAAGGCCATGGCGGAAGTCCTGAAAAGCTCCTTTCGCTCTGAAGGGCTTTTTAGAATAGGGGGGGACGAGTTTTTAATAGTTAGTTTCCAGGAGGATAAGGAAAGTTTCCAGGGGAGAATAGAGGAAATGCGATCCAGACTGAGGAGGATTCGTGCACTTCCCTCTCCCCTAAGGATTTCCGTGGGAATTTCAGAATTTGGAAAGGACAAGAGCTTTTCCCAGGCCCTCCATGAGGCCGACCTTTCCATGTATTCAGAAAAGAGGGAAAAGAAAGCATAGTTTAAAGTGAGGGCTCAGCTATGTATAATATTAAAGTGAGGAAATTGATATTTCTCGTTTTCCCCCTTTACCTTCTGGGAGCCACGGTCTTCCTTTGCAGGGTGGATGCTCCTATCCATCCTATAACCGAGGAATACATACTCAGGTCCCTTTCCCGGGCTGAGGCCTATTCCTCTCCGCTTATAATCCAGCTAAACACTCCTGGGGGTCTGGATACCTCCATGAGGAAAATAATGAGAAGAATAATGAACAGCCCGGTGCCTGTAATAGTGTATGTGGCTCCCTCAGGGGCCAGAGCCGCTTCTGCCGGCTTCTTTATAGCCCTTTCCGCTGACTTCATTGCCATGGCTCCTGGAACCAACATGGGAGCAGCTCATCCTGTGGCCATGGGACAGAAAATGGACAAGGTGATGAGCGAAAAGGTGGCTGAGGACGCCTCGGCCTTAATTCGTTCCTTAGCTCAAATGAGGGGCAGAAATGTCAAGGCCGCGGAGGAGGCGGTTCTAAAGAGCCGTTCCTTTAACGAAAAAGAAGCCCTTTCCCTTCACTTGGCAGATGCGGTGGCGAAAAATCTTGATGACCTCCTTTCCCTTCTGGATGGGAAAACCCTTAAAAAACCCGACGGGAGGGAAATTCTCCTTAAAACCAGAGGCGCTCGGGTTCAGGAGATAAAGATGAACTTCAGGGAAAAATTCTTAACGGTGCTGGCGAACCCATCCCTGGCGTATTTCCTTTTAATGCTGGGCCTTCTGGGTCTATACTTTGAATTTTCGCATCCCGGAGCGGTAATACCCGGAGTGGTGGGGGGAATTTCCCTGATTCTTGCCTTTTTTGCCTTTCAGATACTTCCCATAAACATAGCCGGACTTTTGCTTATTTTTCTGGGAATTGGCCTTTTTATCGCCGAAGCCAAGGTGCAGGGCTTCGGACTTCTTGGAATAGGAGGGGGTGTGTCCTTGTTTATCGGTTCCCTTATGCTTATCAACACTTCTGACCCGGCAATGAAACCGTCCCTTTCTGTCATTTCTGCAACGGTTATAGGAATAACCGTCATAGTGCTCTTTTTGATTTACCTCATTTCCAGGGTTATCCGGGAAAAGCCCATGACAGGGCCGGAAGGGATGATCGGGGAGGAAGGGGAGGTATTTGCAGACTTTGTGGATGGGAAGGGAAAGGTCTTCGTCCACGGAGAGCTCTGGAATGCCGTCTCCACCCAGGACCTTAAGCGGGGGGAGACCGTAGTGGTAACCGGAATAAAGGGTATGACCCTTCAGGTCAAAAGGGCCTCCGATTAACTAAGTTCTGGAAAATTCCAGATACCTTATACCTTTTCGGGACAGGTCCGATTTGCTATAATTTCCCCATGAGTCGCATCGCCAGAGCCTACATCAAAACCTCCTCCCTCTCCTACTACCACCTCATCTCCCACATCCAGGACGAACTC
>JALXBI010000051.1 GCA_026991555.1 Candidatus Aminicenantota bacterium
GTTCGGCACGGTGGTGGCCATAGGAGGAGGGGTTGGGATAGCTCCCCTTTATCCTATAGCTAAGGGAATGAAGGAAGCAGGAAACAGAATAGTTACCATCCTGGGCGCCAGGAAAAAGGAACTGATAATCCTGGAGAAGGAGATGGCCAGCATAAGCGATGACCTGAGGGTCTGGACCGACGACGGAAGCTACGGGAAAAAGGGCTTGGTTACCCATGGGCTCCAAGAGCTTATAGACGAGGGTCTGAAGATTGACATGGTCCTGGCTATTGGGCCTGCCATAATGATGAAGTTCGTGGAGAAAATGGCCGCCGAGCACAATCTCCCCATAATCGTTAGCCTCAATCCCATCATGGTGGACGGGACAGGAATGTGCGGAGCGTGCAGGGTGGTGGTGGGAGGAAAAATAAAATTCGCCTGCGTGGACGGTCCTGAGTTCGACGGTCACCAGGTGGACTTTGATAACCTAATCCTGAGGCTCAAGGCTTACAGGAAGTACGAGAGGGAAAGCTTAGAAAGGTTCGCCAGTTTTTATCCGGAACTTAAGGATTACATAATGGGAGGTGTGAGATGACCAAGCAGCCGCCCCGCTTCCCTGAGGAATTAAAAAAGAAACTCAGGGAAAGGTTCAGCCAGGATTGGAGGAAGGAGTTAAGGAAGAAGATAGGGATAAAGGAGAGAATAAACATAGAAAGGGTGGAAATGCCCGAGAATGACCCCATGGAGAGGATAAAGGGGTTCTTTGAGGTGAACAGGGGATATACCCCGGAGATGGCAATAGCAGAGGCCCGTCGTTGTATGGACTGTGCCAATCCCACATGCGTTCTCGGCTGTCCGGTTTCCATTGACATACCCACCTTCGTTAAGTTAATAGAAAAGGGCGATTTTATAGGGGCCGCCAAGGTAATTAAGGAGACCAATTCCCTTCCTGCAGTCTGCGGAAGGGTGTGCCCCCAGGAAGACCAGTGCGAGGGCAATTGCACCTATGTGAAAATGGGTAAGAAACCCGTGGCCATAGGTCATTTAGAGAGGTTTGTAGCCGATTACGAGAGGCAGGCAGGGGAGGTGGAAATTCCTGAGATAAAGGTCAAGAAGGGTAAAAAGGTGGCCATTGTGGGAGCAGGTCCTGCAGGGCTTACCGCCGCAGGGGAACTGGCAAAAATGGGATACGATGTGACCATATTTGAAGCCCTCCACGAACCCGGTGGGGTTTTGATGTATGGGATTCCTGAGTTTCGTCTTCCCAAGGCGATTCTGCGTCAGGAGCTGGATTACCTTAAGAGACTGGGGGTTAAGATAATTACCGACTTCGTGGTGGGAAAGACCGCCACCATTGAGGAGTTGAAAGAAGAGGGATACGAGGCCTTCTTCATAGGTTCTGGAGCAGGGGCCCCGTGGTTCCTGGGCCTTCCAGGGGAGGAATTGAACGGTATATACTCTGCCAACGAATACCTCACCAGGGTAAATCTCATGAGGGCCTTTGAATTTCCCGAATATGATACTCCCATACCCAGAGGTAAAAGGGTGGCGGTTATTGGGGCGGGGAATACTGCCATGGATGCTGTAAGAACCGCCAAGAGGCTGGGAGCTGAGCATGCCATGATAGTCTATCGCCGGTCCAGAGCCGAGATGCCTGCAAGGATAGAGGAGATTAAACACGCCGAGGAGGAGGGCATAGAGTTTATCTTCCTCACTAATCCCAAGAGGTTTATCGGCGACGAAAACGGCTGGGTGAAGCAGATGGAGTGTGTTAAGATGGAACTTGGTGAACCTGATGCCAGCGGAAGAAGAAGACCCATTCCTATACCGGGCTCGGAGTTTCTCATGGATGTGGACATAGTGATAATAGCCATAGGCACCAAACCCAATCCCCTTATTCCACAGACTACCCCGGGTCTTAAACTCAAAAAATGGGGTGAAATTGAGGTTAACTGGGATACCATGGAGACTTCCATACCAGGAATATTTGCTGGAGGGGACATAGTCAGGGGAGGCGCTACGGTCATTCTCGCCATGGGAGACGGAAGAAAGGCAGCCTACCAGATAGATAAATATCTTTCCGGGAAAAGGGATTGATAATAGCAGGGCTTGACGAGAGCGGAAAGGGCGATTACTTCGGACCTTTAGTAGCAGCTGCCGTCGCCCTGGACGGGCAGGCCATAGCCTACCTCAATTCCTTGGGGCTTAAGGACAGCAAGAGGCACACCCCGGGAAGGATAGGGGAACTTGCAGGAATCATAAGAAAATATCCCCACTCCACTGTTCTTATCTCCCCCAAGAAGTACAATCAGCTTTACCCTAAGTTCAGGAACATGAACCTGATTCTGGCCTGGGCCCATGCTCAGGCCCTGGAAAATCTCATGAGGGAAAACCGCATAGACCTTGCCATACTTGACAGATTTTCTAAGGCCGGGGAGTTTGAAAGGGCCCTAAGGAAGAAGGGAATTAAGCTGGAAATCATGGAGGAAGAAGGGGGTGAGAAATACATACCTGTGGCAGCAGCCTCGGTGCTCGCCCGGGCAAGTTTTGTGGCCTGGATGAAAAGGGAGTCGGAGAAATTAGGGATGGAGCTTCCCTTGGGCTCGTCTTCCCCTAAGGTAAAGGAGGTTGCCTGTGCCCTTGTGGAAAAGGGCGGAAAAGATGCCCTTTCCCGTTATGCCAAGCTTCACTTTAAAATAACTTCCTCCCTTCCCTGCTTCCCTGTGCTATAATCCTCCCCATGGAGCGCAAGAAAAGAATAGAAGCTCTTATATTACTCTATCTGGTGCTGATATTCTTCCTGGTTTTGATCCATAGGGCCTCCCTTTTTCGTTGTGCAGGAGGGCTATTCTATTCCTACGACGACGCTTACATCCACATGTCCATGGCCAGGAATCTGGTCCGCCATGGGGTGCTGGGAATAACTAAGTATTCCTATACCCCGGCTTCTTCCTCTCCGCTGTGGACCTTTCTTCTGGTCTTCTTTTACCTGATTTTCGGGGTTAATACCTGGATTCCCTTGGCCCTTAACCTGATTTTCTTTTTCCTCCTCGTCTGGTTTTCCTGGAAAATGTTTTCCCGTTTTCCCCTCACCTGGAACTTCCTCCTTACCCTGTTGTTCATTCTGGCCCTTCCAGGCTACTTCGTAGTTTACATGGGAATGGAGCACACCCTGCAACTCCTTCTCGTTCTTTTGCTATCCCTCAAAATTCTGGATTATTTCAAAGGTAAAACTCCAGGATGGGAGTTTTATATTCTTCTGGCCCTATCCATGGGTGCAAGGTATGAGACCGTATTTATTGCCTTTTTCCTTTTTATATACTTCTCCGTCAAAAAGCAATGGAGGCAGGCCGCATTGGTTCTTATATCCATATTGCCCTTTCCCGTAATTTACGGGGTTTTAAATCTGGCCCACGGCTGGGGATTTCTCCCTGCTTCCGTGGCGGTCAAGGGCAATTCCTCCATGCTAAAGAGCCTTGTGAGCTTTAATGTTGCCGGAGCTTTCAGAACCTTTCTGGAGGATATCGGGTTTAAATTTCAGGCCTTTTCAAGTCCCACCCTTTCCTTTGAAATTTTCCTGTTTTTCCTCTGGGCCTTTCTTTTTTTGGTCTATTTTTCCTGGGAAGACAAGGAAAAATGGGCCTTCTATCTTTTTCCCCCCTATATGGTCCTCATGCAATTTGTCTTTGCCCTTTATTCCTATCCTCCCAGATACCAGAATTATCTCCTTGCCATTCTGGTTCCCTTTACGCTGTCCGCCGTGGAGAAAAGGAAGCTTAAAAACCTTATCGGGGATTTAATCCTTGCCGGCGTTTTCCTCGTCCTGCTTGTTCCCAGATTTTTGATAGATTACAATACCCCCCTCGGGTCAGAGGGAATCTTTTCCCAGCAATATCAGATGGCCATGTTCCTGAGAAGGTTTTATCCCCGGGGGAAGGTGGTCCTCAATGACATAGGAGTTGTTTCCTTTTACAATGAAAATCTCAGAATAGAGGATTATGTGGGCCTGGCCACCAGGGAGCCCTGGAGGATAAGGACATCAACGGCCAGCATTGGAACCAAGGCCAGATTGCTAAAGAAATACCTGGCCTCCAGCCATGCGGACCTGGCCATCGCCTTTGAACGCTGGATAAAACCCCTGCTTCCCCATAACTGGCAGGAAGTGGGAAGGTGGAGGCTGCTCAGGAACCTTGTCCTTCCCGATGTGGAGGTGGTTTTCTATCGGATTAAGGATCCGGAGCTTCCCGCGAAATTGAGAATGAACTCCGTGTTCCTTCCCGATGTGGTGGAAGGGGGCCTCTACACCAGGACCAGGGGCCTCATTCGCTACAGAAACTCAGTTCTATGGGAGCCTGAAAGGAGCATATTTCTCGCTCCCCGTGGCTCTTTAAAAATCCCTCTGAACCTTCCCGGGGGAGATTACAGGGTGCTGGTAAGAGCCCGGGGATTGGGTTCCATCCTTCAGGTGGAACCCTTAGGAGAGGTAAAATTGGATAAATTTCCCTTCTACCCTTACCAATTTGGCGGCGAGTTTTCGGGAAAGGCTTTGGTTCTCAGGAATACCTCAGGATTTCCCTTAGCCTTCAGGGAAATTCTTCTCCAGAAGGGCCCTTGAAAAAATCCTGTCTATGTGGCGGAAGTAATGCTCCAAGGAGAAGAGCTCGTCCAAATTGGCAAGTTCATTCCCTAATTCTTCCCTCACTAAATCCCTGAAGTCCCTACCCTGGTCAAAGGCCTTTATGGCTAAGGCCTGAACCCTGCGATAGGCGGAATCCCTGCTCCATCCCTTTTCCACTAAGGCAAGAAGCACCCTCTGGGAGAGAAACACCCCTCCGCTGGACCAGAGATTTCGGAGCATTCTCTCGGTATCCACCTTGAGATTAGCCAGTATATCCTCAGTTTCCCTGAGTATGAAATGAAGGGCTAAGAAGCTGTCCGGAATTATCACCCTCTCCACCGAGGAATGGGAGATGTCCCTCTCGTGCCAGAGGGGATTATTCTCTAAGCCAGCGACTAAGTAAGACCTTATGAGCCTTGCAAGGCCGCAGATTCTTTCGGACCTTACCGGATTCTTCTTGTGGGGCATGGCTGAGGAACCCTTCTGCCCTCCGGTGAAGGGCTCCTGGACCTCCCTGACCTCGGTTCTCTGAAGGTGGCGGATCTCCAAGGCTATTTTTTCCAAGGGGGAGGCGGTTATGGCTAAGGCAAAAAGAACCTCGCCGTGGCGGTCCCTCTGAAGAACCTGGGTCGCAGCAGGGGCAGGTTTGAGGCCCAGTTTCTCCATGGTCCTTTCCTCCACAGAAGGGGGAAGCTGTGAGAAGGTGCCCACGGCCCCGGACAGCTTTCCCACGGATATAACTTCCCTTGCCCTGCGGAGTCTTTCCAAGTTCCTCTCCATTTCCTTGAAATAAACCAGGAGTTTCAGGCCGAAGGTGATGGGCTCTGCATGAACCCCATGGGTTCTTCCCATCTGGGGTGTGTATTTGTGCTGCAGGGCCTTTTCCCTGAGCCTCTGGGCCACTTCCTGGGCTTCTTCTATGATTATTCCTAAGGCCTCCTTCATGGCCAAGGATAAAGCAGTGTCCACCACATCGTAGGAAGTCAGGCCAAAGTGCAGGTATTTACCTGCCTCCCCTACCCTTTCTGCCACCACATCCACGAAGGCTGCTACATCGTGTTTGGTTACCTTTTCCCTTTCTTTAACTTCCTTCAGGGAGAAATCGGCCTTCTCCCGGATTTCCTGGGCAGCCCAGGCAGGAATTATCCCCTCCTCGGCCATGGCCTCTGCCGCCGCAATTTCCACCTTTAGCCAGCGACGCAGCTTTTCTTCCTCAGACCAAAGGCTCTTCATTGGTTCAAGGCTGTATCTTTCTATCATTTTCCCCTCCTGGCAACGGTTATATAACCCGTATGGGAATGCATTAATTCCTTGGGCCTTACCCCGAAACTCCTTACCACCATTTCCCGGCGAAGGAGCTCAAAACTGCTTATTCTCAAGAATCCCTCTTCCCTCAGGCTCATAACCGTTTTTTTCATCTGTTCCATGTTGGGGGAAAGGGAGACCCAGGCGCCACCGGGAAGAATGGCTTCCTTGGCATGGGAAACCACCTCCCAGGGCTCTGGAAGGTCCACGAAAAGGGCCTCAAACCTGTAAGGGCCGAAACCCTCCTTTATTACATCCCTTTTTGCGATGGTGTAATTTTTGAAAGGGCTCTGCTTGAGGTTTTCCATGGCAATCTCTATGAAATCCTCCCTTGCCTCAAAGGAATAAACCTTCCCCTCAGGCCCAACTATTCTGGAAAGTAGAAGGGTGAGGGCTCCGGAGCCTGTTCCCACCTCCCCCACCACGCTCCCACAGCCTACTCCGGCTTCCAGCAGCATTATCCCTGCATCCTTGGGGTAAATTATGGTGGTCTTCCTTTTAACGGACTTCATGAGGTCCGAAAGGGAGGGCTTAAGGACCACAAACTGGTGTCCTGCCGAGGAAGTTAATACATCCCCGAAGCTCAGTTTTTCTGGAAGGGCGAGCTTACCTAAGTGGGTGTGGACCTCCTCCCCTGGTCTGTATTCCACAATGAATTCCTTTTTCCCGTAAAGAAGAATTTTCTCCCCGGATTTCATGCTTAAATCTTAACACAAAGGGGAATTTGACACCCGTCCGGGGGAAGGGTAGAATTTTCTTTCAGTTCAAAGAAGAAGGAAGGTCATGGGCGAAGAAATAATCCCTGTGGAAATTGAAGACGAAATGCGGCGTAGTTATTTAGACTACGCCATGAGCGTAATCATAGGAAGGGCTATCCCCGATGTGAGGGACGGCCTCAAGCCTGTTCACCGCAGGATACTCTACGCCATGTGGGAGGCAGGAAACCGTGCCTCCTCCCCCTACAAGAAATCCGCCAGGATAGTGGGAGAGGTTATAGGAAAATTCCATCCCCACGGGGATGCAGCGGTTTACGATGCCTTAGTGAGAATGGCCCAGGATTTTTCTATGAGATATCCCTTAGTGGATGGACAGGGGAACTTCGGTTCTGTGGACGGGGATGCCCCGGCGGCTATGAGGTATACGGAAGTTCGGATGAGCAAGATAGCCGAGGAGATGCTGGCGGATATAGACAAGGAAACCGTGGACTTCGTCCCCAACTACGATACCACGGTAATGGAACCGGTGGTTCTTCCCACGAGAATTCCCAATCTTCTTATAAACGGAAGCTCAGGAATAGCCGTTGGAATGGCAACGCGAATCCCTCCCCATAACCTTTCCGAGGTGATAGATGCTCTGATTTTCTTAGTGGATGAGCCCAATGCCACCGTGGACCAGCTCATGCAGTTCATAAAGGGCCCGGATTTTCCCACCTATGGGATTATAGCGGGCACCGAGGGGATAAAGAAGGCCTACAGGACGGGCAAAGGGTCAATAATAATAAGGGGGAGGGTGCATGTGGAGGAGGAGAGGGGAAAGGCGAGAATTGTGATTACGGAGCTTCCCTACGAGGTCAATAAGGCAAAACTCCTTGAGAAAATAGCCCGTCTGGTCCAGGAGAAAAGGATAGAGGGAATAACGGACATAAGGGATGAGTCGGACAGGAAAGGAATAAGGGTGGTGATTGAACTTAAAAGGGACGAAAATCCCCGCAGAATAATAAATCTTCTCTACAAGCACACCCAGCTCCAGGTGGGCTACGGAATCATTCTCCTGGCAATAGTAAACCTTCAGCCCAGGGTGATGAACCTGAAGGAACTCCTCTCCCATTTTCTTGCCCATCGCCGCTCGGTGATAATAAGAAGAAGTCGCTATGAACTGAGAAAAGCCGAGGAAAGGCTCCACATACTGGAGGGTCTTTTAATTGCCTTGGCTAACATAGACGAGGTGGTGGCCATAATCAAAAGGAGCAAGGATGTGGCCATAGCCCGGGCTGCCCTCATGAAGAGGTTTTCCCTCACCAGGGCTCAGGCCCAGGCCATCCTGGAAATGCAGCTTCAGAGGCTCACAGGCCTTGAAAGGGAAAAGCTGGAGGAAGAACAGAGGAGCCTGAGGGAAAAGGTTAGGGAACTTAAGGAGATACTTTCCTCAAGGAGGGCCCTGGATTCTGTGGTAAAAAGGGAGCTTCGGGAAATTAAGAAAAAATACGGGGACGAAAGGAGAACGGAGATCCTGCCCTTTGTGGAGGAGGTTGCTGACGAGGAACTGATTCCCCGGAGGGATTATTTAGTGATTCTTACCCATCGGGGATTCCTGAAGAAGAAACCCGCCACCTTCCTGAGGGTTCAGAGAAGGGGAGGAAAGGGCAGAAGCGAGGCCACTAAGAAGGAGGACCTCTTAGAAAAAATTGTTCTGGCCAATTCCCATTCTCAGCTCCTTTTCTTCACTAATAAGGGTAAAGTTTACGGGATGAAAACCTATGAAATCCCGGAAACTGGAGAGAGAGGGACAGGAAGGCACATAACAGGAATGCTTTCCTTAGAGAAGGGGGAAGGGGTAAGGGAGATAATCTCCCTTCAGGAAGTAAAAGGGGAAAATCTGGTGCTTATAACCAGAAGCGGGCTCGGAAAGAGGGTCCCCATTTCCGAATTCGAGAATATAAAGAGAAACGGGAAAAGGGCCATAGGACTCAGGGAAGGGGACCAGGTGGTGGCGGTTTTTCCCGATTGCGGGAAGATGGTTTTCGCCGCCACAAGAAAGGGGAAAGCCATAATCTTTCCTGTGGACCAGTTGAGGGTGATGGGGAGGAGTGCTTCCGGGGTAAGGGTGATAAAACTGGGCCAGGGGGACGAGGTGGTCAGCGCGGGGATAATAAAACCCTCCCACAGGAACATTATGGTTATAACCGAAAAGGGCTACGGAAAGAAGACCCCTATTTCCCAATACAGGATTCAATCCAGGGGAGGGTCTGGGGTGAAAAACCTAAGGATTACCGCAAAAACCGGGGAAGTGGTCTCTTCCTTCCCCATTGATTCTGATCTGATAGTTATAATCACCAGGGGAGGAAAGATAATTAAAATAAAGAGCGAGGAACTGAGGGAAATGGGCAGGGCCACCCAGGGTGTTAAGGTAGTGGACCTTTCCCAGGACGACCTGGTGGTGGATGCCGAAAGGGTTAAGAAGGAAAACAATGAGTCATCCCAGGAATCCTTACCCTACAGTTGACATAATAATTGAGGTGGGGGGGAAAATAGTTTTAGTGGAGAGGAAAAATCCTCCCCTTGGCTGGGCCCTTCCAGGAGGATTCGTGGAATACGGGGAGAGCTACGAGGAAGCTGCCCAGAGGGAAGCCAGGGAGGAAACAGGCCTGGATGTGGAGCTTCTCTGTCAGATGCACCTTTATTCCTCGCCGGAAAGGGACCCCAGGTTCCACACCGCCACCTTAGTTTTCATCGCCAAGGCTGAAGGCCAGCCCCGGGGAGGGGACGATGCCCTGAGGGCAAGGCTTTTCGACCCCCGGGATTTACCTCCCTTGGCCTTTGACCACGGAAAAATAATCTCCCACTATCTGAAATTCAGGGAGTGGATGAGGGGCAGGGGAATAACCTGCCGGGAAATTTCGGAAATTTTCAGGGATTGAGAAAGTTTTCGATATTTTTCCTTTTTTCTCTTCTCCTTTTATCCGCAGCCCTGAAGTGTCCCTCCAGGAAGATAGTCCTGTATCAGGGCCAGGCCATAAAATTGAGGTTCTACCTTCAGGGAATAAGTGCAGAGGAGCTGAAGGGCCTTTCTTTTTCCTATCACCTATATGACAGGAAGGGTAAACTTTTCCGCTATGAAAACCCCAGGTTCAGCTTCGTGGCAAGGAATACCTCCCTCTCTGTCACTGTTTTCTTTCCGGTCCCCCCGGGAGAATACCAGGCGGAATTTGAGCTTTTAAAGGAGGGAAAGTTCTGGGGAAGGGAAAGGGGCTGGAGGCCCTGCAGGATTTCCGTAAGGATAAAGGACCTTCTCTCCCCTGATTTTCAGAGGGATTTTAGTGGAAAATATCTCCCTTTGAAGAAGCCCCTCTGGAACAGGTTTCAGCATCTTCTTCGCCTTACCTTTGCCAAGAGTGAAAGAAGAAAGGGGCGGGGTCTTTTCGGATGTTCTCCGGGAAGCAATTATCCCCAGTGATGGATAAGGGACCTGGCGACGGCCATGGATTATGCGAAATTCCACTATCCCCTCTCCTCCCTTGAGGCCATGGTTGAACTTTTCCTGCGGTTTCAACACCAGGATGGGGAGATAAACGACTGGATAAGTCCTGATTACCGATGGGGAAAAAACACGGTCTCTTCGGACCAGGAATCCTCTCTGGTCCTTGCTGCCTATTCCGTTGCTAAGAAAAATCCCCGGTGGCTCTGTAAGACCCTGAGGGGAAGGAGAATAATAGACCGTCTGGCCCTGGCTCTTAGGTGGTTATGGGATAACAGGAGGAGCCGAAGTTTCGGCCTCATCTGGTCAGGATTCAAGGCGGACTGGGGGGATGTTTCCTTGGAGCATCCTGCCGATCCGGTGCATTACCGGGAGGGGGACCTGAGGGTGGTGGGCATATACACCCAAGCCAAGTTCTATCAGGCCCTTAAGGCCTTCCTGGAAATGAAAAAAAAATGCCCTCCCCAGGTTTCCTTTCCGGCTGAGGCCATATCCAGGAGGGTAAAGGAAAATTCCCTCAAATACCTTTATCTTAAGGATAAGGGATATTTCCTCATTCACAGGGTCCTGGGCCATCCGGAATATCTTTCCATAGAGAGAAATATACTGGCCACCGGAGGAAACGCTGAGGCCATCCTTGCAGGTTTCTTAACCCCTCAGCAGGGCATCAGGTTTTTCAGGATTCTTGAAAAAAGATTGAAGGAATTCTCCCTTCGTTCCCCTGGATTTACCCTCCTTCCTCCCTATCCTCCTGGGTTCTTTAAATTCCATCTTATGAAACCCTGGCATTACCAGAACGGTGGGGACTGGGACTGGATAGGAGGAAGGGTGATAAGGGCCATGATAAGGTTAGGTTTAAAGAAAGAAGCAAGGCTTGGCCTTGAGTATTTAGCTAAAAGGTCTCTAAGGGACATGTGCATATACGAGTGGAGGGATAAGGAAGGAAGGGGGAGGGGAGCCATGTTTTATACCGGCGCCGCCGGGCAGCTGGGGAAGGCTCTGGTTTCCCTCTACAGGAGTGACTTGACCGGAAGTGTAAAATTTGTTAGGATTAGGCGAAAAAACAAGGAGTGAGGAAATGTTTGCCATAATAGAAACCGGTGGAAAACAGTATATGGTGGAAAAAGGACAGGTCCTCGAGGTAGAAAAAATAGAGGGGAAGGAAGGGGCAACCGTGGAGCTTGATAGGGTGCTTTTTGTAGGAGGAGAGGGCAGGGCCAGGATCGGAAAACCCTTTGTGGAGGGAGCCAAGGTAAAGGCCACCATCCTTGCCCAGAAAAGGGGGCCAAAGATCATAGTCTTTAAGAAGAAGGCCAAAACAGGATACAAGAAAAAGCAGGGCCACAGACAATACCTTACGGTTATAAGGATAGAAGAGATTATAGGGGGAGAAAATGGCTCATAAGAAGTCAGGCGGTTCCGCAAAGAACGGAAGGGATTCCATATCCAAGAGACTGGGAGTCAAGAGATTTGCCGGCCAATTTGTCAGGGCCGGCTCTATCATCGTCCGCCAGAGGGGGACCAAGTTTAAGCCCGGAAAGAATGTAGGCCTGGGAAGGGATTACACCATATTTGCCCTAACGGACGGGGTGGTTTCCTTCCGCAGGTCTGGGGGAAGGGTAGTGGTGGAGGTAATCCCTTCCTGAATTAATGTTCATTGATCAGGCCAGAATAAAGGTAGTCGCTGGAAGAGGTGGGAACGGTTGCGTAAGTTTCCGAAGGGAGAAATATGTCCCCAAGGGCGGGCCTGATGGCGGAGACGGCGGAGATGGGGGGGATATTTACCTCATCTCAGACCCCGGAATGTCTTCCCTTATAAATTACAGATTCAACCCCTATTTCAAGGCTGAGGACGGTGGCCACGGCAAAGGAAAAAAAATGCACGGAAAAAGGGGCAGGGACCTTTACCTGAGGGTCCCAGTGGGAACGGTGGTAAAGGATGCGGAGAGCGGCCAGGTGCTTTTTGACTTCACAGAGCCAGGCCAGAAGTTCTTAGTAGCTAAAGGGGGAAAGGGAGGGAGGGGAAACGCCCATTTTGCCACACCCACGAACCGGGCTCCCAGATACGCCGAGGAGGGCCAGCCAGGAGAGGAAAGGGTTCTTCTCCTTGAACTCAAACTTATCGCGGATGTGGGTTTGGTTGGCCTTCCCAATGCGGGAAAGTCCTCCCTCCTTAGGAGAATTTCTGCAGCGAAACCCAGGGTTGAGCCATGGCCCTTTACCACCCTTTCGCCCCATGTGGGCATAGTCAGGCTTGACGATGAAAGGTCCATGACCGTGGCAGATATCCCCGGGCTCATAGAAAATGCCCACAGGGGGGCTGGACTGGGAACCCGTTTCCTCAGGCACATAGAAAGAACCAAGGTAATTCTCCTTCTCCTTGACCTTGCGCCTACAGCTCCTCGGCCCGAAAAACAGGTGGAGCTCCTGATGAGGGAGCTTTCCTCTTACAGCCAGGAACTTCCTCCCAAGGTAAAGGCCATTGCCGTAAACAAAATTGACCTCATTCCACCGGAAAAAAGGGATTTTTCGGGTATAATAGAATTGGCCAGAAGGATGAATGCTAAATTTTTCGCCATCTCCGCCCTCACCGGTGAGGGGGTTGAGGAGCTCCTGGAAGGGTTATATTCCCTTGTGAATCCATGAGAATAGGTATCTACGGAGGAACCTTTGACCCCCCTCACTTGGGCCACCTGAGGGCTGCAGAACTGGCCAGGGAAAGTTTATGCTTGGATAGGGTATGGTTTATGGTCTCCCCCGATCCCCCTCATAAGAGGGACAGGGAAAAAACGCCCTTTCCCTTAAGATTCGCCATGACGGAGATAGCCGTAAGGGAGAACCCCTATTTTGAGGTCAGCGATTTTGAAGCCCGGCATGGCCTTTCCTACACCGTGGACACCATGAGAGCCCTCAAACGGGAATTCCCCCACGATTTTTTCCTTATCGTGGGGGAGGACAGTTTTCTGGAATTTCCCACATGGAAGGATTACCAGCACTTGGTGCGGGAAAATAACATAATAGTTATAAAAAGAAAATGGACCCCTTTCAGTCCCCCTTCCTGGAGCCATGCCCTCTCGTTAAAAATAAAGCATTTAAGGGAAGGGGAAAGGGATTGTGGGAAGGGGCTCTTTTTCCTCTCCTGCGCTACCTTGCCCATATCCTCTTCCATGATCAGGGAAAAAATCAGGGAGGGCTTATCGGTAAGGTATTTAGTTCCGGAAGGGGTAAGGGAATACATAATTAAGGAGGTGCTGTATAGATGAAGTTTCCCAGGGAAATTGAAACTTCCCTCCAGGCCCTGCGGGAGAAGAAAGCCCAGGACCTGGTGGTCCTCGACCTTAAAGGGATATGCTCCTTTACCGATTATTTTTTGATTGCCACAGCCTCCTCCACCCGCCACTCCCAGACCCTTAGTGAGTTCTTGCAGGAAAGGGTGAAGGCAAGGCCCTTAGGGGTTGAGGGGGAAGAGAGGGGCGAGTGGATACTCCTGGATTACGGGGATTTCGTGGTCCATATCTTCACCGAGGAAAAGCGAAGATATTATGACCTGGAATCCCTGTGGATGGACGGAAAACTTTACAGGATAAATGAAAATAATAGCTGAAGACCCGCTTACGAAAAAACTCCTTCAGCAGCTCAGCAGATATGCTTCTTTAAATGTAAAAATTTACCTCTGGGGGGAGAGCGGAGCAGGAAAGGACACCTTTGCCCTTTACATACACGAG
Organism: Candidatus Aminicenantota bacterium; assembly: GCA_026991555.1. Classification (GTDB taxonomy): domain Bacteria; phylum Acidobacteriota; class Aminicenantia; order S016-38; family S016-38; genus JALSNJ01. Next base: position 13,822 of record JALXBI010000051.1, read on the forward strand.
GCCTCAGGAAGAAAGGGGAAGTTTCTCAAGGTGGGAGCCTATAATGTAAAACCTTCCCTGGTGGAATCCCAGTTTTTCGGTTACCTTAAGGGGGCTTTTTCAGGAGCCGCTGAGGCCAAGGAAGGATTTCTTGAAAGGGCCAACGGAGGAACCCTTTACCTTGACCTTCTGGATAGTCTCCCCATGGAGGCGCAGGTGAAAATTTTTGATGCCTTGGAGACAGGCAGGTTCCTTCCCTTGGGCGCCACAGAGGAAAGGAGCTCTTCCTTCCTTCTGGTGGCCTCAGGCCAGCTTCCCTTAGAAGAGGCAGTTTCCCAGGGGAAAATTCATCCAAAATTCCTTCACCTTTTCCCGGTCTGCGTAAGGATTCCTCCCCTCAGGGAAAGAAAAGGGGATATAATCCCCTTGGCGGAATACTTTGCCCGGGGAAGGATAAAAATAAGCAGCAGGCGAGCCCTTATTTCCTATCCCTGGCCCGGAAATGTTCGGCAACTGCGGAATTTCGTGGAAAGGGAAATTTCCTTGGGGAAAAAGGAAACCGGCGAGCCCGCCATGGACTTTCCCTGGGAATCCTCCCCGGATGTTCTTCCCCTGAGGGAGATGGAAAGGATTTATGTAAGGAAGGTTCTTGAAAGGTTCGGCGGTAATAAAACCAAGGCAGCTAAGGCCCTGGGGATAACCAGAAAAACCCTGAGGAGGATTCTTAAGGGGTGAAGATAATCTTAGCTTTTGGGGGAAGGACCAAACTGGCCCAGGGCAGGGAAATTTGCGAGAGATTCTGTAAAATGGCAGGGAAATTCCTGCCCTGCAAAATTGACTACATAAAGGAACTGGGCTCCTGTGGCCAGCTCCAGAGGCGGTATCCCAATTCCATCCTGGTGGGTCTTTCCCCTGAAGGGGAGGAGATGGATTCCCAGGGCTTCGCCAGGTTTCTAAAAGAGCTCATGGGAGAGGGGAAAAACATAGTATTCGCGGTGGGGGGAGCCGGGGGTTTCTCCGTTGACCGCTGTGCTAAAATTATCTCACTTTCAAAAATGACCTTTTCGCATGAAGTGGCGAGGATAATGTTGGCGGAACAGATTTTCAGGGCATTGTGCATAATATTTTCCCACCCATATCCGAAATAAGGAGGGAAGCATGAAAAAAAGGGATCTGGAAAGGCTCAGAAGAAAGCTCCTTAAAAAGAGGGAGGAAATTCTCTCAAAGCTGGAGGAGCTGGGGAGGGAAACCTCTGAAGAAGGGGAAACCCTCATTGAATACTACGATAAAGCCGCCTTTCAGTTTAACAGGGAATACAAGATAGCCTTAGGGGAGAAGGAGGCTGAGATTTTAAAGGACATAGAGGATGCCCTCAGGAAAATGGATGAGGGCACTTATGGCATATGCGAGGAATGCGGAAAGCCCATTTCCGTAAAAAGGCTCACCGCAGTGCCCTGGGCCCGTTATTGCGTTGAGTGCGCCGAGAGGCTGGAGGAGGAAAGGGAAGCCGAGGCCAGTGAGGAGTATTACTGAGGCCTTAGAAAAACTGGAGCTTGCACTTTTCCCTTCTTCCTGCAAAATTTGTGGCAATCCTTTGAGGCCAGGGGAGAGGGTGATTTGCAGGGAATGCCTTGATAATTTTCCCTTCCATTCAGGCCCCATGTGTCCCGTATGCGGAAAACCCTACTTCTCCCCCTCGGCCCTTTCTGTAACCTGCGGGGATTGCCTCAAAGGCAGGCCCTTTTTAATCCACCGTTCAGCAGGTCTTTATGAGGGTAACCTTCGCCAGAGCATCCTCCTTTACAAATACGGGGGATACGAAAACTTAGCTAAGCCCTTAGCCCAGTTCGCCTCCACCCAGGTGGATGATGTATGGGAAGTGGACTGCATAGTTCCCCTTCCTTCCCACAGAAGGAGAATAAGGGAAAGGGGATTTGACCACATTCTACTGCTGGCCCGTCGCCTTTCAAAGCTGCGGGGCCTGCCGGTGGAAAAACTCCTTTACAGGACAAAATATACCCCTCCTCAGGTGGCGCTTCCCCGCCACAAAAGGAAGCTCAATCCCAGGGGGAGTTTCGCTTTAAGGAAAACCAGTCCCTGCAGCAGGGTTCTCCTCATAGACGATGTCTGGACCACCGGGGCCACCATCACCGAAGCCTCCAAGGTTTTGAGGAAGGCGGGCTACCAGGTCCACGCCCTTACCCTTGCCCGTTCAGTTTAGAGCTCCTTAATAAGATTAAGGAGCATTTGAGGAGGGTTCAGGCTCTTGTAATAGGAGAGCCTTTCCTTTCCCCCTTTTAGTAGTTCTGAGCGAAGTTCTCCGTCTTCCAGGATTAAATTGGCCACTTCTCCCCACAAAGCCGGGTTTTTATCCTCCATTAAAATTCCCCCTCTCCCTACAGTTTCAGGAATTGCTCCAGCTTTAAAGGCAAGGACTGGAAGGGAAAACTCAAAGGCTTCTAAGAAGGGCGCTCCGAATCCCTCGTGCTCGCTGGCTGAGACGAAAACATGGGCAGCCCTGTAAAGGGCCCTCAGTTCCTCCTCTTCCACCCATCCTGTAAAGACCACCTCGTCCGAGGACAGGTGAAAACGGTAAGCCAGGTCCTGAAGGCAATGGGCGTATTTAGGGAGGGTCCGGTAATTCCCTGCTACGATGAGCCTCACCGCCGGATTTATCATCTCCTTGAAATAGAAAACGAACCTTATTAAATCCTCTATTTTTTTGTTGGGAACAACCCTTCCCACGAAAAGGAAATTTATTTTGTGGTCAGCGAAAATCCTGCGGAAATAGGGGTTCTCCCTGCCCCTGAACCTTTCCCAGTTTATGGCCAGAGGCACGGTTACTGCCTGGGCTCCCATTTCCCTTATCATCCGGGAATTGAAATCCGAATCCCCAATAAAAAGGTCTATTTTCTCTTTGTTTTCCACGAAGGCTCTTAGTTCCCTGAGGCTGGCTTCAAGAAGCTCGGCGATTTCCGGTGCAAAGGGTCTGTAATATTCAGGAGGGGTTATGTTGTGATTTATGACCACCTTTCTCGCCTTAAGCTGAAGGAAGTCTTCCGCATAGGGGGTTGCCACCGCGGTGTGGTAGATGACCACATCCTCCCTTTTCAGGGAGGCCAGCCCCTTCAAGTTCATTTCCCTCACCGAGGGATGGGGGGTTTTTATGTCGGGGGTCTCAATCCAGGACTCTATGCCCTGGGTTCTAAAGTGATTATCTAAGGCCAAGGCATCTTCCCCTATGGCATCTCCCCTGGAAAAGGCCGGCACCAACTGAACTATTCTCATAGGCTCCTCACAAAATCAAGGAGGATTTTCTCAAGCCTTCCCCTCTGGTATCTTGAAAGGGCCTTTCTCTGCCTTTGAATGACCTCTTGCCTGAACTGCTCCCGGGAAAGAAGCTGGTGTATGGTGGATGCGATAAGGGGAAAATCCTTCCTGTCAAAAAGAATTCCCCCGCCGTTGGCGGTTTCCTCTACCGCGCAGCACTTATACGCCACCACAGGAACGTCAAAGAAAAATGCCTCCACAAGGGGAACGCAGAACCCCTCGTGCTCGCTCATGCAGAGGAAAAGGTCCGCAGTCCTGTAGAGGGAGAGAAGCTCCCTGAAGCTCACATGACCGGTAAAGACGAGGTTTCTAACCCCCAGCCTTCTGGCAAGTTCCCAGAGGGACATGTAATATCTTTCAAATCCCCGGTAATTTCCTGCCAGGATGAGCCGGGATTCGGGATTGAAGTATTTTTGATAGTAATGAAAAACCTTTATTATGTCCTCGTATTTTTTGTTGTTTATAACCCTTCCCACGAATAGTATGTTTTTCTTTCCGTCGGCAAAGGCGTGGGAAAAGGAAGGACTGGGAGGGGTTTTTAGCCTTTCAAAATCTATCATTATGGGAAGAACCCCGGTCCTTTTGTAACCGGCTTCCCTGAGTTCCGCTTCGTTGTAAGATGAGTCGCCTAAGGCCAGGTCCGTATAGGGGGCCAGGTCCGGAAGGAACCTCCTTCCCATGTAGCATTCCTTGGCTAAGGTGGGATTGGTGTCGTAAAAGAAACGATGGGGGGTTATATTGTGGTAAATCAGAATTTTCCTGCAGTTAAGCTCCATGTAGAGCAGGGAAAGCGGGGAGGAGAGGGAATAGTGATAAATCAATATGTCATCGGGCCCCATTTCCTCCTCAAGCTCTGCGAAGTAGCGAACCTCGCCTGCCAGGCGGGGGTCGTGGTTGTAGGCAAAGATTTCAGAAGTATATCCAGCCTTCCTCAGGGTATCCCTTATGGCCAAGGTATGGTTTCCTATGGCATCCCCATAACTGAAGGTGGGGAGCATCTGGTGAACCTTCATAGGACAGCCTCCGCCAGCTGGAGGTATTTCCCCTCTATTACCTCCCATCGGTAGTTTTCAAGATAATATTCCCTTCCTGCCTCCCCCATGGCCTTAAGCAGCCCGGGCTGGGACCTCATTATCTCCACCGCTTCCTCAAATTCGTAATAATCGTTGAAGTAAAGACCTCCCCCGCTTCTCCTTACCTGACCCTGAAGAACCTCGCACCCTCCGTAAACAAGAACCGGTTTTGCGATGGACCATGCCTCAAGGAGAATCATGGAAAGGCTTTCAAAATGGGAGGGATTAACCAGGAAAAGGGAATCCGCTAAGGCTTCCCATTTTTCTTCCTCTGGAAGGAAACCTAAATGAACAATGTCTTCATCCTCGGGTATGGGAATAACAGGTTTTCCCACTAAGAGAAGTTTGAGTCCAGGATGTTTCCTCTTATACCTGCGGAAATAGGAAAAAAGCCTCTCTGCCCCCTTGTTCCTGTCAATCCTTCCTATGTAAATCATGTAGGGGGAATATTTCGTAAACCTTCCCCCCTTTACCCTGTGCTCCTTTATACCAACCCCCACCACCACATTGGGGGCGGAAATCCCGTGGATGCCCTCTATGAGTTCTTTTTCCTCGTGGGAGTTATAGAGAAATCCCTTGGTTTTCCTGAAAACCCTCCTGGCCAAGGGAAAATAAAGGACAGGGTCGTGTTCTGCAGTGGGGACCAGAAGGGCCTTTTCGCCCGCCACCGGAATTCCCCTCAGGCTCTGATAATACCTGTAGGAGAAGAAAATGAAGAGGTCATATTTTTCCCGGTTTTTCTTTATGTGCTTTATGAGGGAAGGAGCGTATGGTCCCTCCTCGTCAATCCACATTTCCTCTTCCTCAGGGGTGTGTTCCTCCCTCTCCAGCCTCCTCTGGAGGGTGCCGAACTTTACCACATCCCTTTCCCTTTCCACAGGAAACCTTTTTACAAGAATGCCGTTTATTTCCTCCTCCCTTGGGAAATTTCCCCTCCTCCAGCGGACATAATCCTCGGCATCGGTGGTGAGGACCTCCACGTTCCAGTGTTTTGCCATGTGCTCTGCAATGAGCCGGGCGTGGTATTCAGCACCCCCTGCTATCTTAAGTCCGTATCTTTGAACCACTATGGCGACTTTCATTTTTCCTCGTAGGCCCGTATCCTCCTTTCAAGAATCTCCACCTTCTCCTCTAAGGATTTTACCCGGGCCTCCAGCTCCAGGGTTTTTATCCTCTGTTTGGAAAGTTCTGTTACGAGACTGTGGGATATATTATGGAGGATTTTTATGTATTCCACGCTTTTTACAATCTTCTCAGGGGTTAGCAGGGGCCTCATAAAGAAGAAAAAGAACCGGAAGAATTTGTCCTGGAATTTGTCCTTTATCCATTTTTTTATCCCTGTGGGGGGATGGTATACCTCCCCGTAAAGGTGGGATTCGTAAAAGGAGCGAATTTCTGCCTCGTCGGGGAGGATTTTTAGTTCCATCTCCTCAATGTCCCTTATTTCCTCATCGGTGAAGTATCCCTTTTCCTTCTTCTCCTCTATCCTCCTTCGGGCCTCTTCCATTATTTTTTCAATGTCCATTTTTCCTCCTTTAACAGGAGATATTTTAAAAAAGAATAATAGGACTGGGCAAAGCTCACGGTAAACCCCCTCCACCCGCAAAAGATTCCCCCTTTTAGGATGTAGGAGCTGAGGAAGGTTCCCACGGGCTGAAGACATACCCTTAGCCATGAGGGGTTTTTCCTTCCCCTTTCCCTCAGGGCCCAGAGCTTGGCGTATTTGCTCATCCTCTCAAAGAG
>JALXBI010000052.1 GCA_026991555.1 Candidatus Aminicenantota bacterium
ATTTTTTGCTGGTGGGAGTTTTGGGTGGAAATTTTCTGAAGTGGCAAGGATTCGGGAGGGAGTTTTCGGGAAAGAATAAAAAAGGGTCTGTCCCCAATTGAAGTTTTGGGGAAATTTTCGGGGGGAATTTGGGAGAAAATTAAGAAAAAGGGTCTGTCCCTTTTTGGATTAGTCCTTTGATATGGGGGAGTTTTGGGTGGGAATTTCCTGAGGTGGCGACGATTCGGGAAGGAGTTTCGGAAAAAATTAAAAAAAGGGTCTGTCCCTAATTTGAAAATATGAATTTGGAAAAAATTTCCAAGAGGTCTTCAACTTAGTGGTCGAATATTTTCGGGAAAACCCCTTCCCAGCGGGATTTTAGCTCATCAAGCTCTAAGTCAATTTTTTTCTTACCATTTATGTAAACCCTGAGCCTTTCCCCCTTTACTATCCCTATTTTCCTTGAGGGAATTTCAGTCTCAAGCTCCCCGCTGGCGAAAACTATGGCCCTGGATGGGCTCTCGCCGAAGAGAAAATACGCTTCCCCGTCGGTTTTTACCGAGAGCTCAGCACCTTTCCCAATGTGAAAAAGGGCCTCTGCCAGGTTGGGAAGAAGGCCCCCAGGGGAAAGGTCTATTGCATATGATATTTTCCCTTCCTTAGCAAGCCTTATGAGTTCCCTGTGAAGGGCCCTTTCCTTTTCCAAGTCAATTTCAGGCACCTTTCCTCCCCTCTCTCCCAGCACAACCCTGAGGTAAACCGAGGAGCCCAGGTCCTTTCCTTCCCATCCCAGAAGGTAAATTCCATAACCTTCCTCCACCCTTTCAGGCCTTGGTATGGTCCTGTAATCCTCCACAAGGCCCACGGCTCCTATGACTAATGTGGGTGGGATGGCCCTTCCCTGGGTTTCGTTGTAGAAACTTACATTTCCCCCGGTCACGGGAACGGCGAAGAATTCCAGGGCCTGCCTCATCCCTTCCACGGTTTCCACGAACTGGCCCATGATTTCAGGTTTTTCGGGATTTCCGAAGTTAAGACAATTGGTTATTCCAAGGGGTTCTGCCCCTACTGTGGCTAAATTTCTGAAGGCCTCAGCCACGGTAAGAATCGCAGCGGCTTTAGGATTTGCCCTTCCCCAGGAGGGGTTGGCGTCTATGGTAAGGGCTATTGCCTGCTTCTTTCCCTTTATTTTAAGAACCGCAGGTCCTGCCCCGGGAAGAAGAACCGTGTTGGTCTGAACCATGTGGTCATATTGCTGATATACCCATCTTCTTGATGCCATCTCTGGGGAGGAGAGAATTTTCAAAAGGACTTCCTCCCAGTCCCTCTCCCTTCCCCATTCCTCGTCGGTTCTCTGGTCTATGCGGGGAGGGACAAAGGGTCTGCGGTACTTAGGTGCATCCTCTGCTAAGGCGTCCACAGGGACATCTGCCACTACCTCGCCCTTCCATATGGCCCTGAACCTTTTATCTTCTGTTGTTTTTCCCACCACCACCGCATCTATTCCCCATTTCTCAAAGATCTTCTTTATTTCCTTCTCCTTCCCTTCCTTTGCTACCATGAGCATTCTTTCCTGGGATTCGGAAAGCAGAATTTCGTAGGGGGTCATTCCTTCCTCCCTCAGGGGAACGTTGTCTAAGTAAAGTTCAACCCCAACCCCACTTTTTGAGGCCATCTCAGAGGAGGAAGATGTTAGTCCTGCAGCTCCCATGTCCTGAATGCCCACTATGAGGTCCTTCTCCATTACCTCAAGGGTTGCCTCCATGAGGAGTTTTTCCCTGAAAGGGTCTCCCACCTGGACATTTACCTTTTTGTGTTCTGTCTCCTCGCCGAATTCCGCAGAGGCCATGGTGGCTCCGTGAATTCCATCCCTTCCTGTGGGGGCTCCTGCGTAAATTAGGGAAAGACCCGGCTTTCCTGCCCTGGCATAGAAAATCCTATCCTTATCCGCTATCCCCACGCACATTACATTAACCAAGGGGTTATGGGAGAATTCCTCCTCAAAATCCACTTCTCCCCCCACAGTGGGAACTCCCACAGGGTTTCCGTAGCCTGCAATTCCGCTTACAACCCCTTCCATTATTGCCCTGTTTTTTGGCTGGGTTAAAGGGCCGAAGTGAAGGGAGTCAAGAAGCGCAACTGGCCTTGCCCCCATGGTGAAAACATCCCTGAGGATTCCCCCAACCCCTGTGGCTGCTCCCTGGTAGGGTTCCACGAAGGAAGGGTGGTTGTGGGATTCCACCTTGAAAACCACGGCCTTTTCCCCGGCCTCCACCACCCCGGCATTTTCCCCTGGCCCCTGGATAAGGTATTTCCCCCGGGTGGGAAGTTTCGCCAAGTGAACCCTGGAACTTTTATAGGAGCAGTGCTCGGACCACATAACAGAGAAAAGCCCCAGCTCCACAAGATTGGGTTCCCTTCCCAGGATTTCCTTTATCTTCCCGTATTCCTCCAAGGTAAGATTGTGTTCTTCAAGGAGTTTCTCAAGAGATTTCATGATTCCCTCACAAATTTTGCTGCCGAGAGGAACATCCTCAGCCCATCCGTTGAGCCCAGCTCCGCCTCTGAGGCCCTTTCAGGGTGGGGCATGAGCCCTAAGACATTGCCCTTAGCATTTATTATTCCGGCTATGTCGTTTAAAGAGCCGTTGGGATTTTCCACATATCTGAAAACCACCTGGGCGTTTCTCTCAAGGGCTGATAAATCCTCGGGGGAGGCGAAGTAATTTCCGTCTATGTGGGCTATGGGCATTCTTATTCTTTCCCCCTTGGAATAGAGCAGGGTAAAGGGAGTAGCATCGTTTACAACCTCCAGTTCCTCAAATCGGCATATAAAGCGAAGACCCTTGTTGCGGAGCATGGCTCCCGGAAGGAGCCCTGCCTCCAAGAGAATCTGGAAGCCGTTACAGATTCCCAGAACCAGTCCTCCCCTTTCTGCGAATTCCTTTATGGCTTCCATTATAGGGGAAAACCTGGCTATGGCACCGCTTCTCAGATAATCCCCGTAGGAGAATCCTCCGGGAAGGACCACCACCTGGGAGCCCTTCAGATCCCTTTCCTTATGCCAGAGGTAAACTGCCTCCTCCCCGGCCACCTCCTCAATTACATGGTAGGTATCCCTGTCGCAATTGGTTCCGGGGAAAACCACAACCCCGAACCTTATTTTTCTATTTCCCATCGGTAATCCTCTATAACTGGATTGGAAAGAACCCTCTTAGCCACCTCCTCAATGGTCCTTTCAGCGTCTTCCCCTTCAATTTCAATGTAAAACACCTTTCCCTGACGCACATCCCTTATGGCCTCATAACCCAGGGTGTGCAGAGCCCTTTTTATGGTTTCCCCCTGGGGGTCAAGGACTCCGGGTTTAAGAAATACCTCAATTTTGGCTCTCATTTTCTCTCCTTAAATATATGGTTTGTATGGGGAAGGGTATATCAATGCCTTCCCTTCGGAAGTTTTCTAAAATCCTGTCCCTGATTTTGTTGGCTGTGGAGAAAACCTTTTTGGGGTCGTCCACATGGAATACTAAGAGGAAATTCAGGGAGAAATCCCCGAATTCGGTGAAAAAGGCCGAGGGCTCTGGTTGGCGGAGAACCTCATCCACCTCCAAAGCCGATTTTACCAGGACGCTCCTTACCTTTTCCGGGTCCTCCCCGTAGGAAACCCCCACCGAGACCCTTCCCACGGTTCTGCTTTCTGGAAGGTAGAAGTTCAGGACCTTGCTTTTTACTAAAAGGGAATTGGGAATTACTAAAACATAATTCTCCACGGTTTTTATCTTCGTGCTCCTTAGGCCTATTTCAAGGACATCCCCGAATTCCCCGCTTTCAAGCTTTATGCGGTCCCCCACCTTGAAGGGCTGATCAAGGAGTATGGTAAGCCCGGCTATTATGTTGGAAAGGGTATCCTGGGCAGCAAGTCCTATGGCTAAGGAACCTACTCCCATGGAGACCACCAAGGATGAAATGTCGTAGTTAAACCTCTTCATCACTATCATAAGTCCCGCGGTCCATACGAAGAGTTTCTCTCCTATTTCCAGGATGGGTGCGAAGCGGCGGACGAATTCCTTGTTGGCAGAGGTTTCGTGGAGCCACTGGATTATGGACTTAAACAGGTTGTTTATGGCAAGGACCACCAGAAGAACTATGAGCACGAAGAGGGTATCCTGAATCACCTTAGCAAAGGAAGGTTTTAGGCTTACAAAGTGAAGGGAGATGTGGGCAGCAATTATCACCGCGGCTAACTGTAAGGGGGTGGATAAGGCCTTTACAGCGTAATCGTCAAGTCTGGTTCTGGTTTTTGAGTAGACTCCCCGGGCCAATCTCAGGACCAATTTCACTATGAATATTCCCAGAAGGGAAAGGGCAACGAAAAGGATTAAAAATAGAGCCCATCCCTCCAGCTTCATGGCTTTTTCTCCTTCAAGCGGGGATTTGGTGCCGAGGGCGGGACTCGAACCCGCACGGGCTTAGACCCACCAACACCTCAAGCTGGCGCGTCTGCCAATTCCGCCACCTCGGCACCGGTTTATTTCTTCGTCTGGGTCTGCTGAACCACGGATTTTTCCACCACCGATGCCTTCTGGGCCCTTGAGGAAAGTATGTAAAGGCTAAGGGAGGTAAGGATGAAAAGGGTGGCCAGCACCGCCGTCACCTTGGCGAGGACCGTGGTGGCTCCCCTGGGTCCGAATACCGTTGAGCTGCTGGAACCACCGAAAACCGCCGCAATGTCCGCGTTCTGCCCGCTCTGCATCAGAATCACAATGATGAGCAGGATTGAGATAATCACATGAAATACCAAAATTACGCTATACATCTATCCTTTCTCCTCAAAGGCCTTTATTCCAGCAAGGATTATATCATAAAAGCTGGCGGGTTTCAAGGAAGCCCCTCCCACCAGAACCCCGTCCACATGGGGTTGAGCCATAAGGGAATGGGCGTTTTCCGGTTTTACGGAGCCTCCGTAAATTACCCGCACATTTCCCAGGTATTCCTTTATGAAGGCGTGGACCTCTTCGGCCTGCTCAGGGGTGGCGGTTTTCCCTGTGCCTATGGCCCATATGGGCTCGTAGGCGATTATTACATCTGTGGGGACGATTCCTGAAAGGTCTGCATCCAACTGAAACCTTACCTTTTCCCTGGTTCTTCCCTCTTCCCTTTCGGCAAGGTTCTCACCTACACAGAGAACGGGCCTCAGCCCTGCCCTGAGGACCGCCTTGAGCTTCAGGTTTATCTCCTCGTCGCTCTCCCCGAAGATGTTTCTCCTTTCCGAATGTCCCACGAGCACATAATCCACCCCGGCTTCAATGAGCATTTCTAAGGATATCTCCCCGGTAAAGGCTCCCTCTTTCCTCCAGTAGGCGTTCTGGGCGCCCAAGGAAATTCCCTTTTCCTCCGCCAGTTTTTTTACATAGGGTATCGTTATAAAGGGAGGAAATATTACAACCTCTGCCCTTTCGAGGGGAAATTTCTTTATTTCCTCAAAAAAGGCCTTTCCCCTTATGGGGCCGTTGTTCATCTTCCAGTTTCCTGCTACAAAGGGTCTCATTCTTCCTCCAGAGCCTGAAGTCCGGGAAGGGGTTTTCCCGAAAGGAATTCCAAGGAGGCCCCTCCCCCTGTGGAAATGTGGGAAATTTTATCGCTCACCCCTGCCTTCTTCACCGCCGAGGCAGAATCTCCTCCGCCCACCACCGAGAAGGCACTGCTTTCCGCCACTGCCTCAGCCACAGCCACAGTCCCGTGGGAGAATTCCTCAATTTCAAATATCCCCATGGGCCCGTTCCAGACCACGGTTGCAGCATCTGCTATTTTGCTCCTGTAAATTTTCTCGGTCTCAGGGCCTATGTCCACCCCTTTCCATCCGCTCTCTATTTCTTCCATTACCCTTATTTCAGCCCCTGGTTTTATTTCCCTTACGCAGCGGTGGTCCTTGGGAAGGAGAAATTCTATGCCCCTTTCTTCCGCTTCCTTTAAAATCCTTTCCGCATCCTCCAGTCTCTCCTCCTCAACCAAGGAGTCTCCCACGGGCTTTCCCAAGACTTTAAGGAAGGTGTAGGCCATGGCTCCCCCCACCAGAACCCTGTCCGCATGCCCCATGAGGTTTTCAAGGATGGGAATTTTATCAGAAACCTTGGCCCCTCCTACTATGAGAACATAGGGATGGGATGGGTTACGCAGGGCCTTGGACAGGTTCTCCACCTCCTTTTTTATGAGAAATCCGGCTCCCTTTACGCTGATGAGCTTAGCCAGAGCGTGGACCGATGCGTGGGCCCGGTGGCAGGTTCCAAAGGCATCGTTTACATAAACCTCTATGCCCCTTGAAAGTTGCCTTGCAAATTCCTCATCGTCCTTGGTTTCCCCTGGATTGAACCTGAGGTTCTCCAGCAGAAGCACATCCCCTTCCCTCAGCCCTTCCTTCATTCTGTCCGCTTCTTCTCCAACTGTCCGGGGGGAGAATTTGACAGGCCTTCCCAGGAGTTTTCCCAAGTGCTCTGCCACGGGCTTCAGGGAAAGTTCCTTTACGGCCTTTCCCTTGGGTCTTCCTAAGTGGGAGGCGAGGACCAGTTTTGCCTTCCTCTGGAGGAGATAATTTATGGTGGGAAGGGCAGCCCTTATCCTGGTATCGTCCTCCACCTTCCCTTCCCTGAGGGGGACATTAAAATCCACCCTCAGAAACACCGTTTTCCCGTCCACAGGGAGCTGGTCCACATACTTCATAGACTCCTCCCCACCATTTCCGCAAGTTCTGCCAGCCTGTTGGAATATCCCCATTCGTTGTCATACCAGGCGAGAACCTTGATAAGGGTTCCGTCCACCACCTTCAGGAAGGGAAGGTCCACGGTGGCGGAATATGGATTCTTTATGTAATCGGTGGAAACCAAGGGTTCATCGGTTACGGCGAGAATTCCCTTGAGTTCTCCCTCTGCTGCCTTTATAAAGGCCTCCCTTACCTCTTCCTCGGTGGTAGATTTTTTAACCTCCACCACGAAGTCTATCAGGGAGGCGTCAGGGGTAGGAACCCTTACTGAAATGGCGTGGAGTTTCCCCTTAAGATGGGGTAGAACCTCCATTATTGCCTTGGCAGCTCCGGTGGTAGTTGGAATCATGGACATGGCAGCAGCCCTGGCTCTCCTCAGGTCCCTGTGGGGAAGGTCAAGAATTCTCTGGTCGTTGGTGTAGGAGTGAACCGTTACCATCTGTCCGTGAACTATGCCGAAGGCCTCGTCAATGACCTTGGTCACCGGGGCGAAGCAATTGGTGGTGCAGGAGGCATTGGAGATTATGTGGTGTTTTTCAGGATCATAGTCCCTGTGATTTACCCCAAGGACTATGGTTATGTCCGGTTCCTTGGCCGGGGCTGATATTATCACCTTCTTGACGGTTCCCCTAAGGTGCTTGGAAGCGTTCTCCCTGTCCCTGAACCTGCCTGTGGATTCAATAACTATATCCACCCCGTAATCGGACCAGGGAATTTCCCCTGGGTCCTTTATGGCGAATACCCTTATCTTTTTTCCGTCAACTATTAAATAATCCCCTTCGTAGGAAACCTCCCTTTCGTATTTCCCCATAACAGAGTCGTATTTCAGAAGATGGGCCAGGGTATGGGCATCGGTTATGTCGTTTATGGCCACTATCTCAAAATCCTTGCTTCCGAAGGAAGCCCTGAAGAAATTTCTGCCTATTCTTCCAAATCCGTTGATGGCTACTTTTACCATGGTTAACCTCCCTTTTGGATTCCAACTATAATTTATTATCAAAGCTCTCTGGTTGTCAACAGGATTTTTTAGTAGGATAATTAAGAAATACGGAGGTTGCTATGATTGAAGAGAAGAAAATATCCGAAGCTATTATAAGAACCTACAGCCAGAGGCTGGTGGACCGCCTTGAAAACGATGTTCTCATTGCAGGAAGCGGACCTTCCGGTATGGTAGCGGCCTATTATCTTGCCCTCCAGGGACTTAAGGTTACCATCTTAGAAAAGAAACTCAGCATTGGAGGGGGAATATGGGGTGGGGGAATGATGTTCAATTACCTTGTGGTTCAGAAGGAAGGTAAGGAAATACTGGACGAATTTGGAATCCCTTCCAGGGAGATTTTTCCCGATTACTTTGTTGCTGATTCGGTCCTTGTTGCCGCTACCCTTGCTTCCAAGGCTATTCTTGCCGGTGCTGTGATACTTAACGGAATTTTCCTTGAAGATGTTATCCTGAAGGAAGGAAGGGTTGCAGGAGCGGTCATAAACTGGTCTGCAGTTGAGGTGGCTGGTCTTCATGTGGACCCCTTAGCAATACATTCGAAATTCACCGTGGATGCTACGGGCCACGACGCAGAGGTTGTAAGGGTGCTTCAGGAAAAGAGCAAGGTTAAGTTGAAAACCCCTTCGGGGAAAATGGAAGGGGAAAGGTCCATGTGGGCAGAGAAAGCGGAGAGCTTCGTTGCAGCCAATACCAAAGAGGTATTTCCCGGGCTTATAGTGGCCGGTATGGCAGCCAATGCAACCTTTGGTGGGCCCAGAATGGGCCCCATATTCGGCGGCATGTTTCTCTCGGGAAAAAGGGTCGCCGAGTTAATTCTTAAAGAACTCAGGGGGTGAAAATGTCCAAGAAAAACGTCCTCCCCTTTGAGGAGCCCATAGTCAAGATAAGGGAGGAGATAAGGGAACTTCAGAAAAGAAGGGATGAAGAGTCTAAAAAGAAGGAAAGGGAACTTATGAAAATTCTGGAGAAGGAGTGGAGGAGGATAACCTCTTCCCTTAACCGCTGGCAGAAAACCCTTCTTGCCCGCCATCCCCTCCGTCCCTATACCCTGGACTATATTTACAGGTTATTCGACGACTTCGTGGAACTTCATGGGGACAGGAGATTTGCCGACGACCCTGCCATCGTTGCGGGCTTTGGTTTTTACCACGGACAATCTGTGGGGGTGGTTGGACATCAGAAGGGAAGGACCACCCAGGAAAGGCTTAAAAGGAAT
Organism: Candidatus Aminicenantota bacterium; assembly: GCA_026991555.1. Lineage (GTDB taxonomy): Bacteria > Acidobacteriota > Aminicenantia > S016-38 > S016-38 > JALSNJ01. The sequence continues at coordinate 8,951 of JALXBI010000052.1, forward strand.
TTCGGTCAGGCGAACCCTGAAGGATACCGCAAGGCTATAAGGATTATGAAACTGGCAGAGAAATTCCGCCTTCCGGTCATTACCTTCATAGACACCCCAGGAGCATACCCGGGGATAGGCTCCGAGGAAAGGGGGCAGGCAGAAGCCATCGCTTATAATCTCAGGGAAATGGCAGGGCTCAGGGTTCCCGTGGTTTCCGTGGTTATAGGCGAAGGTGGGAGCGGAGGAGCCTTAGGAATAGGAGTTGCGGACCGGATTCTTATGATGGAGTTCTCCATTTACTCAGTAATTTCCCCTGAAGGCTGCGCTGCCATCCTGTGGAAAAATCAGGGGGCAGTGAAGGAGGCGGCGGAGAACCTCAAGCTTACTGCAGAGGACATCTTTTCCTTCGGCATAGCGGACGAGATAATCCCGGAGCCTCCAGGAGGGGCCCACAGTTTTCCCGAGATGGCCGCTGAGGCCGTGGACGAGGCCCTCTGGAGAAACCTGCAGGAGCTTATGGACATGGACCCGGAGGAGAGAATAAATAAAAGATACGAAAAATACAGGAAAATAGGAGTCTTCAGTGAGGAAAATAAATCCTGAAGAAGCTTCCTTTGATTTACCTGAAAGTCTTATTCCTACGGATTTCTCCAGACTCACTCCGGTAAAGGGGATTATCGGACAGGAGAACGCTTTAAAGGCACTCAGGGTTGGGCTTAACATAGAAAAAAGAGGATTCAATGTTTTCGTGGCCGGAGAGCCCGGAACCGGAAGAACCTCTGCAGTGAGGGCTTTTCTTGAGGAAATCGCATCTAAGAGGAAGACCCCTCCTGACCTGGTTTTCGTAAACAATTTTTCCGACCCCTATTCCCCTATCCCCCTATTTTTGAGACCTGGGGACGGGAAGAGGCTTGCAGAGGAATTTTCTAAGGGCATAAACGAGCTTCTGGATTATGCGGTCAAAATTGAATCTACCCAGGAATTTCAGAAGGCCACCGAGGAAAGGAGAAAGGAATACGATAGAAGGCACAAAGAATTTATAGACATGCTCAACAGGATCGCCTTAGAGATGGGTTTTGCCATAGAAGTTTCCCAGGCAGGGGTGGCCATGGTTCCCATAAAGGAAGGTAAAAAACTTTCCCCTGAAGAATTTAATGCTCTTTCTCCAAAGGAAAGGGAAAGGATAGAGAAAAAAAGGCGGGAACTGGAGCAGAAGATTGAAGAACTCTCCGACGAGAAGAAGAAAATGGATGAGGAAATGAGAACTGCCATGGTGGAAGCCGTAAGAAAACTCCTGGCCCGGCGCTGGGACGAAGTGCTCAAGGGAGCCAGGAAACTCCTGAGTCAGAGCCCTGAGGGCGAGCAGTTCTTTTCTTCTGCTAAAGAAGCCTTCCTGAAAATACCCCAGGATATAAAGCACCTTAGCGGTGAAGATCGGGACGAATACCTTAAGGCGGCTAAAAGAAAATTTTCAATAAACTTAGCTGTGGACAATTCCAGGCTTAAAGGAGCTCCTCTTATAATAGAAACCAATCCTACCTATAAAAACCTCATAGGGACCATAGAAAGGGAGGCGGTTTTAGGCACCTATACCACGGATTTTACCATGATAAAAGCGGGCTCCTTAATAAGGGCCAACGGTGGGTTTCTTATAATCCACGCGGAGGACCTTACCAATCCCTTGGTGTGGAAAACCCTGAAGAGGGCCCTTGAGACCGGCACGGTTCGCATAGAGGACTTAGAGAGCCTATTAAACCCGGTTTCCACCAAGGGAATTAAACCCCTTCCCATACCCGTGGAGGTGAAGGTTATTCTCATCGGTTCCTATAGAATGTATTCGCTCCTTTACAGGCTTGACCCGGAGTTCAAGGAGGTTTTCAAGATAAAGGCGGAATTTGACTGGGAAATGCCCATAAACAGGAAAAACCTCAGGGCCCTTTCCTCCTTTTTTGTGGGATACAATAGGGGGAGGGGATATCTCCCGCTCACCAGAAGTGGATTTAAGGAACTGGTTCGTTATCTGGCAAAGCAGGTGGAATCAAAGAAAAATGTAAGCACCAATTTTGGGCTTATGACCGAAATAATGGCCGAGGCGGATTTTCTGGCCAAGGAAAGGAAAGCCAAAGGCATTGAGGCGGCGGACATAAAAAAGGCTCTTCTCGAAAGGGAAGAAAGGATTTCCATTTTCAAAAGAAAGGAAATGGAATACTTCAGGAAAAACATCCTGAAGGTAGAGGTTTCAGGAAGAAGAGTAGGACAGATCAACGGACTTACCTTCATTGGGGTGGATGGCTTAAGTTTTGGAAGGCCTGTTAAAATAACTGCCACTGCAGGCCCGGGCAAGGAAGGAATAGTAAACATAGAAAAGGAAGCTGCCCTTTCAGGTCCAATCCATACCAAGGGGGTTTGTATAATTAACGGTCTTTTAACCGAAAGATTTGCCCGGGATTTTCCCCTCACCCTTTCCGCAAGGCTGGTATTTGAGCAGAGTTATTCGGAAATAGACGGGGATTCTGCTTCGGCAGCGGAATTTCTTGCCCTCCTCTCCGCCATTTCTGGCCTTCCGGTGAAGCAGAATTTTGCTCTAACTGGTTCGGTTAACCAGAAGGGGGAGATTCAGGCCGTGGGAGGGGTGAACGAGAAAATAGAAGGATTCTTTGAGGTTTGTAAAATGAAGGGCCTGCGGGGAAAGAAGGGGGTGGTTATTCCCGCAGACAATGTTCAGGACCTGAATCTCAAGGATGAAGTCGTAGAGGCCATAAAAACGGGAAAATTTGAAATTTATGCCGCTTCCAAGATAGAGGAAGTTTGCGAATTTATGATGGAAAAGCCCTTTGGTGAAATTAGCAGGAGGGTTGAGAAAAACCTTCGCATGTTTTATTCACTTTCCAAGGAAGGATAGAAAGAATCTAAAATAAAGCCCGCCGAAATGGTTCATTTATTTTTTTTCCCCTTTTTTAGGGTCTGTCCCCTTTTTGATGGGTGGCCTGGAGAAATTTTCGTGTTAGAATATTTTCATGAGTAGACTATTTGCCTTAATTACCCAGGATGTGGTTGATGTAAGTTTCGTGATTCTGAACCCGGATGCCACGGAAAAGGTGGTGGCCCAGCTGAGGGAAGGAATAGGGGTTGGATGGTACGAAAAAGACGTCCTTCATTCGGTGAAGTTGGTGGGTTCTGATCCCAAGGGAGTTTGGCGGCTTGCAGAAACCATACATTCAAAAATAGTCCTTTTTCACGCAAGAAGGAAAACGGTGGGAGAAGCAGAGGCCATAAACACCCATCCCTTTACCTACAAGAACTACATGTTCATCCATGGCGGGACTCTCAGGGACTGGAAAAAACTGGAACAGGCCCTGAAACCCCAGTGGAAAGAGAAAATAAAGGGGGAGACCGACAGCGAAAGGCTTTTTTATTTCCTGCTCCAGAATGCAGAGGGAGACCTGAAGCAGGGTCTTAAAAAGGCCGTTGAGGAGGTAAAGAAGCTCACCTCCTATGATTATCTGAACTTCATCCTTTCCGACGGCAAATCCCTTTACGCTTACTCCAGCGGTGAAAGATCCCTTTATTACTGGAAGGGGAAAGTTGAGGAGGAACTCTGTTGCACTTCGGTTACCGAAAACATAGCGGTAAGGTCCAGGGGGCTGGTGGGGAAAACTGCAGTGGTGGTAGCCGGTCAAAAATTCCAGATGGAGGGCTGGAAAGGCTTCAAGGGATTCCTCCAGGTTACCCCTGACCTGGGAATAGAGTTATTTTAGAATGGGAAGTTTCAGGGTGAGAAACACCCTTCCTTCCCTTTCCTCTAAGTTTATGTTCCCGTAATAGGCCCTGGTGATTATCCCGTGAATCAGGTTAAGACCAAGACCCGCTCTTCCTTCTGTGGAGAAAAAGGGCTCAAAGGCCTTTTTAACTGCCTCAGGCTCCAAGGGACCCCTATTGGAAACTTCCAGAATCACCTGGGATCCTTCCCTCCTCAGGGATACCTTAACATCCCCATGCCTTTCCGCATTTTCCTTTATCTCCTCTAAAACTAAGGAGAAAAGGCCAGGGTCCACGGGAAAGTCAACCTTTGGGTGCTCCCCTCCGAAAATCCTGGATACCAGCTCTGCCAGGTCCACCTCCCCCTCTGCCTCCCCCTTCTTGAAGGAGAAGAACTCCAGGGTTCTGCTGAGAATCCCTGAGGCCTCGGTGGCTGAGGAGAATATGGATGCCCCAGCGGGATTTCCGTCCATCTGAAGAAGCTGAGCATTGGCTATAACCGAGGTGAGTTTATTGTTTATTTTGTGGGCTATGGAGGAGAAAAGGGCTCCTGAGGCCTTGGAATGGTAATCCCTGTAAAGGAGTGAAATCCTTCCCTGCCTTTCCCCCTCCCCTTTTATAAAGACCCTCCTTCCCCTAACTTCCAGTTTTCCCTCAAAGAAAAGCCTTACCGCCTCGGGATAAATCCTGTGCTCCTGTTTTAAAATCCTGGCCGAGAGGCTTTCCTCACTGTCCCAGGGGTATACTGGAACCACCGCCTGAAGGATTATGGGACCGCTGTCCACCCCCTCGTCCACAAAGTGAACTGTGGCTCCGCTGAACTTGACCCCGTATTCTAAGGCCTGCCTCTGGGCATGAAGACCTGGAAAGGAAGGTAGGAGGGCAGGGTGAATGTTCATTATTCTAAGGGGAAATTTCCGGACGAATTCCGGAGACAGTATTCTCATGTATCCTGCAAGGCATATGAGGTCCACCTCCCTTTTCTCAATCTCCCGGGCCATGGCTAAGTCAAAGGAGACCCTGTCCGGATAATCCTTCCTCCTGAAGTATAGGGTTTCAATTCCGTATTCCCTGGCGGAGGCCGCCCCCGGAGCGTCCTTCCTGTCTGTTATCACAAGAACTATCTCCGCGGGTATCTTCCCCTCCTTTGTGGCCCTGTAAAGGGCCCTGAAGTTTGAGCCCCTTCCCGAAAGAAGAACCGCTATTTTACCCTTCATACTATCTCTACCCCTTCTCCCTTTTCTATCTCCCCCACCACCCAGAATTTTTCCCCTCTCTCCTCAAGGTATTTTTCAAGCCCATCCTCCCCTATGACCAGCATACCTATACCCATGTTGAAGGCCCTGAAGGCCTCCTCCTCGCTTAGTTCCCCTTCTTTTATCAGGAAATTGAATATCTCAGGAACCTCCCAGGTCCCCTTTCTTATAACTGCCTTTTTCCCTTTAGGGAGGATTCTTATGAGATTTCCGGGAATTCCCCCTCCGGTTATGTGGGCCATTCCCTTTATGAGCGGTCTGGCATCTTTCAGCGCGGTGTAGTATTGACGATGAACCTTAAGGAGCTCGTCGGCAAAACTCTGATCAGGGGCCCAGGGAAGGGGCGCAGAAGGGGAAAGGCGGAGTTTTTCAAAGATTATTTTCCTTGCCAAGGAATAACCGTTGGTGTGAAGTCCGGAGGAGGGAAGGGCTATTATCCTATCCCCCTCCCTGATTTCCCTTCCGTCTATGGGCTTGCCGTCAATTTTTCCCACTATAAAGCCCACAAGGTCGTATTCCCCTTCGGGATAGAAGCCCGGCATTTCAGCGGTTTCCCCTCCTAAAATCAGGCACCCCACCCGGGAACAGGCTGAGGCAAAGCCTTCCATTATGCTGCGAAGAACCTCCAGGTCTAATTTCCCCATGGCTATGTAATCCATGAAGAAAAGGGGGTCTGCTCCGTGGACGAAGATGTCGTTTACGCAGTGGTTTACCAGGTCCTGACCCACGGTGTCGTGCCTTGCTGTCATGAAGGCTATTTTTAGCTTGGTGCCTACCCCGTCGGCGCTGGCTATGAGGTTGGTGCCCGAAATTTTGTAAATTCCACCGAAAAGCCCGAACTGGGACGGGGAGACCCCGTATTTTTTCAGGACCTGCGCGATTATTTTTACCGCTCTGTCTGCCTTTTCTAAATCTACCCCGGCCTCCCTGTATGTTACCATGCGCCCTCCGGGTATAGAATGGAATTCAGGATGAACCTGAAGGTGCCCGCTGCCTGGGCCCTGTAAAGGGCATCTATGCCTATGAGGTGGAACCTTCCCTTCCTGTATTTTATGTCCACCACCGCAGCCAGTCTTTTGAGTTTATCCCCTCCGCTCAGATATCCGGCAACTAAGAGGTCGTCGTCAGGAAAGTAAGCAACCACCCTGCGGTCCACATAGGGACGGAGGGGGATGAAGGTTCTCATGGCCACGGAACCATAGAAGATCCCCATCTCATCCTCGTTGAAGGAGTAGCCTAAGGGAAGCTCGTCTCTTACCTTTATTTTCAAAAGGGCATGGGGACAGAAGAAGTCTTTGGCCCTGGCGAGACCGTCCATTACCGGAAGCTCAAAGGCCTTCCATGCCAGGCCCACCGCTTTTCCCATAAGGACAATCCTTCCTCCTGCCGAGACGAATTTAATCAGGTTCTTAACCCCCTCCTTCCCGATGCCTCCGCTGTATTTTTTGGGAAGGTTCATATACCAGCGATAAATTCCCTTAGGCTTTTCCGTGCCCATAATGAAGTTGGGAGAAAGGGACGGGAAGAATATGAGGTCGTAGTCCTTAAGTTTCCCTTCCTTTATGTCCTTGTTGTGTATAACCTTGTAGGGAATTTTGTATTCGTCAAACAGATATCTGAGCCATCCTTCTGTCATCACATGTCCCCATTGCTTGTATATGGCTATCCTTGGGAATTTAACCTCCAGATATCCCTTGAGGGAATCCTTGCCCTTGAGGGTTATGTGGTTTTCCTTAGCCAGCCTCTCTGCCAGGGACTTTGAAATTTCCATGCATATTTTCCCGCTTCCTGGTTCCCGGTAAATTTTCCCCTTCTCCTTTGCAGCCTCTATGGCAGCCCTGTAAACATAGTTCACTTTACCGCATCCGCAGAAGTATTTACCCTCCCCTATGACTTTTCCCTGAGGGAAAGGGTTCTCAACGGGTTCAAGGTCCAAGGAAACCCTCTGGTTTACCGGCTGGAATTTTACCCCCATGAACCCAGGAAGGAAGGTGGTGGTAACATCATAGGGTCTTTCCTTCAGAGGATATTTTCTCCGGACAAAGAGTTCCTCTATGTAAGGCCTGTAGGGCTGGGAAAGTGGGATGTAGAAATCCCCGGCCTTGAAAATGCCCTGGTCCTTCTTTATCCTGTAAACCTTTACCCCTCCCCACACAAGCCTCTGTATCATTTTAGCCGTTCTTACCGGGTCCTGCTGAGAGGCAGGTATAAGATAAGCATAGGGTTTTTGCTTCCTACCCAGTTCCTCTTCCGTTCTGTTTATCTTATATATAGTCGTCAGGATTTCCTTGGGATTTTTGGCCACATAGTCAAGGGCAGCCAACGAGAGCTCCAGTTCATAATCCACGATATCCCTGAGCCTCCACCAGCCACCCTTCCACGGATTGGGGAAGGCCACCTTTTTACCGTATGCCCTGTCGCTCCAGCTTATGGAAAGTTCTGTGGGCTCCACATAAATCGGAGTTGCTATTTTAACGCTGGCCATCTCAGAGAGAAGACCCACCGAATTGTGGAACCAGGCGGTATCGTCCAAGGCCCCTATCCACCAGGCAGTAAAGAGTTCGTAGGAAAGGACACCGCTTTTTCCGCTGTCCTCCACTTTATAGGACATGTAAGTTCCTAAGAGGTTTACTAAGCGCCAGGTAAGGTTGTTCACAGAGAAGGAAGGGGGCTCCTTGAAGGGAGGGAGGAAAAGCCTCGCTCCGGTGGAGCCCATCTGGTGCTCGTCTAAGATAACCACCGGGAACCATTCCCTGTAGAAAATTCTGGTAAGGTTCCTTGACTCTGCCAGGTTGAGCATGTACCAGTCGCGGTTGTCGTCGTGGCCTGCATAGTGGTGATAAAGCCAGGGCATGGCTTTTCCCTCGTCAGGGGTTCCTAAGGTCTTTCTGTACCAGTCCACCACCATGTCTATTCCGTCAGGATTGGAGGATGGAACTAAAATGAATATTACATTTTCCAGAATTTCCCTTGCCCTGGGGTCCTTTTCCGCCACCAGCCTGTAGGCCAGTTCCATGGACATCTGGGAGGCTCCTATTTCCGTGGAGTGAATGGAGCAGGAGATGAGGAAAACTGGTTTCGCCTTTTCAACCACCGAAGGGTCGTGGCCGAAATAAATCTGGCGGGCAAGCGCCCTGTAATGGTCCAGGGCTTCCATGTTCCGCTTTGAGGTTATTATGGCGATATACATGTCCTTTCCTAAGGTGGTCTTTCCTATTTTCACCAGTTTGAGCCTTCCGCTTTCCTCCAAGGTTTTAAGGTAGGAAATAATCTGTCCGTAATCCGCCAGTTTCCTGTCCGCCCCGGGCCTGAATCCAAGGAATTTTTCCGGGGGCTGGACTGCCAGGATTAATAAAACGAGAAGAAAGAAGGATAAAATTTTTTTCATAATTGCCTCCAAGGGAAAATTTTATTTTTTTCTTGAGAAAAAGTGAAGAAAACATTGGGGAAGATAAATTCCATTTGCCCTTAGAACACCTCCGAAATTAATTTCTATGTTCAAGTTTGCCCTGGCCGGAAAAATTTTCCAAAAACCAAGAAATGGGAGGTAAGAAGCTGAAATAGGGGAGGGAAATTGAACCTCCACAGAAGATTTAGAAGGGGAAGAATTCCCAAATCTTATCCCCTTCAGGTTCACGAACCTTATCTCCATCCCTGATGGGGTGCACCAGAAGGTGGGAATCATCCATGGGGAAGCTTTTATTTTTATGGGAAAAGAAAGCCCTGCCCTTGAAATAAGCTTAAGGAACTTGTTTCTATAAAACTCAGCATCCTCCCAGGAGGCCTCACCTCCCTCCACATCCCATGGGGAGGCTGCCCATAGAAATTCCTTTTCCCAGGAAAAACCGCAATAGAGGGAAAATCCTTTCCCGAACCGGTTCTCATGGATGAGGTTTCCTGGATGGTCTATGCCGAAAACATCGGAAAGGGCAAATCGCTCCCTTTCCCTTCCCAGCTCATCCCAGAGGGAAGTTTGAGCTGTTGCTATTATTTTCCCCCCTGCCTTCACATATTTTCTCAGTATCTCCGCCTCCTCATCACTTATGGCCCTCATGTCCGGGAGAATGAGGAGGGAAAAATGGGAGAGGTCCATCCGGGCCAGAAAATCCTCGTGGATTACCACAAAGGGAAGATGGGACTGCAACAAAAGCATAACCGTTCCATAGAACCCATCAGCGTAGTCCCCCCTTTCGTCCCTTCCCTGGGAAGAATAATCCAGACTTCTGCGGGAGAAGACCACCCCGATTGGGGAATATGGTAGTATGGAGGGGTTGTAGAGGTTTAGATTTTTTCCAATCCATTTGAAAACCCTTTTTCTCAGGGAAGGGTTGGGAACGCCGGACATGGTTTCGTTTCCAGAGGTATAGTAGGAAAAGCCGTTGAGAATTAGAGAGGCAGCGTGAAGTTTTACGGTGTTTTCCAGGTCCGGGGCCCAGGAGAAGACATAGGAAAGGGACCAGGAGGGTTTTCCAAGGAATAGGTCTATGTCCCTCCAGGCTTTAAGCCTTGCCAGGAAGTAAAGCCAAGTATAGGCCTGGGCCGTCTCCTCAACCCCTCCAATTTCGTGGGCCACCAGGTCCGCCACCTCTGCCATGTCCTTGGGATCGGAGGCTGTCTGGGTGAGAGCAACTGTATAGTCCACAGAGGTTTCTATGGCCAGGAGAAAATCCCGATTTTTGTCCTTCAGGGTCCTGTTATACTCCTCAATGAATTCCCTTATCAATTTATACCTCCAGCGGACGAACCTCAACCATGCCTCCGAGGACCAGTCCGGTGAAAAAGGCGGAGCAGGAAGGCTTTTTCCGGTATCCTGTTTGAACATGCTGCGGGCATCAGGGCCCAGGTCAGGCCACTGGTTAACCCAGGTTTCCCCGTAGTCGTAAAGCAGGAAGGGGACATCCAGCCATAACCCGTCGGCCCCTGATTGGGCCAGTTTTTCCGCCTGTCTCAGGTGGAGTTCCCTCACCCGGGGATGGGCCGGGGTAAGCCATACATCCTCACAGGAAGCACACACCCAGAAGGGCATCTCCGGATAAGAACCGAAGAAAACCGCCCTTCGCCCTGAAATTCCCATCTGTACCCAGTCGGTATGATTTAAGAAAAGGCTAAACTGCCTCTTGCCAGGGTCAACCTTCCCGTCCCCATTGCTGTCCAGCCCATGGGTTACATATTCCAGGGGAGCAACATACAAAATTATTTTTACCCCTGGAAAATGAGAATGGACGAATTCAGCCTTTGACCTTATCTTTTGAATTTCCCTGGAAAGGCACGGGTCGTAAAGGCATTTCCAGGAATTACCTGCCTCTGACCAGTCCAGAATTACTCGGGCCCCGTCCTCCACGGCCTTCCTTACGCTTTCCTTCCAGTCTCCCCAATAGGCTTCAAGGTCATAAGGAGTGGCAATCCTGGCCCCGTAAACCCAACGTGGAAACTCTCGGGCAGAAATCGCCAGCAACATGAAAAAGAAAGGAAAAATTTTAAGTTTCATTGTCGTCATGACCCTATAAGTTTAGAACAAAGTTTCACATTGAGGAAAATATTCCTTCTATATTCCTTCTTATTGTTTGATGTTTTAGGAATACCTATAGGAAATGCCCCAAAAATTGGGGACAGACCCTTTTTTTAATTTTCCCCCAAAAATTTCCCCAAAACTTTACCTCAGAAGAAAAACTCCTCCCCAAAACACCCC
>JALXBI010000053.1 GCA_026991555.1 Candidatus Aminicenantota bacterium
GCCTCCGTGCTCCTTTCGGGCGAACCCTTAATTAATCCTATCACATTTTCCACGGGAAGGGATGGAGTTTTCTTCTTCGCCAACCTTCCGCCGGGACATTACCAGTTAAAGGTCTCGCTGAAGGGATTTGAAACCGTGGTGGTGAAGGACATTCTGGTGAGGGTGGGAAAAACTTCCTTTATAAAGGTTGTGCTTAAGCCCTCAACCCTCCATCAGGAAGTCACCGTGAAAGCCAAAATGCCTGCGATTTCCGTGGAGGAAGCCAAAAGCTCCGTGAACATAGGAAAGGAAGTAGTGGAGGACGCTCCAATTCAGAGGGACCTTTACGACATAATCAACACCTCCCCTGGCATAGTTACCGACAATGTCCGCTACAGCAGGACCTTCTCCACCCATGGCTCCTCCATAAGGGAAAACATCTACGCCTTTGACGGATTCATGATGAACGACCCCCGCCACAGCTATCTTTCCACCAATCTGAATTACAATGTAATTCAGGAGGTGGAGATTGAAACCGCAGGTCATCCTGCAGAGGTAGGCGAGGGAAATGGTGCCTATGTAAACATAGTTACTAAAAGCGGAAGTAACCGCTTCGGGGGAGAGCTCAATTTTTACCTCATTCCCCCGGGCTTCTCCTCGGACTCCCCTGGAAGAGGGGTTATGGAGGACGGGGCCTTTGAACCCTACAAGACTCTGTGGAATTTTGACGGGGGCTTCAATATCGGTGGTCCCATTTCCAAAAACAAACTCTGGTATTTCCTATCCGCCAGGAAACTGGACTGGTCCTACCACGCCCCGGGCTTTGAACCTGAGGTTCAGCATCACGAAACCGAATTCTTTTCAAAACTCTCCTTCCAGCCCTCGCCAGCCCACAGGTTTGACTGGGCGCTGAGTTACCTTATAAGTTACGAACCCTACTGGGAGGTTCATACCGGAGTGGTTACCCAGGGCGATCCCGCTTACATAGGCTGGGTTTATGATAAGGACGCAGCCCCGGTATGGGACCATGAAAAGGACTTCATGACCTATCTTAAGTGGAACTGGAACATATCCCCCACCGCCTACCTGGATTTAAGGGCAGGTTATATTTACAAGTATTTCCCGCTTCTCATGCAGGAGGGCACCGGTTATCGCCATTACGACATAGGCTGGGCCAAGTTCTGGAGGGGATATTGGATGAACGAGGTTTATCACAGGGGAAGGTTTCAGGCCATGGCCTCCCTTACCAAATTTATTGATAACTTCTTAGGGGGGAATCACGAGTTGAAAATGGGCCTGGAATTTGAACTGGCCAAGGACGATTGGGATACCTGGATGCCCGAGTCCTGGAACGGACTTTATCCTGGAGTTTACTGGACTGAGAACGGCAACTACGGGCTTCCTTCCTGGTTCGGGGTTAACTGGATAGGATACTTCGTTGCCCGTTCTGTGGGAACCAAATCCGGAGACAGCGTCCAGAAGGACAGGATGAGGAGGATAAGCGGCTACATTCAGGATACCTTCAATTTAGGAAAAAGGCTTTATTTCAACCTCGGGGTCCGATTTGACTACAGCAAAGCCTACATTCCTCCGCAATCCACCACCGGAAATCCCCAGTGGTATGCCCTTTACCAGGCAGGGATAATTCCCGCTCCCCACGACCAGTTCTTCGCCCCCAGGAGCATAAGCGAAATAAAGGATTACATGAACTGGAAGACAATCTCCCCCAGGGTTGGGGTTATCTTTGACCTCTTCGGAAACGGAAGGGCAGCTCTCAAGGCCTTTTACGGCAGGTATTACTCCTACATGAACCTCCAATACACCTCCAACATAAACCCCATGTATTATCCCTACGCTGCCTATTACTGGTATGACCTTAACTTTAACGGGAAATACGATTTTGACGGTTCGGACTTTTATTACATGGTTTATTCCTGGGGCGGATACCTTAACCCCTTGGACAGGATAGACCCAAATCTTAAGGCACCCCATACCGACGAATATGTGGTCAGTTTAGAAGGAGAGCCCATTGAGGGCCTCAGGGTCTGCTTGAGCTACATTCATCGCTACGAGAAGGACATAATAGAGGACATTGACATAGCAAGAACCGATGAGTGGTGGGTTCCCATTGAGGTTCATGACCCTGGCTACGATGCCAAGCTGGGAACCTCCGATGATAAAACATACACCGTTTACTTCCTCAAGGCAGGAGCCCCTGCCGGAAAATTCTGGATTACCAATCCCCCTCAGGCCTACAGGAAATACGATGGAGTGGAGCTTGTGATAACCAAGCCCTTCTCCCACGGCTGGTCCCTGCTGGCCTCCCTCACCCTCTCCAAAGCCAGGGCAACCATAGGAAATTCCTTCTACGAAACCAACGGGGTGAGCGTTGCCTTTGATTCCCCTAACTGGATGGTAAACAGGGAAGGTTCGGTTCCCACCTTGGACAGGCCGGTGGTTTTAAAGGTGGTGGGTGCCTACATGCTTCCTGCTGAGATTATGTTCAGTTTCAACTTCATGTATATGAGCGGTGTTCCCCTCCAGAGAACCGTGGTGGTTTACAACCCCGGGATTCCGGGCATAGACCCCTATTTCTACACCGAGGTCCTTTCTGAGCCCGTTGGAACCCGCCGGGGACCTGCCTACAAGAACCTCAACATAAGGCTGGGAAGGGATTTCCAGGTGGCTGGAGGAACCCTTACTTTATCAGTGGACGGGCTTAACATCCTCGGGAACTCCTATTTGCTCCGCAAATACGGACAGCACCTCACCATACCCCCTGATGCCAGTTACATAGGAGTAAATCCCAGGTGGCAGAAGCCGGTGGTTGGAATAGGCCAGAGGGTTTTCGCCATAGTGGCCAGCTATAAATTCTAAGGAGACATTATGAAGGAGGAGCTTCTCAGGAAAAGGGATAGGCTCATTCCCCGGGGGGTTTACAACACCAATCCGGTTTTCATTGAAAGGGCTGAGGGAGCGATAGTATGGGGAAAGGACGGGAAAAGGTTCATTGATTTTGCCGGGGCCATAGGTTCCCTGAATGTAGGGCACACCAACCCCGAAGTTAAAGAGGCGGTAAAGACCCAGGCGGAGAAGTTTCTGGGCTCCTGTTTCCACACTGCCATGCACGAGCCCTATCTTCGGGTGGTTGAAAAACTGGTAAGCCTTTTTCCGGGGGATTTCCCCAAAAAGGGTTTTCTGGTCAATTCCGGAGCAGAGGCTGTGGAAAATGCAGTTAAAATTGCCCGGCATTACACTTCCAGGCCAGGGATTGTGGTCTTTGAACACGCCTTCCACGGAAGAACCCTGCTCACCTTGGCCATGACCTCCAAGGTGGTTCCCTATAAGAAGGGCTTTGGCCCCTTTCCTTCTGAAATTTACCGGCTTCCCTATCCCTATTGTTATCGCTGCCCCTTTTCCAGCAATTATCCGGACTGCAACATAAAGTGCGCCTCCTACATTGAGGAGTTCTTCATAACCCATGTGGATCCCGAGGAGGTGGCCGCAGTGGTCATTGAGCCGGTGATAGGGGAAGGGGGCTTCATAGTGCCTCCCCGGGAATACATGGTAAAGCTCAGGGAGATAACCGAAAAATACGGCATCCTCCTGGTGGCAGACGAGGTCCAGTCCGGATTCTGCAGGACAGGTAAGTTCTTTGCCATAGAGAACTTCGGAGTGGTGCCGGACATAATTACCATAGCCAAGTCCATAGCAGGCGGACTTCCCCTTGCCGCTGTGCTGGGAAGAGCAGAGGTTATGGACCATCCCCAGGTGGGAGGGCTTGGGGGAACCTTTGGGGGAAACCCCGTATCCTGCGCCGCCGCAGTGGCTGCCATAGAGTTTGCCCTCAGGGAAAACCTGTGCGAAAGGGCTAAGTCCCTGGGGGAAAAAGTCCTCTCCCGCTTCCGCAGCTGGAAGGAGCGATTCCCCTTCGTGGGAGATGTGAGGGGACTGGGGGCCATGGTGGCCTTTGAGGTGGTAAGGCCCGGGACCAAGGAGCCCTGGAAGGAGGCCACATCAAGGATAGTGGAGGAGGCCTATCGCCGGGGTCTTCTCCTTATTTCCGCCGGGGTTTTCTCCAATGTTATAAGGGTTCTCATGCCCTTAGTAATAGGTGACGGGGAACTGGAAGAAGGACTTTCCATCCTTGAAAGGGCCATGGAGGAAGTATGAGGAGAACGCTCTTATTTCTACTGCTTCTTCCTTTTGTTTTTGCTCAGGAGGTGGGCTATACCAGAATGGGGATATACGCCCTCAGGGAGGGGGAGGGTCCCCCCTCCCTTTACCTTTCCCAGGCTAAGGCCCTGGTTAAGTGGAGCCTTGAATACGGATACAAGCCCTTAGGGCCCCTGAGGATTGAATTTCAGGGCGTGCCCTTTTCCCCAAGGGGAAAATTTACCCTTCTCCTCAGGGTGAACATTCCAGGGGTTTTTCCTCCCCAGACGAACCTTCCCACTAAATTCAGGTTCATCCCCTCCCAGCACCTTGCCCTTTCCAGACCCTTTCCCCTCCAAAAACCCATGTCCTACAGGGAATTCCTTTCCGAACTTCGCTCCATGGGCTGGAAGCCCTTTTCCTCCCCATTCCTATACGAGAAGGACCTGGGGGAGCTGAAAAGAGGAGTATTTCGCTGGGCTGTTCCTGTGAAAAGGGAAGGGAAGGCCGTGGTTGGAATTTACTCGGACCGGGGAGCCTATCACCTGGGGCTCATAGTTTCCCAGAGGTTTTTCCAGGCCCACGGGATAACCTATACCCCCCTCTACCGGGATGACCTCAAGAAGAAGCGGACATACGGGAAGATAAAACTCCTTTATTTTCCCGGGGGCTGGTCAGGATACTACAGCCAGGACCTGCGGGGAAGGGCCTCCAAGCTCATGAGGGAATTCATAAGGAAGGGAGGAGGTTACTTAGGAGTTTGTGCCGGGGCTTATTTTGCCTCGGAGAAGATAATCTGGGAAGGGGAGGTTTACCATCCACCCCTTAAAATATTTCCAGGGGTAGCCATTGGACCCATAAGGGAACTTGCCCCCTGGCCCCTTTACACCGTGGCTGATATAATCTTCCTGGGCGAGAAAACCAGGGCCTTCTATTACGGAGGGCCCTATTTTGAAGGGGAAGGAAAGGTCCTTGCCACCTACGAGATTAACGGAAAGCCTGCGGTTATTCTGAGCCGGTTCGGCCAGGGAAAGGTTCTTCTCTCAGGCCTGCACTTTGAATACGACCTTACGGGAAGCGAGGACGGAGTGAGTTTTCCCGAAAACGAGGGCCTTAAAACCCCACGGTCCACCTGGCCCCTTTTCGGTAAACTTCTGGAATTGCTGAGGAGGTGAGAAATGGAACACCTTGTAGTGGGAGTTCAGATGGAAATAGGGGAAAATTTGGAGGAGAACTTTCGCAGGATGAACTCCTGGGTTCGGAGGGTTAAATTCCTGTATCCCCAGGCGAAGCTTCTGATCTTCCCTGAACTTGCCCTTACCGGCCCGGTTCATCCCCCTATGGAGGAGAAAGAGATTGTGGGCAAATTCGCTCCCATGGCCAAGGAAAACGGAATATGGCTTGTTCCCGGAACCTTTTATGTGAAAAGCCCTAAGGGGAAAGTTAACCGGGCCTATCTCTTCAATCCAGAGGGAGAAGTTGCAGGCCATTACGATAAGATTTACCCCTGGGCCCCCTTTGAGGATTCGGTCCCTGGAGATGAGGTCAGGGTCTTTGATGTGGAGGGCCTCAGGGTGGGTATAGAAATCTGCTACGATGTCTGGTTCCCTGAGGTGGCCCTTTCCATGGCGGAGAAGGGGGTGGACCTTATAGTCAATCCGGTAATGACCACCACCGCGGACAGGCAGGGAGAGAAAATTTTGGTCAGGGCCACTTCCCTTTTTACCCAGTCCTATGTGATTT
>JALXBI010000054.1 GCA_026991555.1 Candidatus Aminicenantota bacterium
TCTTCATGAAAGAACTGAACCAGCGTTTCAGCCAGTGGTATAACCTTCGCCATGGAAGGAGGGGCCATTTTTTCCGCGACCGCTTCCGCAGCATCAGGATAGAGGATGGAAGGTGGTCACTTTCTGCCTCCCTTTACATTGATCTTAACCCGGTGCGAGCGGGCCTTAGCAGGAGGGTGGATGGATATCGCTGGAGCTCCTACGCTTGCAGGAAGGCTGGAGTATGCGGATGGTTAGCCTCGCTGGAAGAGGAACTTGGCGTTTCCCTTAAGTGGTATTCCGAGGCCTTAGAGCAGATGGGAAGGGTGGAGCGGGAAGGAAAGGGGAAGATAACGAAGGGGCAGCTTCCCCTTCTGGTGCATGCCCTCAGCTACAGGGCGGAGGGGATAGTCTATGGAGCGGAGGCGTTTGTCAGGAAGTTTTTAAGCGGTCTTCCCTTCCGGCGAAGGCTTAAGCTTGCGCGAGAGGGAGCAGCCTTAGCGTAGGAGAAGGGGGAGGAGAGGGATTTAAGAAGAGGCAAAGGGGAAGGACTGCGAAAATTCAGGAAAATCTGGGGCAAAACCCTGATTTTCTGAGGAAATGGTCTGTGCTTGAGGGTGAGTTTTTGAATGAGAGGCGGAGAATTGAGGGAATTTTGTGAAATTCTGCCATGGATTGGGGAATGATTTTTTGATTTTTCCATTTCGGACCTGTCCCAAAAATTGATATTTGGGAAATTTGGGGAGGAATTTGAATTTCGGACCTGTCCCTAAAATTAAGAATTCAGGACTCTTCTCGCTTTTTCGTCTGTGACAAGATAATGTGACAATGGGTTTTTTCTTTTCAGACCTGTCCCAAAAAACATGGTGATAAGGCAATTGGGATACTTGACAAAGGGGATGGGAATCTGAAAAACTTTAGAGGGTAAATCCATTAATTAAGGAAGGGCGGTAATGATAGAACTGAGAATGAGAAGAGGGGTTCATCCCCCGGAAGGAAAGCTTTCCGCTTCTTCACCCATTCAGGAATTTCCCCTTCCCAGGCAGGTAATTATTCCTTTCTCCCAGCATGCTGGAAAACCTGCAACACCCTTAGTGAAAAAAAGGCAGAAGGTCAAAACCGGAGAGAAAATTGGGGAAGCCTCGGGTTTTATTTCCGCTCCTGTTCACTCCAGTGTTACGGGAACAATCAAAGCCTTAGAAACTGTTCTTCTTCCCAACGGCTCCAGCGCCTTGGCAGCAATTATTTCGGTGGAAGGGGAAGATGATTGGGCAGAGCCCACCTGGCCTGTTAAGGAACTTTCAGAGCTTACCCCTGATGACCTCAGGAAGATAGCTAAGGAGGCAGGAATTGTGGGCCTTGGGGGAGCTGTTTTTCCAACGTCGGTAAAAATTTCCCCTCCCAAGGAATATCCCATTGATTCGGTGATAGTAAACGGAGCAGAATGCGAGCCTTATCTTACCTCTGATCACCGACTTATGCTGGAGCATACTGAGGAAATATTCCAGGCAGCTCAGCTTCTTAAAATGACCGTGGGTGCCAAGAGAGGTTACATTGCCATTGAGGACAACAAGAGGGACGCTGCCGAGGCCTTTGAGAAATTAGCAAAGGGGATGCCTGACTGGGAGGTTGTTCTTCTTAAAACCAGGTATCCCCAGGGGGCTGAGAAAAGCCTGATTAAGGTTATTCTGGGAAGAGAGGTGCCCGTAGGCGGACTTCCCTTCCATGTAGGGGCTTTGGTTCAGAATGTGGGCACCCTTTACGCTATATACGAGGCAGCCGCTAATGGAATACCTTTAATAAAAAGGGTGGTAACCGTTACCGGCGAGGGCGTAGAGAAGCCCTCCAATTTCATGACCAGAATAGGAACCAGCGCCAAGGAGCTTCTGACTGCTGCTGGTGCCCCCTTAGATGAAGCGGCGAAGATAATTTTCGGCGGTCCCATGATGGGTATGGCGGTTAAGAGCCCTGACATTCCCGTTCTCAAATCAACTTCTGGGATTTTAGTCCTGACTTCTGCTAAGAAAAGAAAGGTATTTCCCTGTTTATACTGCGGAAAATGTGTATATGCCTGTCCTCTGAAGATAACTACCACCAGGCTCGTCAAATACATACAGGCGGGAATGTGGGACCAGGCAAAGGCCTTTGGCCTTTTCAATTGCATGGAATGCGGGGTCTGTAGTTATGTATGTCCCGCCAACATACCCCTTGTGCACTGGATAAGATACGGTAAATTTATGGTCAGGATGATGGAGGCAAAATCATGAATTTAATAGTTTCCTCCTCTCCACACATTCACGGAAAGGATTCGGTTCCCAAAATTATGTTACATGTAATTCTGGCGCTTTTACCTGCTGCAGCAGCTTCTATTTACTTCTTCGGGATAAGGGCCCTTTGGGTAATGCTGGTTTCCATCGTTACCGCCGAGGTTAGCGAATATCTGTTTCTCCTTCTCAGGAAAAAGGATACCTCTGCAGCTCTGGATGGAAGCGCCTTCGTTACCGGACTTCTTCTTGCCCTTACCCTCCCTCCTTCCATAAACCTTTCCATGGTGGCCATAGGGGCCGCAGTGGCCATAATTATCGCCAAGCAGGTTTTTGGAGGGTTCGGGGCCAATGTTTTCAACCCCGCCTTAGTGGGAAGGGCGTTTCTCCAGGCAGCCTTTCCAATCCCCATGACTACATGGGTTCCCAACAGGCTTCTTCATGTGGATGCTACCACCGTGGCCACTCCCTTGGGAGGTTTTAAGTTTTCCCATTTACTTACCGCCCACAAGGACCTTCTCCTGGGAAATGTAAGTGGGAGTCTGGGAGAGACATCGGCGCTTCTTCTCCTTCTCGGGGGGCTTTACCTACTGGTGAGAAGATACATAGACTGGAGAATCCCCGTGGGAATTTTGACCTCGGTTTTCGTCTTTGACGGAATTCTCTGGCTTTTCAATTCCAGGAAATACCCGGACCCAGTATTCATGCTCCTTGCCGGTGGTTTGATGTTAGGAGCCTGGTTCATGGCCACGGACCCGGTAACTTCCCCTGTCTCCCCCGCAGGAATATGGATTTATTCCATTGGAATAGGTTTCTTTGTGGTGCTTATAAGGCTTTTTGGGGGAATGCCAGAAGGGGTTATGTATTCCATTCTTATCATGAACTCCTTCGTTCCCCTTCTTGACAAATACCTGAGACAAAGAATGCTGGGAGAGAAAAAATGAAGGAAAGCATAAGGATGATAGCGGTTCTTACCTTCTTTGCCCTTCTTTCCGGAGGGATTCTGGGCTGGTTTAATACCTTCACGGAGAAAAGGGTGGAGGAGAATAGGCTCAGGGAACTACTCAGTTCCCTTCAAGCTGTTACTGGAATGGATCCCAAAACTGATACTTATGAAGTAGTGAAGAAGGAAAAGGACTTCGAACTTTACAGGATACTCTCCGGCACCAAAACTAAAGCTTATGCCATAGTGGGTGAGGGAAACGGCTATCAGGATAAGATAAGGTTAATATTCGGGGTAAGTCCTGATTTTTCCAAGATTTTGGCCCTTAAGATTCTTGAGGAAAAGGACACCCCGGGCCTTGGGGCGAGAATAGAGTCAGAAGAATACCTTTCCCAGTGGAAGGGGAAAGCTGCCAACGGGAGCCTTAAGCTGGTAAAAACTCCTACCCAGAACCCCTACGAGGTTCAGGCCATAACCGGAGCAACCATTTCCTCCACAGCGGTTTTAAATATCGTTAACAAAAGTGTTTTAAGGGCTAAGAAAATTCTCAAGGAGGGGGGAAAATGAACCTCTGGAAGGAATTCATAAAAGGGTGGTGGAAGGAAAACCCGGTTTTTGTTATGGTCCTCGGCACCTGTCCAACCTTAGCGGTGACCAATTCCGTGCGAAATGCCATAGGTATGATTGCCGCGGTGGCCTTCGTGCTCCTCGGTTCAAGCATAATAGTTTCCCTTATAAGGAAGATGGTTCCAAACCAGGTCAGGATTGCCACCTTCATAGTAGTCATCGCCACCTTCGTGACCATGGCGGATAGGTATCTCGCTGCCTATTATCCGGACCTCAGCAAGGCGCTTGGCCCCTATGTTCCCCTCATAGTGGTTAACTGTATAATCCTGGGAAGACAGGAGGCCTTTGCCTCAAAACACGGAGTTCTTGAGTCAATAATGGACGCCTTAGGAATGAGTATAGGTTTTGGGATAGCCCTTCTTTTAATGAGCAGTGTAAGGGAAATTCTGGGTTCAGGAACATGGCTGGGCATGAAAGTCCTGGGTCATTGGTTCATTCCATGGCAGGTTATGATTCTGCCAGCAGGGGCCTTCTTTGTCTTCGGCTTCCTGGTCTGGGGATTTAACGCAGTTAATAAAGCCTTTAAGGGGTGAAAAATGGAACTTCTGGTAATTTTTATATCGGCCCTTTTAATCAATAATTTCGTTCTTCATTACTTTTTGGGAATTTGTCCCTTCATAGGGGTTTCCAATCGCTTAGATTCCGCCATTTCCATGGGGCTTGCCGTTACCTTCGTAATGAGCATAGCTGCTTCGGCTTCCTGGCTCATTTACTATCTCCTCCTTGTTCCCTATCACCTGGAATTCCTTGAGATTGTTTCCTTCATCCTGGTAATAGCATCCTTAGTTCAGGTGGTGGAGATGTTCATAAAGAAGACTTCCCCTCCCCTTTATCAGGCCCTGGGAATTTACCTTCCACTTATAACCACCAACTGTGCCATTTTGGGAGTTGCCCTCTTGGCGGTGCTAAAGAAATACAACTTTATAGAAACCGTGGTGTTTTCGGTAGGTGCGGGCCTGGGTTTTGCCTTAGCCATAGTTATAATGGCTGGGATAAGGGAGGAGCTGGAATTTGCGGATGTGCCTGAAACCCTCAAGGGGGCAGGAATCACCCTGATAGTGGCCGGAATCCTTGCCCTGGCCTTTATGGGATTTTCAGGGCTCGTGTGAGGTGAAGCATGAACACTGCAATAATTTCACTTGTTATAATGGGGGCCGTTGCCCTGGTTTTCGGCATCATAATTGCTTTAGCTTACAGCAAGTTCAAGGTGGAGGTAGATCCCAGGGTCGAGGAAATATTTGAAATCCTGCCTGGTGTAAACTGCGGCGCCTGTGGATATCCTGGATGTCAGAATTACGCGGAAGCGGTGGCTTCAGGGGCTGCTCCTCCCAACAAGTGCACAGTGGGGGGGCCGGAGGTGGCAGCCAAGGTGGCAGCCATTATGGGTCTGGAAGCCGGAGAGGTGGAAAGGAAAGTGGCCAAGGTCCTCTGTATAGGGGATAGGGAAAAATCGGTATGGACTGCCGATTACGATGGGCCTCAGACCTGTGCGGCTGCCCATGTTGCGGGAGGAGCAGGAAAGGCCTGTTCTTACGGTTGTTTAGGATTTGGCGACTGCGTTGAGGCCTGTCCCTTTGATGCCATCCACATGAATGACAAGGGGATTCCCGTGGTGGACGAGGAGAAGTGCACAGGTTGCGGTCTTTGTGCAGAGGCCTGTCCCAGGGATATTATAGTGATAGAGCCCATTGAAAAGAGAACCTATGTTTTTTGCCGCTCTCACGATACTCCCAAGAGGTCCAGAGAGGTCTGTTCTGTCTCGTGCATTGCCTGTGGGATTTGCGTGAGGCTTGCCCCTGAAGGCCTTAAAATGGAGGATAACCTTGCAGTGGTAATAGACCCAGAGAAGGTCACAGACCAGGCCATAGCGAAATGTCCTACCAAGGTGCTTTTCAGGATGGAGCCATGAAAATTGAACAGGGCGTAGTGGTGAAAAAAGAAGGGGAATTCGCTTACATAATCCCCTCCTTGAATGCAGGATGCGAGCACTGCGCCCTTAAGGACCTATGCATAGGAAATACCGGGGGGAAGCTCAGGGCAATAAACGAGGTGGGAGCCA
>JALXBI010000055.1 GCA_026991555.1 Candidatus Aminicenantota bacterium
CTCCCAGGCCATGGAGGCGGAGCTGGCAGCCCACGAGTTCTATAAAGGTTTAGCCGAAAGGTTCTCCGGCGACCCGGAGGTCAGGAAAAACCTGCTCTTTTTCTCCTCCATGGAAATGGGGCATTACCACCTCCTAAAACTGGAGAGGGAAAACATAGAAAGGTTTGAGGATTGGGAAGAATTCAATCCCATGGTCCACATAGGTGCATAAAATAAGGAGGGAAAAATGGCATCAAAGGAATTAATGGATTTATTAAACCAGGCCATCGCCAGGGAAATTCAGGTTTCCATTCAGTATATGTGGCAGCATGTGCTGTGGAAGGGAGTGAAGGGATTCGCCGTCAAGGAGGAATTTGAGAAGATAGCCATAGAGGAGATGAAACACGCAGAGGCCATTGCCGAAAGGCTCGCCTATTTGGGTGGGACCCCTACAACAAAACCGGCCCCCATCTTCGTAGGTGAAACTCTGAAGGAAATGCTGGAGCAGGATGTAAAGGACGAGGAAAAGGCCATTGAACTTTACCGCAAGATAATCAAGAAAGCCCAGGAGGAAGAAGACTACACCACAGCAAGGCTGTTCCGGAAGATTCTCCAGGATGAGGAGGAGCATCACGATACCTTCACCGGTCTTCTTGAAGACCTTTAAAAATGAACCTTAAAGCCCTCCGCAAAATCACCTACGGGCTTTACATCGTAAGCTCCAGGGACGCAGACAGGTTAAACGGCCAGATAGCCAATACCGTTTTTCAGGTAACCGCCACCCCGCCCAGGGTGGCGGTTTGCCTCAACCGGGAAAATCTCACCCACGACTTTGTAAGTAAAAGCGGGATTTTCTCCGTCTCTGTTCTGGAGCAGGAAACCCCCTTCAAATTCATAGGGCTCTTCGGTTTTCGCTCGGGAAGGGATATAGATAAATTCAAAGAGGTGGAACACATCATAGGCAAAACAGGAGCCCCTATAGTTCTTGCCCATACCTTAGCTTACATGGAATTTGAGGTGGGGGGAAAAATGGATACGGGAACCCATACCCTTTTCGTGGGGGAGCTGAGGGGAGCGGAGATAATAAAGGAGGGCACGCCCCTTACCTACGATTATTATCACAGGGTGCTTAAGGGAAAATCCCCCAAAAAAGCCCCTACTTACATTGAATAAAGGAGGAACAAAATGAAAAAATATGTCTGCACCGTTTGCGGTTATATTTATGACCCAGCAGAGGGGGACCCTGATAATGGTGTTTCCCCAGGAACTCCCTTTGAAAACCTGCCCGATGATTGGGTCTGCCCTGTTTGCGGGGCATCCAAGGACCTGTTTGAGGAGGTAGAAGAAGACCAGAATTAAAAGTTTTATTTTCCAGTAGAAAAAATTTTACTATAATTTTTTTATCAACCTACTGCAAGGAGGTGAAGTATGGATGCGACATTGCTCTCCCGCATCCAGTTCGGGGTGGCGGCAGGATTTCATTTTCTTTTTCCACCGACCACCCTTGGTCTTTCTTTGAATATTTTGATTCTTGAAACCCTCTACCTGAAGAAAGGGGACGAAATTTACCGCAAGCTCTCCGACTTCCTCATCAAGATTCTCGCCCTGGTCTTCGTTCTCGGCACCGCTACAGGGATAACCTTGGAGTTCTCCTTCGGAACCAACTGGGCCAATTACTCCAGGGTGGTAGGCGATATCTTTGGAGCTCCTCTGGCTGCTGAAGGGGTCTTTGCATTCTTCTTAGAATCCATGTTCTTAGGGGTTCTGGTATTCGGAAGGAAAAGGGTCTCCAAAAACCTCTTCTGGTGGTCCTCATTTTTCGTTTTCTTCGGTTCGCACCTTTCCGGGCTGTGGATAATAATCGCCAATTCCTGGATGCAAACCCCTGCCGGTTACAAGATGGAAGGAGGCGTAGCCAAACTGACCAACTTCTTCCAGGCCGCTATTAACCACTCCACCATCCAGAGATACCTCCACACCATAGCCGCTGGCTGGATAACCGGTTCCATGTTGGTTCTGGCCATAGCCTCCTACTATCTCCTGAAGAAGGTTCATGTAGAAGAAGCCAAGGTTCTACTGAAAAAGGCCTTCACCGTGTTCGCCATAGTGGCCATCTTACAGTTATTCCTTGGGCATTTCCACTCGGTAGAAGTGGCTGAACATCAGCCGGAAAAAATGGCCGCCTTTGAGGCCCTATATAAAACCCAGAAGGGAGCTCCCCTGGCCCTTTTTGGAATTCCAGCTCCTTCCAAGGAGAAAAATTACCTTTACATAGGTATCCCCAAACTCCTCAGCTGGTTAATTTATTTTGACGCCAACGCAGAGGTTAAGGGCCTGGATGCCTTTCCAAAAGAGGAATGGCCCTACGTAACCGGACCCTTCATCTTCTACCACCTCATGATAATCTTCGGGTTGTGGTTCATCCTCCTGGCCATCTGGGGATTCTTCTTAGGAGGGAAAATAACGGAAAATCGCCTATTTCTCAAACTACTCCTATGGTCCGTGCCCCTTCCCTATCTTGCCAATACCTTTGGCTGGCTGGCAGCTGAAATAGGCCGTCAGCCCTGGGCCGTCTATCACATTATAAAAACCAAAGACGCTTCCTCGGTGGTGGTTCCCGCAGGCCAGGTGGCCTTCACTCTCCTGGTATTCACGGTAATTTATACCCTGTTCTTCTTCGTGGGCCTGCACTTCCTGAAGAAAATAATCCAGAAGGGCCCTGTAGGAGAACCTTCAGGATATTAAGGAGGTGAGAAATGGAGGCTTTACAGGTTATATGGTATATACTCATCGGGGTTCTGCTCCTGGGTTATTCAATCCTTGATGGGTTTGACCTGGGTATAGGAACCCTGTTTCCCTTCTTGGCTAAAAACGAAACGGAAAAAAGGGTCCTTTTAAACGCCATTGGGCCTTTCTGGGACGGAAACGAGGTCTGGATTTTAACCGGAGGAGGTGCCCTCTTTGCCGCTTTTCCAAAGACCTACGCCACGGTATTCAGCGGATTTTACTTAGCCCTCATGCTGGTGCTCTTCGCCCTCATCTTCAGGGCAGTTTCCTTTGAGTTCAGAGCCCACGCGGTGGCCGGAAAGGGCTTCTGGGAATGGTCCTTTATAATAGGAAGTTTCCTCCCAGCCCTTCTTTACGGTGTGGCCTTAGGAAATGTGGTTTACGGAGTTCCCATGAAGTTAATAAACGGAAACATTGAATACGCAGGAAGCTTCTTCACCCTGCTCAGACCCTACCCCCTTCTCATAGGGATTTTCGGCCTGGTCATGTTTCTCCTCCAGGGTGCCACCTACGCAGCCCTTAAAAGTGAAGGGGAACTTTACGAAAGGTCCAGAAAAACCGTACTTTCCCTCTGGTGGGCTTTTCTGGTGCTGGGGATAATTACCTTTATAGCCACCGTAATAGTTCTTCCTCACTCCATAAAAAGCGTCCTGGCCTGGATTGCAGCGGTGGTTGCCTGGCTGGGCTGGTATCTGGTAAGGAGCTACACCATTAAAGGAAAGGACTCCGCCGCTTTTTATGCCTCTTCCCTCAGCATAGTAGGGCTCTGGGGAATCATCGGAGCCATCCACTTCCCCAATCTGGTGAGGGCCATCAACGATCCCTCCCTGTCCCTCACCATTTACAATTCGTCCTCTTCCAAACTCACCCTCACGGTAATGCTCATAATAGCTCTCATCGGAATGCCCATAGTCATCCTCTACACTGCCTACATTTACAAGTGGTTTAAAGGAAAGGTTAAACTGGAAGAAGGAGGCTACTAAACATTAAAAGAGGGGGGTCGCTCCCCCCCTTTTTCTGTTAAAATTAAAGGGTGAGGGGTTCTTTATCTATTTTTAGAGAAAGGTTAGAAATAGCTTTTTATGCCTTCGCCCTTCTAATACTCACCGGATTCGTTCTTGACATAACATCCAGTTTCACCATTCCCTTCGTTATGGCCATAATCCTTTATCTTCTTTCCTCCCCGTTTATAGATCGCTTAGAGAGCAAAAAAATCCCCCATTGGGCAGCCTTACTTCTGGTAGGTCTTATAACCGCCGGGGTCGTAACCCTCCTGGGGCTTCTCGCTTATTCCAGCGTGGAGATGCTGGCCCAGGGGCTTCCCAAGTATCAGCACCGTTATCAGCAGATAATTTCCTTCTTTTCCCAGATTTCGAAAAAATATCCCATGCTCAAACTGGAGGAAATACCTTCCTCCCTAAATTTAACCGACCTGAGCTCCTTCATCCTCTCCACCATGGGCTCCTTCGTTAAATTTCTTACTGGCCTTACCCTCATGTTCCTCTTCTTTGCCTTTATGCTGGTGGGGAAGGGAAATTTTGAGAAAAAACTAAACAGGCTTTACGATGGAGCCAAAGGTGAAAGAATCAGGGAAATAACCAGGGAAGTTGAGGAAAAGGTTTATAAATACCTGTGGACAAAAACCCTTATAAGTCTGATTACAGGATTTAATACCTGGTTAATTCTTCTCCTTTTCGGGGTGGACTTTGCCTTCGTCTGGGGATTCTTAACCTTTGTTTTTAACTACATTCCCAATGTGGGCCCCATATTCATAACCATTCCTCCTCTACTTATAGCTCTCCTTAAATTCGGAAAGCTGCTTCCGGTGGTTATCCTTCTCATCTTCCTTGCCCTGAACCACATGGTCATGGGGAATTTCGTGGAACCCCGCTGGATGGGAAAAACCCTGAACCTTTCTCCTTTACTGGTTCTCTTTTCCCTAATTTTCTGGGGCTGGCTCTGGGGGGTTATGGGGATGCTCCTATCTGTGCCGCTCCTTTCCATTATAAAAATAGTGCTTGAAAGTTTTCCCGAAACCGAGAAATTAGCCCGTCTTATGGAAAGTTAATTTTCCGGGAGCTTGGGTTCGGGAATATACAGAATCCTGGAGCAGTTTTCACAGCGGATAATTTTCTCTCCTTTACGGAGCTCCTCCATCAGCTGCGGCCTTATCTTCATCTGGCATACCGAACAGAAGCCGTCGTGCACCGGGGAAAGGGCAATGCCCCCGTGGGTGGAAGCTATCTGTATGTATAGCTTATAAAGGGATGGTTTGGCCTGCGAGGCGAGCTTTTCCCTCTCCTTACGTAGATCTTCCATTCTGGCTTTCAAACTCTCCTCTTCTTTGAGGAGTTCCTTTTCCTTCTCGGCAAATTCGTTTTTTATCCTTTCCACTTCCTCTTCTGCTTTCTTTTTTTCCTTCTGAAGCTCCTCCTCCTGAATCAAAAGCTCCAGAACCTCATCCTCCAGACGGGATTTTTTCTCCTTTTCCTCCTCAATTTCCCTCTGCAGAGCCCTGTAGGCCTCGTTGGTATCAACCTTTAAAAGGTCCTGGGAATGCTTTTTAATTTTCTCTTCTATTGACTTGATTTCCAGATCAATTTCCATTCGCCTTTTTAAATTGGCCTGGAATTTATCTTCCACCTGTTTAAGGAGAACCTCCGCCTTCTCCCTTCCCTCCCTGACCTCCCTTATCCTTTCCGGGATTTCTCTCTTCAGCTTTAGCTCTATTTTCTTAAGCTCTAAATCAATCTCCTGTATTCTTATAAGCGGCTTTAACTCCTCCAATCTGCTAAAAGTGGGCCAACCAGGATTCGAACCCGTGACCGTCCGGTTATGAGCCGGCAGCTCTTCCGCTGAGCTATTGGCCCACCTTAGATTATACAAAAAAAATCCCCTTTGTCAACTTAAAGATTTTAAAATCCCTTTTTCCGTCCCAATTCCTTCTATCCCTTACCCCTTGGGCAAAAAATTACCTTCTCACCTTCCAGGAAAAGAGCAAAGCAGACAATAGGGCTGCAGCACCTCCGAAAAGGAAGGGAGCAGAAGGTCCGAAACTCCCCCAGAGAAGACCAGCCACCAAGGAAGCAGGAAGAAGCCCTATCC
>JALXBI010000056.1 GCA_026991555.1 Candidatus Aminicenantota bacterium
ATCCTGGACCAACTCCGCCTTCTCTCCAGCATGAAGGACGAAAACTATTTCCCCCTGAGCAGAAGGCATGGACCTCACATTGGCATCCTGAATGGCAACCACATATTTCTTTACAACCACTTCCTGGGAAAAAATTAATCCGAAAAACAAGCCCAAACCCAAAACGCCAAGAAGAAATTTTCGCATACTCCCCTCCTTTTGTTTTTTATAATTATAAAAAACTCGGGAAAAATTTCCAGGTTTACCCCTTCTTTTTAAAATATTCGTGCTCTTTCTTGAGCTCCGATATTAATTCCCCCACTTTCCACTGGAGGGATGTGGGGGTGGTAATGGCCATGATAATGTCCTGACCGGGAAAGTTCTTTTTAAGAAGTTCGGTTATCCTGTTTAACTCCTCCTTTGAAAAACCGTGGAAAATCACCACTTTTTCTGACACGGGAACCTCCTTTATAGATAACAAATTGCCATGGCATAGAAAACCGAGGAAAGGGCCATGGCTGCGGGGACCGCCTCCCAGAAAAGCTGGATTTTCCCATCCTCTTTGCTGAAATAATGAAGTAGCCCAAAACCCATAAGGGCGAGAACCAGACTCCCCAAGGAAAACCACTGGAACCCCCCAGGAACCGCTCCTCTTCCGTTAAGGACCAGGGGAATCAGAAAAAGGCCTAACCCAGCCCCACCGTGAACTAAGGCCACAGCAAAACTCCCCCAGTCCTTGGAATAGGTATGGGCCACGAGGATGAAAAGCCATCCGGAAATAGCAAAAAGAGCGAAGACCAGTCTCTTTTCCGGGAAAAACTTCCAGACCAAGGAAAGTATGAGTCCCATGGGATAAAAGAAGGCAAAGAGGACCGTCCACTTATTTAGGAGCACTTCCCTTCCCCATACAAATAGGAGACTTGAAAATGCCGACCCCACCAGAAACCCCATCCCCATGAAAATTCCAGAAACTCCCCCAAGTTTAACACCGCCTATTAAGGCGGAATAAAGGCCTGCCAGTGCGGAAATACCTGCCAGTATTTTATCCCTATAGTCCACCACCTGATATTCTGGAGAAAAAATCCCCCTTTTTCAAATCTCAGTGCTTCTTGAAGTAATGGCGTGGATAAACCTTTCTGGGATT
Source organism: Candidatus Aminicenantota bacterium (assembly GCA_026991555.1). Lineage (GTDB taxonomy): Bacteria > Acidobacteriota > Aminicenantia > S016-38 > S016-38 > JALSNJ01. Next base: position 1,124 of record JALXBI010000056.1, read on the forward strand.
TTTCTTTATCTGCTCCATGAGATATTCTATGGCCCTATCCAGCTGCGGGTCTTTCCCCTGAAGAACAGCCTCCGGAGGATTATCCACATATATATCAGGAATGGCTCCCCTTCCCTCCAGCATTTTACCAGTCAGTTCCCACAGTCCCCAGCTGGTTCTCCTCACATAACCTCCATCTATCATGGGATAGGCGGTAACGGCTATGACGAAACCAAGGGTGGGAACACCTATGAGGGTGCCCAGCTTCCTCGCCTTGAAGGCTGCAGGGAATACCTCGGCGTCGGAATAGGAGAACTGGTTTATAAGAACCGCCACATGCCCGTAAAAACCTCCCATGGGCCTCTCCACTGCCAGCTGGTTTCTTCCCTTTACCGTCTGGTAAGGCCTTCTCTCAAGGATGTCTATAAGATAAGGGTCTATTCCTCCTCCGCCGTTAAACCTCACATCTATGATTATGGCCTGTTTATATCTGTAGGCGTTTATCCACCGCAGGAACTGGCTCATTCCGAAACTCATCATGTCGTGAAGGTGGATGTATCCTATCTTCCCGTGACTCTTCTCATCCACATAACGGCGGTTCTTCACAACCCAATCGTGGTAAATAAGCATGGCTTCGGAGGGTATGGCTTTGATGGTAACCTTTCTGGCCTTTGCCATAGTCCCATCTGGAGAAACCAAAAGTTCCACATCCTTCCCAGCCAATCCCACCAGATAGGAATATATATTCCTGGACGGTGAAACCTTTTCTCCGGCTATTTTGAGAATGTAATCCCCTTCCTTTAATTTCCCATAGGAGGGATTGTGGAAAGCCTTGACATCAGGGTCGTGGGCGTAAAGGTGAGAAATCCTGTACAATCCCTTCTCCCGGTCCAGAGAGAATCTTACTCCGAGATATCCTACATTGTATTTGGGAAGTTTAACCCCGTAGTCCCCTCCCCTGGCTCCCTGGTGGGAAGCGTTGAGTTCCCCCACCATTTCCTCAAGGAGAAGGTTCAGTTCCTGCCTTGTCCTCACATAGGGAAGAAGGCCCTCGTAATGTTTTCTGACCCTGTTCCAGTCAACGCCGTGCAGGTTCCTGTCGTAGAAGTAATCCTTAACCATTCTCCAGGCCTCTTCAAAAATCTGCTTCCATTCGGCCTGACGATCAAGCTCCATCCTCAAATCCTCAAGGGAAACGAATTCCGGTTTTGCCACCTTCCCCAGCCTTGCTATCCCTATTTTCTTGCCTATTCGGTAAGCGAAGAACTTGCCGTCAGGGGATATGTCAAAGCCGTCTATCCCCTTTATCAAAGTAAGGGTTTTCCTGTTCTTGACATCGTAGGCCCTGATGGTCTTGTCCTTATAATCGTAAAAGACATAATAATCGCCCACAGCAGAGAGGGCATAATAATTTCCTGGCTTTACAGGAACCTGTTTTATCCTTTCTCCAATGCCATGGAAATCTATGGTTACGGTCATTTTCTCCCCTTTGCCAGACTTACCCTTGCTTTTCTTTCCTTTCTCCTTTACTTCCACCTCGTCGGGCTGGGGATGATATATGTCCTTGAGTCCGGGAACCAGGTCCAGGCTCATTATTCTGGCTCCCTGCTTAACGGTTATTAGTTCGGCGAAAAAGTCAAAGGATGGCTTAATCACATCCAAGGAAAGGTATATTAACCTCTTGCCATCCGGGGTAAAGGAAGGACTGAAATCGTCAAAACTGGAGGATATCAAAAGCCGGGCCTTTTTCTCCTTCAAATTGTAAACGTAAATTCTGCCGAGACCATCTCTTCCCCTCTTGGTATAGGCCAGCCACTGGCTGTCCGGGGACCATGAATAATCCCAGGTCTGGCCCATGGGATTTCTGTCCACCTTTGTCAGTTTTTTGTCCTTTGCTCCCAAAATGTAAATGCTTCCGTCGTTGGTGGAGAAGGCAAGGTAATTCCCATCTGGAGACCAGACAAGGTATTTTTTAAAACCAGGAATTTCCGTGAGCTTCTTTATCTTGCCGGTCTTTTCCTCAACAGTGTATATCTGGTCCTCCCCGCTCCTGTCGGAAACAAAGGCCACCAGTCTGCCGTCCGGGGACCAGGCAGGGGATTTCTCCCTCCAGGGGCTCATGGTGAGGTTCCTGGTGGGGCCGTATTTTTTGGGAACGGAGAAAATCTCCCCCCTGGCCTCTACAGCCACCCTCTTTCCTCCTGGCGAGAGGGAAAAAGGCCCGAGAAGTTCCTTGGGATTGAGAACCTGTTTCAGGGGGAAGGGAAGATCTCCCTTGGCAACTATGTCAAGCTTCCTCAATTTTCCGGTTTCTATGTTGTAAACATAAATTTCCCCGTTCTGTTCAAAGGCTATCCTATCCCTTTCAGTGGAAATAGAGGGCCATTGGATTCCATCCACTTTGAAATTGGTAAGTTTCCTTATGGTTGAGGCAGGATTCTTTGCCATGGGGTCTAAGGAATAAAGGTTTGCAATCCCATCCCTTTCCGAAACGAAATAAACCCTGCCATCCTTTCCCCACATGGGCCAGGCATCGTTGCCTTCCCAGGATGTTAGTTTTCTGAATTTTTTCTTCTTGAGGTCCACCAGCCATACATCAAGATTGGCACTTCCCTTATACCTCTTCCACCACCAGAAATAACCGCTGTTTCTGTTAAAGACCGCGTATCTTCCGTCCGGGGAAAAATCCATGAAACTTCCCCTATCTATGGGCAATTTCTCAGGCATTCCCCCTTTGAGGCTTACTGCATAAAAGGCAGTGGCAGTGGGGAAAATGGCGTCCCTGTCAGAGACGAAAACCACCTTACCATCAGGGCTCCAGCTTGCCACCATCTCCCAGGCGGTATGATATGTGAGTTTTACCGGGTCTCCCCCACTGGCTTTGACCACATAAACATCCCTTCCTCCCTGATACTGGCCCACAAAGGCCACATATTTTCCGTCCGGGGAAAACCTCGGATATATTTCAAATCCCGGGGAGGAGGTCAATTTGTGCGCCTGCCCCCCTTCAACAGGGGCAATCCACAGGTCTCCCTGATAGGAGAAGACTATCCTATCCCCGCTAATATGGGGCATCCTGAGAAGCTTGGTGCCGGCAAAGGCGAACCAGGAAACAAAAACCAGCATGAGTATTTTTTTCATACTTTCCTCCTTCTGAGAATCACATTTAATTTTTACGATAAACCAGGAAGAAAGTCCAAAAAATTTGGTTTTTTCTCTAAAATTTTTATTATCTTCCTGAGGAGGAAGGTTTGGGATATAAGTTGTTGCTCTCTTTCTCCCTGTTATTTCACCTATGGGCCTTTTCCAGGATAGGTGCTCTTCCTTATATTCTGGCAATGCTGCTCACAGGGGCTGGCCTTTCCTTTTTTGAAAAGGGCAGATACTTAATCCTTTTTCTCATCCCCCTGGTAAATGCCCTTCCCTGGTTTCTACCGGTAAAAATTCCCTTCAACTATGTGGCCCTTAGCCTTTATTTGATAGCGGGGTTTTACCTGGGCAGGGGAAGGATTGAGAAATACCCTGCAGGGTTCTGGCCCTTTCTATCGGTTCTCTGGCTCGGTGTTTTTTTTCTTCTGCTTCGCTGGTCCAACGCGACCCTTTCTCCCCTTGCCTTTTTCAAAAACACTCCGGTGGCCCCTGGAGGTCCCCGGCTATCCTTTGGGATTTTCCTGCCTGCTGTAGCCCTATTTCTTATGACAGTAGGTTCCCTGGGATTTGATTTTTTCCAGAAATTGAAGAGGGATACGGCCCTCAAGGTTCTTTCCGCTTCCACGGGGATATCAGTTCTATTTGGCATTTTACAGATGGGAAAAATTTACCTTTTCCTTCCCTCCGGCCCCTGGAAATGGATTTTCCGTTATAATGGAACCTTTTCCGACCCCAATTCCGCAGGAATCTTTTCATCCATAGTTTTCATATGGATATTGCTGAGAGCTTCTACCCTTAGGGATATTCTCTGGAGCCTCCCCCCCCTGGCCATGGTCTTCGTCTCCTCTTCCAGGACTGGAATTTTGATATCAGGGCTTGGGTTCCTTTTCTTCTTTCTTTCGAGGAGCATATCTAAAAAACTAAAAATAAAAACTGGTCTAATCCTTTTGCTCCTATTTTCGGTTTCCCTCCCTCACCTGTGGAAAAGGATGGGGAAATATATAAAGGAAAGAAGCAATATAACTATGCTCACCGAAGGAAGGGATGTTCTTTTTTCCAGGGCCCTTGCTGCTTTTAAAGATTCGCCTTTAAGTGGAATTGGTCCAGGAAATTTCATCTTTTACTCCATGTATAAATTCAACCATCCAAAACTCAACGATGTGGTCCCATCGGTTTACCTTTCGGTCCTGGCTGAACTTGGGGGCGTGGGGTTTCTGTTGTTTCTCTTCTTTCTGCTTCCCTACGCCCTTTCACCGCCTTCCCCAGAGAAAAAAGTTCTGGCGGCAGTTTTAATATCGTTTTTCGTCCACATGGCTCTTTGGTTCCCCGAGGTGGTATTGCTCTTCTTTTTCCTCCTATCCTCCCAGAGGATAAGAAAAATAAAAATCCACCCTCTACTGAACTATTCCCTTGTAGTTCTGTTTATACTGGGAGGGATTATCCGTTTCAATTCCCTGCACCCTGCAAACTGGTCAATTCAGCGAAACAGTGTTTATTCCTACGGTGTTTATCCTCAGGAGGACAATTTCCGGTGGACCTCGGGAAGCTGCGGTATTTACTGGAATTTTAAGGAACCCATAAC
>JALXBI010000057.1 GCA_026991555.1 Candidatus Aminicenantota bacterium
GTATCAAAGGGTTCAGATATATTCTATGGTGGCACTGGGCCCCGCCGATGTTGAAAGATTCCACATCACAGTAAACGGGCTGTGGAATGGATATTTCGGGGGGAGTGCATCACCTTTTGCCTTTGGGAAAGTTCATGAATCTCTGGCTTCTGGTAAAAGATACTCTTCTGATGAGGAATTTGTTAATGTCCAGCACAGTAAAGGTCTTCTTGTGCCTGCAACTATTTTAACCTCCCAGGGAAGGAAGGACATGGAGGGCCCACGGCTTTCAGATTATGCCTGCCGGAGTTACGACGGAGCACTTCCAGATTTTGACCCGGAGGCTAAGTCCCATTTTATGTGCGCCAACAAACCCGCCTGGGTCAACTGGATGCGTCACCATGGGGAACAGGCCATAGATGCTGGGGCTGACCTAATTGTGCTTGACGAAATTCAGGGGAACGGTTTTTTCCCGAAATTTCAATGGCTCTCACCTTATTTGAAAATGAAGGAACCTGGATTCTGCCCCTACTGTATAAACGAGTTCAGAAGTTATCTGAAGCATAAATACACCGCCTCCCAGTTGCTCAGGAAGTATAACATTTCCGATATTGATAAGGTAGACCTTGCAGCCCGAATTGCATCGGTCATGCACCTTCCGTATAAAGAAAGAATAGCAGCAGAGCCTCTCACCACTGAATACATTGATTTTCAAACTGAAAAGAATTTCTACGCAAAAACAAAACTGATAAAGGCTCTCAGAGAATACGCAAGGGGCAAAGGGAGGAAAATTGCTATCAGTGCCAATGTGTTTGCCCTGGGGACTGAGCGGGGTGGTGGCTATTGGGTAAAGGGGCTTATTTTCAGCGATTTCCTGGACTTCCTGAGCTTTGAAAATACCTACACAGCGGTGGAGGACAGAAACATAGTCCCATTCCCCAGGAATAAATGGGTGGCCTGGGAAAAACTGGCCCGCTCTGCCACCAATTCTCCTTTTGTTATAATCCCTGACACAGGGGAAATAAAGGAAATAGTTCAGAACAATCTCACGCACGGAAAATCCTATAAAAACTATCTTTACATACACTTTGCAGAGGCATACGCTAACAGAGGCGCATTTGCATTTTATTATATCTACAACTGGGGAAACCGGAAGGAGTGGGAAAAATGCGCAAAGGCTGCCGAGTTTATACTCAAACATAGAGCCCTTTACGAAATGGAGCCGGACAGATCAGATATAGCAATAGTGGTTCTTTACAGCGAAGCCCTGTACAGAAGGATTTTTTCATATCTTGGCCTGGCTCAAGTTCTTGCAGAGTCAAGCATACCTTTTGATGTTGTATTCGGTGGCGGAGGAAAGTATTTAAGGGACAGGCTTAATTTCCAAAGACTTTCAGGATATAAACTCATATTCGTTCCCTCTGCCATCGGGATCACCGAAAACCAGACCAGGGTCATAAAGCAGTATGTGAAAAAAGGTGGGAAAGCCATAATTTTTGATGGGAAGCCCTTTGGTCTTTCGGGACAGGGAGTATTTCCCTACGGTCAGGGTGCTTTTCTTTTAATTCCTGCCTGGAATTATCAGGGAGAAGAATGGGACATAGGGAATCTGTATTTT
>JALXBI010000058.1 GCA_026991555.1 Candidatus Aminicenantota bacterium
GGGATAGGTCTGTGGTTTTTAAGGATTTTTAGAAAAAGAAGGGGGATTTCTGTCTGTTTTTGGGGGTGGATTTTTGGGTAGGGGGAGTTTTGGGTGGAAATTTTCTGAAGTGGCAGGGATTCGGGAGGGAGTTTTCGGGAAAGAATAAAAAAGGGTCTGTCCCCAATTGAAGTTTTGGGGAAATTTTCGGGGAAATTTTCGGGGGGAAAGAATGAAAAAGGGTCTGTCCCTTTTTAGAATTAAAAGCTTGCCAAAGGGCAGCTAAAATGGTAAAAATTAGAAACAAAACAATGAACAAGAGAATTTTTCCAGCAGTTTCTCTGCTGAGCGCAGGGGCCATACTTACGGAAATAGGACTGACTAAAATCTTCTCGGTCCTGTTCTTTCACCAGTTCGCTTTCCTTATAATAAGCATCGCCCTTCTGGGCTATGCTGCCTCCGGCGTTTACCTCTCCACTAAAACTGGCTACGAAAGATTTTACAGAAGGCTTCCCCTTTACGCCTTTTCTTTGGGCGTGTCTCTTCTCCTGGTTTTCAAAATAGTCCTTCTCATCCCCCTCAACTTCTCCGCCCTCCCCCAGGCTAAACAAATACTTTATCTGTTCCTATACCTCATCCTGCTCATTGTTCCCTTTTTCCTGGCAGGACTGGTGTTCTCCCTGGTCTTTTCCATGGCTACGGAAAGGGCCAACAAATTGTATTTCTACGACCTTTTAGGCGCGGCTATAGGGGGAATAATTTTCGGGTTCGGGGTCTCCTTAGTGGGAGGACAGGGAATAATAGTTCTTGCTGCCGCTCTGGCGGTTATTTCTGCCCTTCTTCTGGAAGGAAAACCAAATCTAAGCATAGTCTCCGCTCTGGTGATTATACTTCTCCTTCTTCCCTTTTCGGAAAGGGCCTTCAAATTTCACTACTCCATGGCCAAGAGGAATTATGTGGCCACCCTGAACAGGATAGAATTCTCCCGCTGGAGCCCCATTTTCAAAATAGATGTGGCCCGCTACACAAAACTTTCCAAAATCATCTGGATAGATGCTGGAACCAATCAGTCCTTCATGACCAGATACGACAAGGACCTGCGCTATGATGAAAACATACCCAGGCATTCACGGCTCAGGGATGTGGCCATACCTTACATGATAAATCCCGAGGGAACCTATCTTATCATAGGTCCTGCAGGGGGAACAGAGGTTTTCGTGGCACTGACCTATTTTCCAAGGCTGATTCACGCAGTGGAACTGGATCCCGTAATCGTTGATGTGGTAAAGAACCGCTATTCCTCCTTTATAGGAAACCTTTACAGAAATCGCAGGGTAAGGCTGATAAACGACGAGGGAAGAAGTTTTCTTAAAAGGTCAAGGTTAAAATACGATGTCATCCAGGAGGTTAATAACTGCACCCCTGCAGCCATAGCCTCAGGGGTTCTGAACTTCTCCGAATCCTACATCCTTACCTTAGAAGCCTTTGAAAACTACTGGGAACACCTCACCCCCAGGGGATTAATAGCCATACATGTGTGGGGTTCCCCCAGACTGGTAGCCATGGGGAAGGCCCTTCTGGAGAGGAAGGGAATACCTCATCCCGAAAATCACATAGTGGTGGTGGGAGGCGGCCTGCTCAGGAACCTCTTCATGCTCAGAAAAAGCGAATTTACCGAGGAGGACATACGCACCATAGAGGATCAGATAGCCTGGGTAAATTCCCACAGCAAAAGCAAAATAAAAATGAGGCCCATATACCTGCCCCATAGAAACAACCCGGAGAGCCTGGAAAAATTAGTCCTGGAAGAGGGGGTGGAAAAGGTTCATCAGCTCACCAATCTGGAACTTTCACCCCCCACGGATAACAGGCCCTTCTTCTACCAGTTCCTTTCTCCATTCAGGTTTAAGGTTAAGGGGAACCTGGCAAGGCCCATTTTCAAGAAGGTGGTGGAGGCTTATCATCTGCACTCCACGGCCACAATTCTTTCGGTAATTGCTCTTCTCTTTCTCATATCCTTTTTCCTTATTCCCTATCCCCTCTATGTATTTCACAGAAAGGGGATAAGGGAGAAGAACGCCTTAAGGTTTCTGGTATTCTTCGCAAGCATAGGGCTTTCCTTTATCTTCATTGAGATTGTTTTCATAAAGAAATTCATACTTTTCCTGGGAAATCCCGTCTATTCTATAACCATAGTTATTTCATCACTTCTGCTAAGCGCCGGGATAGGAAGCGCCCTCTCCAGGAAATTCTCCCCTGCTGCCATAAAGATAATAAGTGCGCTGCTTCTGGGATTAACGGTGCTTTACACCCTGGCTCTTACCCCCATATTCAACGCCTTTTTACACCTGCCCTTTTTCTTCAGGTTCCTGATTTCCTTTGCCCTTATACTTCTCATCGGGTTCTTCATGGGAACCATGTTCCCCATGGGTCTGAAACTGGTTAAAAAGTCCTCGGTAAATTTAGTGCCCTGGGCATGGGGAATGAACGGCTTCTTTACGGTTATGGGCTCTGCCCTGACGGTTCTTCTGGCAGTTCTTATAGGGTTCAACGCAGTCCTTCTCCTTGCCGGTGGGATTTACCTGCTGGCCGGACTATCCCTTCCCTTAGATTGATTACTTCTCTAACTTATAAGCCACCACGCTGTTGGCGAAAAAGGTGGGAACGAGAACCACATTTTCTCCGGGGATAAAACCGATATCAGCGGCGTTTACCCTGCGGGAGGGAAAATGAAGGAGCCTGTAAAACTTGCCTCCCTCCAGTATTCCCACACTGCCCTGCCAGTCGGAGATTATGAAAAGGGAATCGGTGAGGATAAGGCCGTCTATGGGCATGGGAGCCCTGGCCACCTGTTTTACCTCTCCCGATTCTGTATCGCAGGAGAAGATTCTTCCGTCGGCGAAACTCCCCGCATAGAGTTTCCCCTTCCTGTAAAAAATACCGTTGGGGCTGCGGAGCTCAGGATGCTTTATCCAAACCTGGAGTTTTCCGTCCTTTAAGCGGTAGATAACGCTGTTGGAATCTGAACTGTCGGAAACATAAACCACCCCCTGGTCGTCCACAGCCACATCGTTGAGGAACCGGGCACCGGGAGCAGGATATTTCCTGAGAAGCTTTCCTGTGGAAAGGTCAATTTCCACCAGCTTAGTTATGTCGCTGACATAGAGTTTCCCGTGGAAAATTGCCATGCCCTTGGGAGCATCAAGACCCTCAGCCCAGCGAAGGGAAACTATCTTGCCGTCCTTGGTGAGTTTGGAAATGAAGCCGTTTCCGTCCTTTGCCGTGGGGCTTCCGTTTATGTTGGAGACATAAATATAGCCGGAATTTCCGTCGTAAAGCACCGACTCAGGAACCTTAAAAATTCCTCCTGTGTCCCATATCTTCTTTAAGGAAAATCCTCCGGCACTGGCCAGAGAAATCATCAGGGCAAAAATCAGAATTTTTCTCATGCCTCACCTCCTCCCCAATTTTAACTCATTTGTCCTTTATAAGGTATCTGCGGGGGTTCTCCCTGACAACTTTCCTCAACCATTCCTCAGGATAGCCCACGGCCCTGGGCCATCCGTTTTTATCCCTCACATAGCCGTCGTTATACTTGGTAACTAGTTCTTCCCAGAGCCTTACCCAGCGGTTCAAAACCCTCTCTCCCTGCATAAAAGAATACTCGGTAAGAAACTTGATGGCGAGGTCCGGAGATTTTCTGTAAGTTTCAAGGGCCACCTTCTCCACTATGGGCTGGAGAGCGAAGAACCTGTCCTCAAACTCCTTCTGAACCTTCCTTATGTCCTTCACCGCATCTGAATATCTCATGTAGGCGTAATTGGAAACCAGATTAAAAATCCACCAGGCTGAATCCCAGGAGAATTTTCTTATGTCTCCCTTAGTATACCTATCCGGAATCTCGGTAACCGAATCGTAAAAGGGAACATAACAGTTGGTGTATGTGTCGTCAGGGCTATACCAGTAGACCCCTCCAATAGGATCAGGAAGATAATCTCTGGCCTGAGATATGAAGGAAAAAGCGGTCTGCTGGGTGGAAATGGTCCTTTCCCACCCATAGGTCTTCCCGTCCAAGCTCCAGGTGGTGGGTCTCCATCGATAGGGAAGCTTGAAGGGTCCTGCGGTTATTCCCTCCCCGGGATAAAATGGGGTTCCTTCGTAATGATCCCTGAGAAGATTCATAAGGTCCCGGATGGAAAGTTTGCGATCCGGTTTGACCGAGAAGGGATAGGGTCTGGCTCCCTTCACGCCGCTGCTGTAATCCGGACTGAGGTGGAGGCTGGGGGCCACCCGGGAGAGTATTCTCCATACCCTTCTGGCGCAATATCTAAGTTTTTCAGCATCCGCCGGATCGTAAGCGTCAGCAAAACTGAAGGGTTTTCCCGAGGACGGGTCATAATATCCGTGCTTGGCGGCAAAATCCACCACATCCCTGCTGAACATGTAGTTCTGGTTATCATGAAAGTTTATTTCCCTTATCCTTGCCTGGTTGGCGTGCACGCTAACTTCCCCGTCTGGCACCCTCCTGGCCACCCAGATAATGCCCTTCTCATTTTCTCCCCTTCCCACGAACTCCAGGAGCCAGACCTCCTTTTTGTCCGCTATAGAAAAGGTCTCCCCTGGTCCGGAATATCCGTATTCGTTGGCCAGAGCGACTATGATTTTTATGGCTTCCCTGGCGGTTGCGGCCCTTTCTAAAGCCAATCTCATGAGGTGGAAATAACCGAGTCCTCCCCGATATTTTCCCAGTTCCTTCCTTCCGCCGAAGGTGGTTTCTCCTATGGAAACCTGTTTTTCGTTCATTAGTCCTACCACCCGGTAGGTGTGTGGGGGATAGGGAATTTTAATTACCCCTCCCCTCCAGAGTTTAACCTCTTCCATTTCCCCTGGTTTGTGGTCTGCGGGAGGTATTATCCTAAAGGGCGGAATGAATTCCCCGTCACAGAGGTAAGAGTTGAGGACGGAGCCGTCTACGGTGGCTCCCCTGGTGACCACCACTGAAGTGCAGGAGAGTGCATATTTAAAAGTAAATAACAACGACACTGAAATTATTGCAAGAAGCTTTCTCATAGTTCACCTCCTGAGGTTTAAAGGAATTTATACGAAAATTTACTCATTTTTTCTTGCCTTTTCTTTTAAAATTAGTATAATATTGTTAGAAAAATAAAGAGGAGGTGTTTCAATGACCAAGACCGAAATGGCGAAAAAACTCGCCAAAATCACCGGGCTGTCCCAGGCGAAGGCTCTTGAAGTGGTAAACGCCATTTTTGACGCCCGTCCCGGCAAGGGAATAATAGCCACCGAACTTGATGCAGGAAGGAAGGTTTCCATCCCCGGATTTGGCACCTTCTTCACCCGCCATCGGAAGGCAAGGGAAGGTCGTAATCCAGCCACAGGAAAGAAGATCAAAATACCTGCAAAGAACTATCCGGTCTTCAGACCCGGCAAAACCCTCAAGGATAGGGTAGCAAAGTAATTCGTTTATCCCGGGGGATGGTTACATCCCCCGGGCTTCCTCTTCAAGGAGGGTTTCCTCAAAGTTGGGCTGGTGGGAGGAGAGGATGAGGATTTCGTCATTTTTTACGTCCGCAATCAGGGTTTTATAATCGTCCCATTCCCCTTTCAATTTCATGGCTGCTAATTTATCCAGAAGCAGCTCCCTTATAGTTCTTGCCAGCAACCTGGCACCATATTCCTTAGAATAACCTCTTTTTGCTATAAACTCCCTGGCTTTATCGGTAAGAATCAGGGTTTTGCCCTCCAGTTTGAGCCTTTTCCTCACATCCCTCAACTGGAGTTCCACTATTTTCTTAACATCCTCAAGTTCAAGGGGTTTGAAGAACACTATTTCGTCAATGCGGTTCAGAAACTCCGGGGTGAAGAACCTCCTTACCTCCTGCATTATCTCCGATCTTACCACCTTGGTCCATTCAAATCCTATTTTGGAGCGGAAGTAAAGATCTGTTCCTATGTTGGAGGTCATTATAACGGTGGCGTGGTTAAAATAGGCTGTTCTTCCCCTTCCATCGGTGAGCCTTCCTGCATCGAAAACCTGGAGGAAAATGTTAAGCACCTGGGCATGAGCCTTTTCCACTTCGTCTAAAAGGATTATGGAATTGGGCTGGGCTATTATCCTGTCGGTGAGCTGATTCTGGTCGTAGTATCCCACATAACCTGGAGGGGCACCAACTAAAGAGGAATAGAAGTGCTTCTCCATCATCTGGGACATGTCTATTCTTATGAGCCTCTTTTCGTTTCCGTAGAGGATTCTGCTCAGGGCCCGGGCAGTTTCCGTTTTACCTACCCCGGTGGGACCTATGAAAAGAAGAACACCGTCGGGCTTGCGGCTATCCACATCCAGACCCAGTTTGGCAGTTTTTATGATTCTTGCTATTTTGTCTATGGCCTCGTCCTGACCTATTATTTCCTGTTTAAGTTTCTTCTCCAGGTCTTTAACAGCCTCCTTGCTGGAGGTCTTAATTTCCTCCTCCCTCAGGCCGCTCATTTCCGCAACCACCTTCTGAAGGTCCCCGAGGTTTATCTCAGGCACCTCCCTTTCCCCCAGGGAAAAACCCACGGCGGCCTTGGAAGCTGCCCGGTCCATTATATCTATTCCCATCTCCGGGAGTTTTTTCTCCGGAAGATAAATTTGAGCCAGCTCCATTATGTTCCTGAGAAGGCGGCCAGGGATAATCACTTCGTGATGGGCTTCCACCCTCTCCTTTTTCTTCTCCAAGATTTTTTCCATAAGGCCGGGTTCTATTTCCTGAAGCCTCAATATGTGAAATCTCCTTATAAAGGCCGGGGCAATGTCCCTGAGGTCAGAAAGGCTGGCCGGTGTTGTGGTGGCTATAATCTGGAGGGAGCCCTTCTCCATCTCCGGAAGAAGCACCCCGGCAATGTCCATTCCCGCACCCTTGGAAAAGGAGGGGGAAATTAGGAAATGGATGTCGTCAAGGAAAAGAATACCATCGTTCTCCTTTACCTTTTCCAGAACAGAGAGTATTCTTTCCTCAAATTGCCCGCGGAACTTGGTTCCTGCTATGGAACGGGCAAAGCTCAATTTGTAGACCTTCCTGCCCTCAAACTCTGCAGGAACATCCCCGGAATCTATCCTCCTTACGAACTCCTCCACCAAGGAAGTTTTGCCTACCCCCTCCTCCCCTACTATTAGTGCATTGTTCTTGTAATTGCAGGAGAGAATCTCTATTAGCTGGCGTATTTCCCTTTCCCTCCCTATGGCCTTCTCGTAATCTATGCCGTTCATGAGAAGGAGGAAGTTCTCCTCTTCCTTCTTCTCGCCCCCTTTCCTGCTCACCTCCCTTTTCTTCCTCTTGAGATATCTGTTTTTGGGATTTTTCTTCAATCCCTCTTCCACGGCAAGGCGAAGGCTCCTCTCCCCTCCGCTCACTTCGGCATACCAGACCATGGCCTCGTAACTCCTGTCAAGCTTCGGGTAAAGCTCCACCATCTTTCTGGAGTAGATTTCAAGGTCCTCCCGGTTTTCCCTGATTCTGCTTATTTTGGAGAGAAGATAAAGAACCACGGGAAGAGGTTCCTCCCCCTGCTGGGCAAAGAGAAGCAGGGAGAAGGCCAGATTCAATTTTCCCCTTTTATACGCCTCCCATCCTTCCCTGAGGGGCTTAACCCTTGACCTGCCCAGAATCTCCTCAGCCTCCTTCAGGGCAAGGATGTTAAGGAAAAACCTGCCCAGGTCCTCCCGGATCTGCCTGCGGGTCTCCTTTCTTTCCCTCCTTCCATCGGTATAAAAAACCTGCCCATCCCGTATTCCGCTCAATCGCCAAATCTTATCCTCCCGGTATATGAAAATGGGATGAAGCTGTATTTCATGTCTTTCCGAAGAAAGAACAACCTTCAACTCCTCGCCCTTCAGGCCAATGTTGAAATTTTCCAGATTGTCCCTGAGAGCTTTTATGTAATCATCTTTGCAGTTTTCCTCCTCCAGACACTTAGCAACGGCTCTGAAGTAATCCCTGCCGAAAATCCTGCTGTCGAAATCACTTAGATACTTAAGATGATAAAGAAGGTAACCCCTGGGATTATCAAAGAAGGCATCCTTCATTACCCTGGCCATTTCCAAGGAAAACCACTGGAAATGACTCATCTCACCAAGAACGAAGGCGTGAGCAGTAAGGAGCCACTGGTTGAAATCCTCGGATGCTGGATAAATGTTTTTTATCTCCATGGGTAAATTATACTACACAGGTCCCTTAAAGGCCCATTTGTCCCGCATATAAAGCACTGGAAAGGATATACAAAATTTCAACAAGACTGTTGAACCGCGGAGTCAAAAAATACCTTGATTTCCAAAATTTTGCACAAAAAGAGTGCATTTTAAGAAGGGGACGTATTGAAAATTAATAAATTCTAAGCCTTGGATTGGCGTAGCAATACAGACAAAAAGCCCTGCATGGAAGGGCGTAACTTCCGATGTCGATGGACTTAGCGCATCCACAAAGCTGCCTCTGTCCCCTATCCTTGGGAAGCTCCAACTTCCATCCTGCTGGATGGAGGCGGGAAAGGAGTTCAGCGTTTATACAGCTTCCCCTTTTGATTCCGGGCCCCAGAATTTCCTCTGGCTGAGCGCAGGCCTCCAGGGAAAGTCCATGGGCCGAGGCCACAGAGGCCAGATACTCCCCGGCCTTCCTCTTTTCCTCAGGAGAGGGGTCGTAAAAATCCACCCCTGCAGATTTTGTTCTTCTTATGGATTTGGGATACCAGGTAACAAAACTGAAAATTACCCTTTTAATTGAGAGCCTCTCAAGCTCAGGGGCCAGTTTCTCAAAGAAGAAAAGATTGGTTTTAAGCTTTCCCCCTTCCCTCCAGTAAACCACGGGGTCAAACCTGAGCCCAATTCTCCGGGGTTCCCACCAATCAGCTAAGGGTTTAAGCTGGGCCATGGCTTTATGCGCAGGTGGAACCCCCCGCTCCCAGAAACTTCCTCCAAGCCCGGTTATAGTAAAGAGGAAATAAACCTGGGAATATATGTCAATGGCCTTTCTGGCTCCTTCGTTTTTAAGAAGGGGACCGAAGTTCTTGGACCAGAGCACAAGGGTATGAACCCTTTCAGGGGCCATAATGACCCTGTAAGACCTCCCGTAGGGCCCCTTTACCAGAACCTCCCCTTTCCTTATGCCATTCACCAGCCAGTCAAGATAAAAGGCTGGTATGTCTGTTCTTCGAGAGGCACTTATAATGGCAGGGGCCGCCATTTAAATCCAGCCCATCTCCTTATACCAGCGAAAGGCCCTTTCTGTCCCCTGGGAAAAACTCACTTTGGGCGAAAAATTTATTTCCCTCTTAGCCCTTTCTATGGAAAATTCCCGGTTTATTAGAAAGAAACTGAGTTTCGCAGGGGTAAGGGGCGCTTCCTTGCCTGCTAAGGAAAACAACCACTGAAGGGGATGGGCAATAAGAAGCAAAGGAAAGGCAGGGAGAAAAATCCGGTTTTTCTTGCATCCGAAGGCCTCACAGGCCACCCGGACGAATTCCCTCAGGGTTAAAATCTCCGGGCCGGTGATGATGTAAATGGGGGAAGGAGGGGCATTGAGGAAGGCTAAGCTCGCCTCCACCAGGTCGTCAATGTATATCGGTTGCTGACGGTTCTTGCCGCTCCCGAAAAGGGGGGTGTTTTTCATGAGGAAACGGAAGAGTTTAAAGGTCCTCCTGTCCCCGGGGCCATAAACCCAGCCTGGCCTTATAATCCAGGCTTCAAGTCCCCTGTCCCTGGCCTCCAGAACCGCCTCCTCCGCTAAAGCCTTGGATTTTTCATAGGGACTTATGGGCGAAGGAGGGGTATTCTCATCAGCGGGCTTTCCCGGAGGAACATTCCCGTGAACCCCGGTGGAACTGAAAAAAACCAATTTAACCCCTGTTCCGATTAAGGCCAGAGCAAGTTCCTTGGTGGCCCGGTAATTCACATCCATTATGTATTTTTCTCCTCCAGGATGGGAGCCCAGGGCAGCGGATAGGTGATAAATCAGCTCTATCCCGTTTTTCCTTATAAAATTTAGAATTTTCCCGGTTTCCCTTATATCCGCCCGGAGTTCCTGGCCTTCCTTCCGGGAAAGGCCGAAAACCTCATGCCCTTCCCTTTTGAGCCTTTCTTTGAGGTGAGAGCCTATGAACCCCGAGGCCCCGGTAACGAGAATTCTCATGGGGATATTATACTAATTCTCCTCGTCCAGGGCCTTTAGGTATTCCTCTGCCTGCTTGGCCCAGGCAAAATCCACCACCTTCACATCCACCTTCTTAACCCCCTCTACCTTCTTAACTGCCTGTTTGATCATGAGGGCAAGCTGAATTCCTATGGGACAGGTAAAGGCGGTGGGCCTGAAGGTAAGGGAGACATGGCCGGTCTCCTCATCCACCTTAAGGTCCCTTATAAGTTGAAGGGTTATCACATCCTTGCGAAGCTCAGGATCGTAGACCTTCATCAGGGCTTCTATCACCTTGCTCTTAAGTCCCATCAACCACCTCCAGGATTTTCTCAAATATCCCGTCCAGGGCATTTCTCACATCAGGGCAGGAAGAGGCTGCTATTTTCTCCTCCACAAGGGCATCCATCACGCAGCGGGTAAAGGGAACCCTCCCTAAGAAGGGGATTCCCATATTACGGGCATATTCCTCTATCTTGCCCTCGTTTTCCGGATTTATCCCGGCCTTGTTTACCAGTATTGCGTGCCTTACCCCGAAGTGGCGTGCGGTCTCTACCGCCCTTTCCATGTCGTGGATGGCAGAGAAACTCCCCTCTGCTACCACGGCCACAAAGCTCGCTCCGGAGATGGCTGAAGTCACCGGGCATCCTATCCCAGGAGGACCATCCACTATTATGTAGGGTATCTCTTCCTTTTCCGCAAGGAGCCGGGCCTGATGTTTGACCATGGTGACGAGGTTCCCCGAATTTTCCGCCCCGGGTTTTAGCTTTGCATGGACCATAGGGCCGTAGGGGGTCCGGGAGAGGAACCACTTCCCCACTACCTGGGGAACCATTTTTATGGCAGAGACTGGACAGGCTATTTCGCAAAGGGTGCAGCCGTCACACCGGAAGGGATTTACCTTGTAAATTCCGTCCTCCACATAAATGGCATCAAAACGACAAAGCTGACGGCATATATCGCAATATGTGCATAATTCGTCGTCTATCTCTGCCACCGATTTTCCAACGAATTCTTCTTCCTTAATAGGTTCTGGCTTCATCAAGATATGCATGTCCGCAGCGTCCACATCCGCATCGGCTATCACGAACTTCCTCTCCTTTTCCCGCAGCCACCAGACGAAGGAGGCAGTAATGGTGGTCTTTCCCGTTCCACCCTTTCCGCTTATTATGACTATCTCCTTGGGCGTCATTTTGAAATCTCCTCTATTTTCCACCGAAGCTCCCTCAGCTGTTCCTTAAACTCACCGAAGGGAAGCTCCCCCCTTGAATACATACGGGCCAGGTTTTCTGAAAATGGTAGCCTGAGGAGAACCGGTATGCCCTCCTTTTCCGCATAATCCTCTACCAAGCGATTTCCCTCCTGGGCCTTGTTTACAACTATGGCGAATTTTTTCTCCAGCTGCCTTATCATGTCCACCACTAAGGAAAGGTCATGAACCCCGAAGGGGGTGGGCTCTGCCACCAAGATAACGAAATCCGCGTCCTGGGTAGCTTCAACCACAGGGCAGGAAGTTCCCGGAGGAGCGTCCACGATCACATCCCCGGGATATTCTCTGACCTTCTTCATGAGTTTCTTTATGAGGGGAACTGCCGTGGGCTCACCAATGTTCAAAATCCCTTCCATGAAATCCAGTTCCCCTGCCCTTCCGGTTCTTATGAGGCCTTTTTTCTTAGGAACCTCAATCAGGGCACCCTCCTCAGGACATACATAGGCACAAACTCCACAGGAATGGCAGAGTTCGGGGAAAAAAAGGTCCTTCTTTGCCGGCGGTGGAATTATCACAAGAGCCTTATATGGACATGCCCTGGCACAATCCCCGCAATAGGTGCACTTCTCCGGGATAATCTTGGGCACCGGCTCGGTAAAATCCTCCTCCTTTTCAATCTCAGGCTTAAGGAAAATACTCCCGTTGGGTTCTTCCACATCGGCGTCCACATAAAGGGCAGGGGCTATGGCTTTAGCAAAAAGAAGGGAAAAGGTGGTCTTTCCAGTTCCACCCTTCCCGCTGGCTACCGAAATTATCATTCCAGCTCCTTCTCCAGCTTCTCGGCAACTTCCCTGGGGGTTGCAGAGCTCATCTGCTGAAGTTCCCCTTTAAGGAAAGCCTCCACCGCCTCCTTTACCGTCTGGCCTTCCTTGGCTTTAAACATGGGAATTTCCGCAGCTTTAAGGACCTCAAAGGCGTTGGGGCCAAAGTTCCCGCTGATGGCCGCCCCTGCTCCCTCTTCAATAATCCTTTGGGCTAAGGATATGCCTACTGCTGTCTGGCCCCTCTTAAAGGTGTTTTCCTCGGCCTTAAATTCACCGGTATCAGTATCGTAAACTATGTAATATTCCGCTCTTCCAAACCTGGGATCCACCGGGGAATCCAGGGTTTTACCCTTTGAAGTTATGAATATCTTCATTTCCTACCTCCGAAATAGTATTTTATCACATACTCAAATACCGTGTTAAACTTAAAGGATGATAGCCCTCGCCCTCCTTTTATTTGCCGGGGCTTTAGTGGCATCCTTTTTCGGTCTGGGAGGAGGGATTCTCTATACACCTTTTCAGGTATGGCTTGGGGTTCCCCTGAATCAGGCCGTTTCTACTTCTCTTTTTCTCATTTTAGCCACTTCCCTTTCAGCCACCTTCGTTTTCGGTAAAAAGGGAAGGGTGGACTTCCTCTTTGCTCTGGTAATGGAAATTCCAACAACCGCAGGAGCCTTCCTTGGAGGGGTTTTTTCCCATTATTTTCCTGAAGAAATCACCGGGGCCCTGTTAGTCCTCGCCATTTTAATGGCGGCTATTTTAATGCTGAGGCCTCCCCGGGGAATGACCTCCTTCTGTTCTCCGTCCCGGGTAAAAAGTTCCGCCTTCCACTGGAGAAGAGAATGGCTGGGCAAGGAGCATTTTCTGGATTTAAGATGCATTTTCCCCCTCATGTTCTTCGTGGGATTCTACCTGAGCTTAGTAGGAATAAGCGGAGGGGCTGTAAAAATACCCATAATGGTTCTTCTCTTAGGAGTTCCCATGCCCATAGCCGTGGGCTCCAGCGCCTTTATGGTTGGTCTTACCGCCACCGCCGGTTTTCTGGGGCACCTTTCCGTAGGGCATGTTAACTGGAAGCACCTTCTCATATTACTGATCCCAGTATTTTTAGGAGCACAGATAGGAAGCAGGCTATCTGCGGGGATAAAGGGGGAAAGGATGGAAAGGCTCTATGGATGGTTTCTTCTTCTGGTGGCTGTCATCACCTTCCTCAAACTGTTCCTCCTTTAAAGGGCCTTCTTGACTTTTAGGGCTTCAGAGGCGAAAATAAGAATTTAACAGGAGGAGAAAATGCTGGATCCCAAGGAATTGAAGAAGACCCTTAACCTTCCCAAAACCAAGTTTCCCATGAAGGCTTCCCTTCCCCAGAGGGAACCCCAGATTTTGAAGAAATGGAAGGATATGAACCTATACGGTAAATTGAGAGAGGAAAGAAGGGGAAGGCCAAAATTCATCCTCCACGACGGCCCCCCTTACGCCAACGGAAGGATACACTTAGGACACGCCCTAAACAAAATACTGAAGGATTTCGTGGTTAAATCCTATTCCATGATGGGCTACGATGCCCCCTATGTTCCAGGATGGGATTGCCACGGCCTTCCCATTGAAATAAAGGTGGAAAACCAGATAGGAAGGCTGGAGGACAAGGTTAAGTTCAGAAGGGAATGCAAAAAATACGCTGAGAAATTCGTAAGGCTTCAGAGGGACGAGTTCATAAGGCTCGGGGTTCTGGGTGAGTGGGAAAACCCTTACCTCACCATGGACCCGGATTACGAGGCGGAGATTGTCCGGCACATAAAGGGATTTTTCCAGAGGGGGGAAGTTTACAGGGCTAAAAAACCCGTTTACTGGTGTCCTCACTGTAAAACTGCCTTGGCTGAGGCTGAGATAGAATATCACGACCACAGCTCCCCATCCATATATGTGAAATTCCCCCTGAAGGAGCCTGAAAAATTAGCTCCTGAACTGGAGGGAAAAAAGGTATTCGTTGTGATCTGGACCACAACCCCCTGGACCCTTCCTGCCAATTTGGCCATAGCCCTGCATCCTGAATACGATTACGGTGTTTACAGGGACGGGGATGAATATTACATAATGGCCAGACTCCTTGCCCCGGTGGTTGAGGAGGAACTGGGAAGGCAGATGGAACTGGTGCATAAGTTTACGGGAAAAGAGGCCGAGGGCATGAAGGCAGAGCACCCCTTCCTGGACAGGGAAAGCCTCATAGTCCTTGCAGATTATGTAACCTTAGAGCAGGGAACAGGCTGCGTCCACACAGCCCCGGGACACGGGGAGGAGGACTATCAGACCGGCTTGAAATACGGCCTGGAGGTCCTTTCCCCGGTGGATGATGAGGGTAGATTTACTGAGGAGGTTCCTTTCCTTCAGGGAAAAACCGTATGGGAAGCCAATCCCATAGTTCTGGAAATTCTGAAAGAGAAAGGGATGCTGCTTCACCAGGGAGAAATAACCCATTCCTATCCCCATTGCTGGAGATGCAAGGGGCCGGTTATCTTCAGGGCAACTCCCCAGTGGTTTATTTCCATGGATAAGAAGGGACTCAGAAAGAGGGCTCTTGAGGAGATAAAAAAGGTAAGATGGATTCCAAAATGGGGAGAGGAAAGGATATATAACATGATTGAAAACCGCCCCGATTGGTGCATTTCCAGGCAGCGCAGCTGGGGGGTTCCCATCCCGGTGTTCTACTGCAAAAACTGCGGGGAAGCGCTCACAGACCCGGAAGTTATGGAAAATGTGGCCAGGATTTTTGAGAGGGAGGGCTCTGATTCATGGTTCATTCATCCCCCTGAATATTTCATCCCGGAGGGGACAGTTTGCAAAAAATGCGGGGGAAAGGAATTCGTGAAGGAAAACGACATAGTGGATGTGTGGTTTGAATCGGGAACCTCCCATGCAGTCTTAAAGAACCGCCAGGACCACACCTGGCCAGCGGATGTTTACTTAGAGGGAAACGACCAGTATAGGGGATGGTTCCACAGCTCCCTTCTTGTGGCCTTGGCCAATGAGGGAGAAAGCCCTTACCGACAGGTCATAACCCACGGATGGGTTCTTGACGAGAAGGGAAGGGCCATGAGCAAATCCATGGGCAATGTGATTGAGCCCGGGGAGATAATAAAGGATTATGGGGCAGAAATCCTCCGCCTCTGGGTGGCGTTTCTGGACTATACAGAGGATGTAAGGCTGGGGGAGAACATCCTCCAGAGGCTTACAGAAGCCTACAGGAAAATGCGGAATACCTGGAGGTTCATGCTGGGAAATTTAGGGGACTTCAGCCCTGAGAGGGACGCTGTTCCTGAAGAAAAACTCCTCCCCTCGGACCGCTATATCCTCACAAAATTCCGTCGCTTAGCAAAAAGGGTAAAGAAGCTCTACGAAAACTACCAATACTACAGAATAGCTCACTTAATTTACGATTTCTTTACCGTGGACCTGAGCTCCTTTTACTTAGATATAACCAAGGACAGGCTTTACTGCTCTGCAGAGAAGGCAGAGGAAAGAAGGGCTGCCCAGAGCGCCATCTTTGAAATGGCTAAGGACAGCATGAGGCTCCTGGCACCCATACTCTCCTTCACTGCCGAGGAAGCCTGGGAGCACCTTCCGGAATTTCCTGGCAAAGAACCATCGGTTCACTTAGAACTTTTCCCTGAAGAAAAACCGCCCCTCCTCACATCGCAGGAAGAGGAAGAGTGGGAGGTGCTCCTGCGATACAGAGACCTCGCCAACAAGGCCTTAGACGAAGCCAGGAAGAATGGATTTATCGGCAACTCCTTAGAGGCCAAACTGGTATTCTATGCCGGCGGTAAAGACAGGGAAATTCTGGAAAAATACCAGGAGCATTTCCTTGAGATATTCATAGTCTCTTCCTGGGAGATAAAGGAAGGGGAAGAAAGGGTGGAGGTTGCCAAGGCGGAAGGGAAAAAATGCGAAAGGTGCTGGGTCTATCATCCTGATGTGGGAAAGGATCCGGAGCATCCCAATCTCTGTCCCAGATGCATAGCGGTGGTAAAGGAGATAATTTGAGGCTATCAAGGGCTTTTATTCTCATCTCCGCTCTCCTTGCCATAGACCAATATACCAAGTGGGTGGTTCAACAGAACATACAGCCCTGGAGAATAATCCGGGTGAGTTCCTTTTTAAACCTGGTTAATGTTAGAAACCGGGGAATGGTCTTCGGTTTCCTCCAGGATGCTAAAAGCCCATGGGTTTTCTGGCTTATAACCCTGGTTTCCTTATCTGCTGCTGTCTTCGTGGTTTACCTATTTTTCAAGGAGAAAGAATTCATTCCGAGATTTTCCCTTTCTCTTATAATTGCCGGAGCTTCGGGAAACCTCATCAATCGCCTTACCCAGGGGAGCGTCCTGGACTTTCTGGACTTCCACTGGGGGAAGTATCACTGGCCTGTATTTAACTTTGCAGATGCCTGCATAACCGTGGGTTCCCTGATTTTAATCGTATACCTTCTCCTGAAGGGAGGTGAAAATGTATCCGATTCTGTTTAAAATAGGCCCACTCACCGTTTACGGCTACGGCTTCTGGATTGCCGTAGGGCTTCTTTTTGGATTCTGGCTTATAAGCAAAGAGGCAAAAAGGCAGGGGCTTCCTCAAAATACCGTGGTAAACATAGCATTCTGGACCATAATTTTCGCCTTTATAGTCTCCAAACTCGGGCTGGTTTTCGTGGATCCCGATTATTACTTCTCCCACATTAAAGAACTTCTCCGCTCAGGGGGAGTATTTTATGCCGGACTTATAGGGGGGCTTATCTTCGTTATAATTGGAATAAAAATCAAGAAACTCCCCTTCTGGAAAACCATGGACATTTATGCCTTAGCCATTCCCTTGGGTCACGGGTTCGGAAGGCAGGGATGTTTTTCCGCAGGGTGCTGCTATGGAAGGCCAACGGATGTGCCATGGGGCGTGGTTTTCCACAGCCAGTTCGCCCACGAGCATGTGGGAACCCCCTTAGGGGTAAAAATACATCCCGTCCAGCTCTACGAATCCTTTCTGAACTTTATACTTTTCGGAATACTCTATTACATAATGAGGAAAAAGAAAAAATTTGACGGGGAAATATCCGCCCTCTACCTCATAGGCTATGGTATCATAAGGTTCCACGATGAATATTACCGGGGGGACCCGGATAGGGGATGGATTATTCACGGTTCCTCTGTATGGAGCTCCCTTTCGGTCCCCCAGTTTATAAGCCTTCTGCTGATAATATCCGGAATAATTATTTTCCTTGCAAGAAGGAGGTATGGGAAAATCCAGGGTGGAGATAAGGGCTGAGGAAGAGGCCCGGATTGACCATTATTTAGCATCCAGGCTGGGAATTTCAAGGAGCAAGGTCCAGAAACTGATAAAGGCCGGAAAAATTCTGGTAAACGGAAGGTCCACAAAGCCTTCCCACTGGCTGAAGGAAGGGGAGCTCGTAACCGTGGAAATGGAGGAGGAAGAAGGGGGGCCTCAACCCCAGGAGGTTTTCTTCCGGGTGCTCTACGAGGACTCCTCGGTGATAGTGGTGGACAAACCTTCGGGGCTAACGGTTCATCCTGCACCTGGGGTGAGGGAGGCCACCCTGGTCCACGGGCTTTTGAATATATATCCAGAGATAAGGGGGGTGGGAAGCATTGAGCGTCCTGGAATAGTTCATCGCTTAGACAAGGACACCTCAGGGGTGATGGTGGTGGCAAGAACAGAGGAGGCATATCTTAATCTTCAGAGGCAGTTTCAGGAAAGGCTGGTGAGGAAGAGTTACATCGCCATAGTGGAGGGCCATCCACCCCGGAAGGGGGAGATTCCCTTTTCCATAGGAAGGGACCCCAATCATCCGGGAAAATTCGCCGTGGGAGCCCATGCCACAAGGGAGGCCTACACGGAATTTTTGAAAATAAAGGAAAAGGGGGAATACTCGGTGCTCCTGGTCTGTCCGAAAACAGGAAGAACCCACCAAATAAGGGTGCATCTTTCCTTCGCCGGTTATCCCATCGCCGGGGACCCCCTATACGGAACGCCGCCAGGGCCCATTGGCAGGCTGGCCCTTCACGCCTATTGCCTTTCCTTCCTCCATCCGGAAAGGGAAGAGAGGACGTTATTCTGCTCCCCTCCCCCCAAAGAATTCACTAAATTCATGGGGGAATTTCCCAATGAAACCAAATTCTGTATCTAAATTCCAAATTTTTGATATCCTTTTCGTCTCCTTATCTTTTCCATAGAAAAATCAGGGACAGACCCTTTTTCTTAATTTTTCCCCGAAAATTTCCCCAAAACTTTATTGGGGACAGACCCTTTTTCATTCTTTCCCGAAAACTCCCTCCCGAATCCTTGCCACTTCAGAAAATTTCCACCCAAAACTCCCACCAGCAAAAAATCCACCCCCAAAAACAGACAGAAATCCCACTTCTTTTTCTAAAAATCCTTAAAAACCACAGACCCATCCCTTCGCAGAAAAAACCTTCCCCCTACGCTAACACAATCCCTTCCCCTCGCCACTTAACCCGCCGCCTGTGGGGAAACTTCGCCAAAACCGCACCCACAAACTCCTCTGCTCCATAAACCAAACCCTGTCCTCTGTAGGAGA
>JALXBI010000059.1 GCA_026991555.1 Candidatus Aminicenantota bacterium
GGGTGGCGACCGCCCGCAAATTCCTCCACCTTGTCTGGCGCTCACAGAGGGGAAGCCTTATATAGAAAAAGGGGCAGGTGAGCATCGAATAGGGACTGCTCCTTTGAGAGCGAGGGTCTGATTATGCCCCTGCCCCTTCCAACAGTAATCATACCACAATTTTATATAACACATAATGGTTGTATGAAGGGAAAGAAAAGAGGTTAGAAATGGCGAAGGCGATGGCCCGAAAGGAGGCAGGAAAAATGGTTTAATATTCCTCCACCCCTTCCTTTCCTATAGGTGTCCCTAATTTTCCAATCCCTGTCCCTAAAATTTCCCCAACATTCCCATTTTTCGTATTTTCGGATCGGGTCTGTCCCTTTTTTCGTTTTCCTTCCCATTTTTCGTATTTTCGGATCGGGTCTGTCCCTTTTTTCGTTTTCCCGCCACCTCCCTTTCCTATAGGTGTCCTGAAAAAGGGACATTCGGAAACCTCCTGTGGTTTTGAAGGGGAAAACTTCTGGCATTTTTCTTGCTTAAATAAAACCCTAAAAAACCACAGGAGGTGAAAAGATGAAGAAACTGCTGGGTTTCTTAGCGATGGCAGGGTTGATTTTCGCCTCAAGGCCCGTTCTAAGACAGGTTTTCCTTGAGGAAACCTACATTAAACTCCCTTCCAAATTTTACTTTACCCCGCTGGCGAAGGGAAAGGATGCCGTGGCCTTCGCCTATGTAAGCAAGGTGGAGCCTACCGAGGAGGAACTCAAGGCAGAGAGGGAAAGGCTCAGGAAAATCCTTGATGAAGGAATCAAGAAACAATACGGAAGTTACGAAAACTACGAAAAGGAAATGGAAAAACTTGGAGAGAAAACCCAGGAGGAATTCAACAAAAAGGCGCCACCACTTTTAAGGGACCTTATGCCCCCTTCCCTTTTCTCCAAGTCAGTTCCCTTTCTCATGAAGGCAATACTGCTTTTTGCCAGGAACCTTCCCTTCGTTTCATCACCCACTGGAAACTTGGGGGAAACCGGGGTGGTGATTCTAAGAAACGACCTTAAACCTGTGGTTATAAAACTGGGAATAAACGAGCCTGTAGAGTGCATGGATTTCTCCAAGGATGGAAGATACCTTGCGGTTCTTACGGACCTCAGTTACGAGGGCAAGAAGAGGTTCCATGTGGTGGGGAAAATATCGGTGATTGACCTGGAGAAGAACTCTGTGGTCTTCCAGACCATCCTGGCCAATGTTCAGGACCAGCTGGCCTTTACCCCGGACGGGAAATACCTCACCTTCTTAGCCTATCGCTTGGACCACAGGGAGAAGAATTTATACTTCATGGAAACCGGAACCTGGAAAATAAAACCCGAGCCCTTTACCTTTCCTGGCACCATCTCCCACGGAAATATCCTGGGCCGCACCAGACACGATCCCATATATAAATTTTCCCCAAACGGGAAATACCTAATTTACCGGGACCCCAAACTCCGGGTCCTTTCCTATCCAGAATTTAAGGAGGTATTTGTGGGTCCGGGCTTTGCCGGCGAATTCTTCATATCCCCGGACAGCAGGTATGTGCTTGACCCCTATGAAAGGCTCTGGGAAATACCCAGCGGAAAACTAATCTGGAAAGGGAGATACAGAACCGGACTTGAGATTTTATCCGCCCAGTTTTTCGGAGACAAGCTCTACATTGGGAATTTATTGGAAACCAGGATTGTGGACATTAAAAAGGGTAAAGTAATAGTCACCGGCGATTATTTTTCAAAACTTCCCTTCCTTCGCCTTTCCCAGGACGGAAGATACTTGGCCTCCATAGCGCGACCCTTCCATGGCTCCTCACTTATAAGATACGGAAGGAGGATGAAGGTTGAAAAACTTGAGGTTCACATAGCCGACGCCCAGGATCTCCGCTTAGTGCAGATTCTCAACAACTTCCACCCTGCAGCCCTTGACCTTGTTTTCTTTGGTGGCAAACTCCTGGTAAGCGATTACGAAGGAATATGGGTGTTCAAGGAAAAATGAGGAAAATAGCCCTGTTTTTTATAATCGGCGCCCTGTTCCCCTGCCCCCCAATTTTCAAGTTCACCTCCGTATTTTTCAACAGGCCGGGAATTCAGGTAAAAACCCCTCCCGCCGTCTGGGAAAAGGCCATGGCCAAAAGCCTAAGCCTTGACAGCGTATACATCCTCCGTTCCCAGGGGGTTTTTTACCTTAGAATCTCTAAGGCTCCGGAGAAAAAAATCGTCCGCATATCCACCTCCGTTGACCTTTCCCCATGGTTTAAAAACAGGGACTGCGCCCGGACATGGGAGAAATTCTACAACTGCATGAACCAGAGGAAAAATCCCGGGGACGAGAAACTCTATCAGAAAATTGACCGGGAATTCTACTCAAAACTAATCTGCCAAGAAGAATGCCCTGACCCGACCTTCGTCCTCTGGGAAGCCCACTGGTATTCCCCCGCTTACATAACCATATCCGCTGATATAGGAAAGGGAGGATTTAAAACGGTAGAGGAAGCTAAGGAAAGCCTCCACAGGATCAATCTCCTTCTCAAGAAGGTGATTTACGGAGCCAAATTTCCCGAGGACTACGGGGAGGGCACCTCCCCTGAGGAGGTTTTTTCCATGGAAACCAGAATGGTCCTTGACGAAAAACTCATAAAAAGGGCGGTTAGGGAGCTCCTTCTGGCCATGGAAAGGGATGGGTATCTTTCCGGGTTGAGCCGGGAGGAGATAGAGAAAATATCCTCTCTTTCCTTTCCCGGAAGGCAGGTAATTTACCTTCCGGAGGGATGCCCTGCCCCTTATGACTTGAGAGCAGGATGGGTTAGCCTCTACAATTCAGACAGGGTGAAATTCGGAGAAAAATGTCCCATGATAACAGTTCTAAAATAGGAGGGATATATGAGAAAAATTGCCCTTATATTCGCATTAACAGGGCTTCTTTTGGCCTCCGGCCAGAGGCCCGATTTTTCCATCTACGGGTGTGCGGTAATGAAACCCGGAGAGAGCAGGACCTTTCCCAAAGGGAAAAACTGCATAATCTTTGACAATGCCAGGGATACAGTTTTCTGGGTGAAAATGACCGCCATTCCCTACCACACCGGAGACCCCCAATACGACAGGTTATGGAACAGCCAGCCAAGAAGCCTCAACTATGTGGGCTGCACTTCCTACGATTACTTCAATAGTTTGGAGGGAAATAAATTTGAGGAGGGATTTGACTACACCGATTTCAGAGTGGGGGAAACGGTCTGGTTTCTCACTGTGGCCAGCAGGGAAGACGATTTCTGCTACATAACCGGCGGGGGTGCCATGAAGGTGGAGACCATTGTGGTGGAAAAACAGAACGATGCAGGAAGCGGAAGGGACACCACCAGCAGGGAGCCGGCCTATGTGGAGGCCAACAAAACCTATGAGGGGGCCAGCGCCGTGGATGAGGACTGGTTCAGGGTAAAACTTCCTAAGGAAAAACTCATAAAATTTTCCATAACATACAAGGATGGCCCTTCAGGACCTCACAGGCTTGTTTATGGGCTCGGCTGGGGAGGACCCGGGAAAAATTACTTCACCTATTGCACTGCTAATCACAAACTTGTCTCCTCCCTGGCCTACGACGGCTCCAGAGCCTGGTATTCCGCCTTTTTCCCGAGGGTGGGCCAGACCGCCTATTGCTACCTGAAATACAGGAAGAAAAAGCCCGAAGACCCGGACTATGTGGTTATTCCCTTATGGGTTAAACCCCCGGCCCAATATCCTCCCCCGGATGAGGCGAAAAAGCCCAAATCCGCCTACCGCCTCCCAAGATACACCTTCTCCTTCCAGGTGGTGGAGGAAAACACCAAACACTGACCCGGACCAGGGGAGCGAGGAATCGGGGAAATCGCCGGATATAAGGTAGTAGAGGGTTAAAGCAAAGGGCAGGATTTTATTCTATTTTTCTTACTTCATATAGATGTCCATAAGGACCATCTAAATAGAATTTATCACCTGGTTTTCTTTTATAATAATTGAATTTACCCCATATTTTATCTAAATTAGTAACATAACCAGTACCCATAACTATAGAGTAAACAGAACCTTCATTATCTCCTCCTTGAACACTTGAAACTAATTCACCAAGAATAGATAAGTAAGCACTGTATCTTGCACCAGCAGTACTTTTTATAATCTCATTATTTGAATTTGTATACTCATCTGCATATGCATCTCCATTTGTGATAGTAAAATTAATACTATAATCAGGAGCAGTTCCATTATGCCTTATTTCCACATCATCTCTAGAAGGAGCAGTAATAAAACCATTAGTATATTCTTGAATAGCTCTAAAACCTTTCATAATATTATCAAAGATAGGATTATTTTTAGGATCAGGATACTTATCGAGATGGTGTTTAGGATCCCAAATTATCCATTTTTCAGGTTGTCTTGTCCATACTTGATTAACACCATCAATATGGTCTTTACCTCTATAAGCTTTAAGTAATTCTTTCCAACTATAACTATTATTAGGATTCAACTTATTAACTTCAGCAAGATCAATTTCAAGATTTTCACCACCACTTAAAGTAATATTTTCAATAACAGCAGGTATATAGTTTTGATTTCTTTGTGCTTGAGAATTAGTAAAATTAACCTTAATAATACAGGTTGCCATGGTCTCCAACTGGAACCTTACAGCACCGCCCTGGGTCTTTCCCTCGGAGGCCTTACCCTCACAGTCCAGAGTCACGGGAATGCCGTCCAGGGCCCTGGAACCGAAGGTGCTTTTAACAGAGATAAGAACCTCCCCTCCTACCATCTCTGTGGGGCTGTTCTTTTTACAGCCCGAAAGCAAAAGAGCCATTGCCACCGCAAAGGCCACCAACCCTATCCTTCGTCTCCAGCCGCCCATGCGAACCTCCTATTTTCTTGTTAGCATTTTTATGCGATTCTGTCAAAAGGGAACTTGCCTCATTCTGGAAAATCATTTGACGAAATGCATATCATTCTGGAAAATGATTTGACAAAATGTATGTTTTCTGAGTTTTCCCAATATTCTTGAAGGCAAGCGGAGGCAAATTAGCCCAGAAGATTGATTCTCATTTTGATACATCCTGGTGAACAGAATCGTTTACTTTGGTGTATAAGAGCCAGAGTGAGAATATCCCGGGAGCTGGTTGAAAATTCGCCATCTTTCGCTTCACAAGGATATTTCCCATTATTTTTACTACCCCTCTGCAGTTAAAGGAGACAGATTAAGGAGCCACTTCCAGAGGGGAGTTATTCTTATGGTCTTTCCCGATACCTTTTCTGTCCCCTCCTCCTCAAGGGTTATTATCTGAAGGTCGGAGGAGTTTAGAGCCACTGAGGCCGAAAGAAGGGCCTTCTCTTTTATTTGCTTAGTTTTGGGATCTGGTAAATCAGAACTCACCTGAACAAGGCTTTTTACCTTCTCGCCTTCTTTTATCACAAAATTTACTTCCCTTCCTTTAGTATCCCTCCAGTAGTAAAGCTCCAATAGGGGGTTTAAGGTTTTTCTCCTGTAAAGCTCAAGGAAAACCGTATTTTCAAGGTTTGTTCCCGTTTCCTAGTTTTAGGGACAGACCCCTTTCTGGTATAATTTCCCCATGGCCAGAGTCGCCCGCACATACATCAAATTCCCCTCCGCCAACTAACAC
>JALXBI010000060.1 GCA_026991555.1 Candidatus Aminicenantota bacterium
AAAAAGGGTCTGTCCCTTTTTAGGAAAAAATTTCTCTTTGAGGATAATTTTTCGGAAGATTAGAAGCCCGCTAATCTGCCCAAGGAAGAAACAAGGGAGGATAACCCAACTTCCTTAAGAAGCCTTCCAAGATACGGGAGAAGTTCCAGAAGGGCTTTGAGTTTGCTCTTTCCGTAAAGCATCCTGGAGGCAAGTAGCATTATTTTTCTGCTCCTTTTCCCGTAAGGGAACCACCAGAGGAGTTTTTTCCTCCTTGAGAAGTCCTCCATTATGTATTTTGGCTGAAGGACCTCGCGAAGGGCAAAGCTCCCGTGGGTTCTTCCGAGACCGCTTCCCTTCACCCCTCCCCAGGGAGCGGAAGGCTCTGCATAGGAGGATAGATGGTCGTTTACGGTAACCACCCCGGCCTCAAGTTTTTCGCTAACCCTTCTTGCCCTTTCCCTGTCCTTAGTCCAGACCGAGGCAGTAAGACCGTATTTGCTGTTATTGGCAAGTCGCAGAGCTTCTTCCTCGGTCTTAAAGGTCTTTATGGAAATTACAGGTCCAAAGACCTCCTCCTGCCAGAGCGGGGAATCTTCCGGGGGTTCGTAAACCAAGGTGGGCTCCATAAAAAAGCCCTTCCCTTCAATGGGATTACCACCTGCGAGGATTTCACCACTGCTGAGCATTGAAAGGACCTTTTCCCTCTGATTCTCCGATACCATTGGTCCCATATCCACCCCATCATTTAAGGGATCCCCCACCCTTAATTTCTTCACCTTATTCCTCAGGGCTTTCAGAAACGAGGGTGCTATTTCATGATGTATTATCAATCTTTCCACCGAAGCACAGGTCTGACCTGCATTCATAAATCCTGCCCATAGGGCACCGTTCACCGCCCTCTCCAGGTTGGCATCCTCAAAAACCACCATGGCGTCCTTTCCCCCCAGCTCAAGCACCGCCCTTTTAAGTTCTTCCCCGGCTATGGTCCCTATTTTCTTTCCCACCTCCAGGCTCCCTGTAAACATTACTGTGGAAACCCTGGGATCCCTTATTATCCTTTCAGCATCCCCGTGGGTGGTGATTAAAACCTGAAGGGAAAATGGAGGAAAACCCGCCTCCTGAAACAACTCGGCTATTTTAAGGCCCACAAGGGGGGTCAGGGAGGAAGGTCTGAAGAGCACCGGGGAGGATGCGAAAATTGAAGCAACTATGTCCAGAAAGGGTATGGCAAAGGGATAATTCCATGGGGAGATAGCCAGGGTTATTCCAGTGGGCTTCACAATCAACCTTCCTCTCCTGTCGGAGAACATGGGCTCCTCAGGGGGCATTTCCTTATCCCTTATAAATTCTTCCCCTTTCTCCTCAAGGAAGGCTATGTAGGAAAGGGAAGGGTAAATCTCCGCAGCCAAGGCCTCGGTTACGGGTTTTCCCTGCTCTCTGGCTATCAATTCGGCTACCTCCTCTGCCCTTCGGGAGAGAACTTCCCTGAGGCGGGAGAAGAGTTTCCTGGGAACCTCCTTTCCAACCCCTTCCCATGCGGCCTGAAGGGCCTTCTCT
>JALXBI010000061.1 GCA_026991555.1 Candidatus Aminicenantota bacterium
AGCGAACCCCAAAAACCCCGGAAGAAATGCCCCTGGTCTCCCCCAGAAGGAGAACTTCCTCCCGGCATAGGCCCTTATAAACACCGCCACCGCAGATACCATGCTGAAGAAAAATCCCGTCTCCACCCCTGGCCTTACCTTTTCTAAAAGCGGTATGAAGGGAAAGGCTATGTTAACGCTCCACCCCATAAGAAGGTTCATGAGCCCGAGAAAGAATACTTCCGGTGTGATTCTGAGCTTTCCCCTGGCAGTTTTTCCCCTTTCGGTCTTTCTCAGGGAAAGAATCAAGGGCAGCGAGGCTAAGGCGGATAGACCGCCTGCGGCAAACATCCAGGAGAATCCATACGCCCTGGCAATTCTTATGCCTAAATAGGGATAAAGGAAATAGGGAAGGAGGTAGAAAACCGAAAGGGTGGAGACATTACCGGTAAATTTTTCGGGCCTTTCCCCCTCCACACTCTGGAGAAGGGAGCCTAAAGCATACCAGGCAAAGCCCAGGCCCGTGGAAATCCTTAGAGCGATTATAAAAGGCACATTTTTCCCCACAAGGGCAAGGCCGAAAAAGGACAGGGAGAAAATCCCAGCCCCCAAAATGAGAAGGGTCTTAGGTGAATAACGATCCCCGATTCTTCCACCTAAGGGCCTCGAAAAAAGGGCAGTCCAGGAAAAGAGTGAGACTATCAGACCGATTTCGGCGTTATTTAGGCCCAGTTCCTTGAGGAAAAGGGAGAAATAGACCAGTATGGCCAGGCCCCCGTAAACCAGAAAGGTGGAGGCGGAAATTTTCCATAGATTTCCTTTCATTTGACAGGGAAAATTTTATCATCTAAATTAAGCTATGGAGGTGAACTATGGACAAGGTATTTGAAGGACTGGAACCTCAGCTTCTCTGGAAACACTTTGATGAAATAAGGAAAATTCCCCGTTGTTCCAAGAACGAGGGAAAAATAAGGGAATATGTGATTGAGTTCGCTAAGAAAAAGGGTCTGGAATATCAGGCCGACGAGGTGGGTAATGTAATCATAAGGAAAAAAGCCACGCCGGGCCACGAGAATGCCCCTGGAGTTATCCTCCAGGCTCATTTAGACATGGTTTGCGAAAAAAACTCCGATGTGGACTTTGATTTTGAGAAGGACCCCATACGGGTAAAAAGGGAAGACGGATGGATTACCGCTGATGGGACCACCTTAGGGGCTGACAACGGCATAGGAGTAGCAGCAGCTCTTGCAGTTCTTGAGGATGACAGCATAGTTCACGGTCCCTTAGAGGTTCTCCTTACCGTGGATGAGGAGACCGGGCTTACCGGAGCCTCCAACCTGAAGGGAGGATTGCTTCACGGAAAATATCTTCTTAACCTTGATAGCGAGGACGAGGGGGTTTTCTTTATAGGATGTGCCGGGGGAAGGGATACGGTTTTCACCTTGAAAATAGAGAGGGAAAAATACGAAGGCAAGGCCTTTGAGATTAAAGTAAGCGGACTGAAGGGCGGACACTCCGGGGTGGACATCCACCTTCAGCGGGGAAATGCCATAAGAATTCTGGCCAGGGTTCTTTACGAAATAGATGGGGTGAAAATTTCCTCCATAAAGGGAGGTAACAAGAGAAACGCCATTCCCAGGGAGGCATCAGCGGTTGTCATAGCAGAGGAGGAGAAAGTAAAGGAGGCAGTGGAAAAGGTGCTTTCCGAGGTAAAGGAGGAGCTAAAATACTCTGACCCCGGGGTAAAAATAGAATACACCGAGGCCTCATCCAGCGACTACATAAAGGAGAGCAAAAAAATAGTGGACTTTCTCATGAGCCTTCCCCACGGGGTTCTGGCCATGAGCCTTGCCATGGAGGGTCTGGTTGAGACCTCAACTAATTTAGCGGTGGTAAACTCCCACCAGGATCATGTGGAAGTGGTGGAGTCCAGCAGAAGCTCCATAAATTCCTCCCTTGACTTTGTTTGCAAGCAGCTTAAAGCCCTGGGGGAGCTTGCTGAAGCAGAAACCCACCAGCCTCCTGGATACCCGGGCTGGACTCCCAATCCGGATTCTCAAATTCTAAAAATAATGAAGGAGGTTTACAGGAAGCTCTTTGGTAAGGAACCGGAGGTTACGGCCATACATGCAGGGCTTGAGACAGGAATCATCGGCAAGAATTATCCTGGCCTGGAGATGATTTCCTTTGGGCCCACCATAAAATATCCCCACTCCCCTGACGAGAGGGTTGAGATAAAGAGCGTGGAGAAGTTCTGGAAACTTCTGGTGGAAACCCTTAAGGCCCTTGCCTGAGCCCTTCAATCCGGAACTTTTTTATGGCTAAAAGACTTTCGTTGAGGAAAATAGCCAGAGTATAAGTTCCCTTTTTTCGGGCCTTTAGTCCCTGCCAGATTATAACCCTGCTGTAGTATTCTCCGGGTTTCCCGAAGGAAATTTCGTATTCCTCCCTTAGGGTTTTTCCCGCATAAAGCCTGAATTTCACCCGGTTTTTGCCTTCAGCGTTTTTGAGGATCAAAAAGATTACCGGATTTTCCCCAATTTTTCCCTTAAATGGGACAGGAACAATCCTTTCCCCTTCCTGCTTCACCCCCTTTACTAAGTCAATTTTGGAAATGTATGGACTGGGATTCTGGGGAAGGTTCTTTACTGAAACGCAGGAGATGAACCCAAGTGAAAATAAAGCTAAAAGAACTGCTTTTCTCATAGTGGTATTACCCTGACGAAGTATTTTTTATGGCTCAGGGAATAACCCAGCTGCACCTTTATTGCCCCCCTCAGGTTCTTTTCTATGTAACCTTCAAAGATGGTGATTTTCCTCAGCCTTTGATTGTAAAGGGAAAAGAACCGAAAACTGAGCTCCCAGAAGAGACTGATGTCCCCCCTTATGTTTATTCTCTCTAAGCTCATGCTCCTGTCAAAATAAAAAACAGCGCTGGCAGAGGAGTGGGCGGTTCTCCAGCGAACCCTTCCATTAATAAAAACATTGCTGGTGCCCTCCACCCAGAGTTGCTGGAGCTTATAACGGGAATTTCCGTTTATTTCCAGGGCCAGGATGAAATTGCCCATTTCCTTCTGAAAGGAAAGGAAGTAATTGAACTCCGTCCAGGAGGTTTTTCCCCTCTCCCAGGTTTGATTTATGTCTAAGGTGGGTAAGAAAATCAGGCCTAAGGGAAGGGAATATCCTGAGGAAGTGAGGGAAACCCTCATTCCAGGGCTTAATTTCTCGTAGTAATCCTTTCCGTAGGGAAAACTGGAGAACATGAAGAAGAACTGAAAACCCGCCCAGAGACTTTCCTGAAGCAGGGATAAGGGGCGAAAATTGAGGTTAAGGCTGATGTCCTTTCTTTTGGTTTTCTCAAGAAGGTCCTTGGACAGCAAAGCACTGGCCGAGAAATTGAAGATGGAGGGATTATAGGAAACATGGAAGGAGGAGGTGGAGGTGCTGGTGGTGGTGTAGGAGGTGACCTGCTGGTTTTTCATCCAGGAAAGGTCCATGTGCAGGGAAGGATGTGGGTTTATGTATGTGGCTAAGGATACCTGATATGAACTTTTGTAATCCCATCCAAGGGATATTTCCGGCTGAAACCATCTGTATTTCTTGAACCTCAGGGAGGAGGAAAGCCAGTAATAGGGTTTTTCGGACTGGCGGGAAGAGACCCGATTCTGCATGACGAACAGGAAAAGTTTTCCCTCCCTCCTTGAGTAGAGGGAAAAATCAAGGTATTTTCCTTCGGTGGTGTAAAAAAGGGAATTTTCCATCCAGGGGGTCCTTCCCTTCCTGCCCAGGCTTCCGTATCCGGAGAAAATTATTCCCCGGGGTTCACCTGAAAGTTTAAAGAGCTCCCTTTCAAAATAGCGGGTTTCGTATCTCCCCCTGTATATTTTTTCCTTTAAGTCAAGGACCAATCCTACCATGGCCCCATCCTCCCTGGTAAACCTCAAGGTTCCCAAGCGGAGGTTGGTTTTGGGGGGAGGACTTCCGGGATCCAGCACAAAGGAGGAAAGGGGTATGGAAGGGGCGCCCAGAACATAGGGTTGGACATCCCAGCCCTTTACCTTTCCGTATTTTCCTACGGTTATTCTATGGGCCTCAAAGAAAACCGCCGCTTTCCTGAGCTCATCGGGGCTCTTTAGGGTTGGCAAAGAAAGGCGGTCCCCTGTTTTTTCTATCTTTTTCCCGAAATTTATTCCCATCCACTTGAATTTCTTACTCAGTTTGAAAACGAGGATATCGTATTTCTTCCCGTTAAATTCAACGGCACCTGTGGCTTGCCCTTCCTTTGCCCTTATGGAATAGTAAAAATAATCCGCCCTTATTCTCCTTCCCTCCACCTTTGCTTCAACCCCTCCGCAGGCATATATGTATTTGTGGTCCTGGCTATAAAGGATGTAAGAGGCCTTTATTTCAAGCTGGTTGCCTCCTAAGACTAAGGAGGAGAGAACCATAAAAGAGAAAGCCCTAATCCAGCTGGATCTTGTAAATCTTTCCATCGGTGGATAGGAGGTAAAAATATCCCGAGGGGTCGTAGGCTATTCCACCGGGATAATTGGTGGGAGAATTATAGGTTTTTAAAATGTCCCCGCTCAGGGAGAAAACATATATGCTCAGGTTGTTCCTCTCCACTATTACCAGATTTCCGTTTTGGTATTCCATTCCCGAAGGATTGAACCCGGTAATTTTAAACAGGAGCTGAAATTGGCCGGTTTCCGGGTCAAAGCTATAAAGGGCCTCGGTTCTCCTGTCGTAAATTATCAGGAGGCTCCCGTCGTTGGTTATAAGATAAGGCAGTCTTTCTCCGATGGGCATTTCGTTTATTATGGTCTCTGCCAGGGGGTCAACGGTGACCAGATCGCCCTCGTCACCGAAACTCACATAGAGCAGTCCCTGGAAAAATGTAATTCCCGTGGGCATTCCCCCTATGGGCACTTCCCTTAGCACAGCGCCGGATTCCGGCTCCACAGCATAAAGACTTCCGTCGGAGGAGGAGAACCACAGCTTTTCCCCGTCAAAACAAAGGTCCCCGTCTCCCCTGATTTCGCTACTAACAACCTTCAGGACTTTTACCTGAAGTTTAGAAACTTCCGGGTCAAAGGGGTTGTCGAAGATTACATCCTTGCATGCGCTAAAAAGAGTAAGCAAAGCCAAGGGAAGCAGAATTTTTTTCAATTTTCCCCCTAATTTTTGCCCTTTTCCCTGATGAAATTTTAATGTCCAGAATGTGAACTGTCCAGACCAAGACTGCTCCCAGGATATAGATATTCCTTCTGCGAAAACTGTTTTCCGTTTTTTCCCTGTAAAATACGGCATCGTCCCTGGTGGTGGCTTTTTTGTAAAGATCGTAGTATTGGTAGCCCCTTTGATTTTCCACCAGGGCGGCTGCCCCTAAGGCAAAAAAAGCTCCAGCAAGAACAGTTCCCTTAAACACCCTTCCCTGTTTTAACTGATAAAAACCCGGCATGAGGATTATGACCGACTTTTTCCCGCCTCCCCCTAAGAGAAAAACCGTAAAGAAAAGGACAGCAAATTTCCTCATTCTACTATTAATATTTTATCA
>JALXBI010000062.1 GCA_026991555.1 Candidatus Aminicenantota bacterium
AAAGGCAAAAGGTGATGCACTCCCCCCGAAATATCCATTCCACAGCCCGTTTACTGTGATGTGGAATCTTTCAACATCGGCGGGGCCCAGTGCCACCATAGAATATATCTGAACCCTTTGATACCACAAAATTTTAGACGAAGGCTCCTGGGAGTTTGACACCCTTGAGCAGACTGTTTTTAAAAATAAAAGTGAAAGAAGGAGATACAAAAATTTTCTCATCTCAGACCAATAATACATGAAACCTTCGCCACAGCAAAAAATTAAAGAAACAGACGCTTATGAGGTTTAGTGGAGGGCTGGAGAACCACCGAATACATTAAAGAAACTAAGAGCAGCCCGCCAAAAGCGCTTCAGGTTAACCACCAATTCCTCCTCCGGGGAGAAATGTTTCTTCCCTCCCTGTTTGTCATTTAATTTTTATGAGACAATGGGTTCATAATAATTTTAAGAGGTAATTAGTGTGTTATAATGAACAGGCCTAAAATATTAAAATATCTCTTACTGGCAAATATTAAGAAAGAAGGTAAGCTTGAGTAGGGAAAAAGGCGCATATTTTTTACCTTTGTGCTTCTTATTTTGGGACTCTCCATTATATCTGGTTTAAGCGGATGTTCATTTATGTCTGAATGTGCAAGAAACAACACCGGAACTCTTACCGTCGAAAACGATACAAATGATTCAATAAGAGTGAGAATCGACGGTGTAAATTCTCCCTATGTTGAGGATTTTCTAAAGGCCCTCGGCTGCGAGGTGATAGCCATAAACACGGACATTAATTCTCCGTTTCCCCATTCTCCGGAGCCGCTTCCGGAAAATCTCGCTCAGCTTTCTAAGGCAGTAAAGGAATATGGGGCTGACATCGGGTTTGCTCAGGATGCCGATGCGGATAGGCTCGCAGCGGTTGACGAGACAGGCGCGCCCATAGGTGAAGAATACACCCTTGCCCTGGCGGTTAAATACTATATGGAAAACAAAGGAAAATCCCCTGTGGTAGTAAACCTATCCACATCCAGGGCAGTGGAGGATGTTGCTAAGGAGGCAGGTGTTCCGCTCTTCAGGGCGAAGGTGGGGGAAATAAACGTTGTGGAGGAGATGATAAAAAGAAAGGCTAAAATAGGCGGGGAGGGGAACGGGGGAGTTATATCCGCCGATGTTCACCTCTGCAGGGACAGCTTTACGGGAATGGTTCTTCTGCTAGAACTTATCTCAAAGAGCGGGAAAAAGCTGTCAGAACTTGCCTCAGAAATTCCCCGTTATTTCATGATAAAGGATAAAATTGAAGTTTCCCTCAAAGAGAGCATAAGGATAGTGGAGCACTTCAAAGAAGTTCACAGGGATGGCAGAATAAATCTCATGGACGGAGTCAGGATAGATTACCGTGATTATTGGATACATATCCGCCCATCCAATACAGAACCCGTATTGAGGTTAATAGTGGAGGCTAAGACTCAGGATTTAGCCAGGGAAATTTTTGAAAAAACCAGACAGCAAATACTGGCTCTGAAGGAGGAATAGATATAAACGGTTCTCCCATAAAGGAAGCAAGAGAGGAAAGGTATAAAGGTCTTCTCCATGATAAAATTTAAATATGGGGTTTTTGGACTGGCTCGTCCTGGCCTTTTATCTTGTCTTCATGATAGGTCTGGGTTTTTATTTAGGAAAGGCCCAGAAAGGGGAGAGGGATTATTACCTGGGGGGACGGGCCATAAGACCATGGCAGGTGGCCCTTTCCATAGTATCCACCCAAATCAGTGCCATAAGCCTCATCGGAGCCCCTGCCTTTGTTGCCCTGAAAAAGGGTGGGGGAATTTTCTGGCTCCAGTATGAACTGGCAGTTCCCTTAGCCATGGTGGGGCTCCTTGCCCTTCTGGTTCCTGTTTATCACAGGGAAGGGGTGGTGAGCATTTACGAGGTTCTTGAAAGGAGGTTAGGTAGGGAAGCCAGAAAAACCCTGAGCTTAGTTTTTCTCGCAAGCCGCGGTCTTGCCACCGGTGTGGTCTTTTTCGCCACTTCTGTGGTGGCCTCGGTATGCCTTTCCCTTCCCCTTTCCTATACCATACTGATAACAGGCCTCGTCACCCTTATTTATACCACCATGGGAGGAATAAAGGCGGACATATATTCGGACATAATCCAGTTTTTCATTTTCCTTGCAGGGATAATATTCTCCATAGGGTTTGTGCTCTTTTTCCTGAGGGATTTTGGTTTTCAGATTTCCGAACCGGCCAGGCTTCAGGTTCTGAGGTTCAAGGAGCTTGGACTTAGAGGAGGCGAAACCTATGGGTTCTGGCCCATGCTCCTGGGTGGCTTCTTCCTTTACCTTTCCTATTACGGATGCGACCAATCCCAGGCCCAGAGGCTGCTTACCACATCCACACTGGAGGAATCCCAGAAGGCCCTGGTTTTGAACGGGATTTTGAGGTTTCCGGTAACTTTGGTTTACCTCTTCTTTGGGCTTCTGCTTATTCCTTTTTTGAAGGTCCATCCGGATTTTATGACTTCCCTGAAGGGAAAACCCCCGGATTTTCTCGTCCCAATTTTCATAGTTAAATTTTTCCCGGCAGGTCTTAAAGGGCTCATGGTTTCCGGCATCTTCGCTGCCACCATGTCCTCTGCAGACAGCGCCCTGAACTCCCTAAGCGCCATAACCTGGGAGGATTTCCTCAAGCAAAGGGTTAAATTGAAGGGCGGGGAAAAGATGAAGGTCCTCAGGCTCCTTACGGTTGCCTGGGGTGGTTTTGCTATAGGCTCTGCCTTTCTCTTTATGGGAAGCTCTAAAACCGTAATTGAGCTGGTGAACATGGTGGGCTCCCTTTTCTACGGCCCCATCCTGGCTGTTTTCCTGATGGCAGTGGCCCTCAGGGGACTCAAGACCAAAATGGTCCTTCAGGGATTCTGGATCGGGATTTTCGCAAACCTTTTGCTCTGGCTGTTTTTTAAAAACAGCGTTTCCTGGATGTGGTGGAATTTTACCGGATTTTTAATTCCCCTTCTCTGGGTATTCGCTTTTCAAAGGGGACTTCAATTTAAATCCTTTAATTTAACCCCAAAAACTTTAAAATATGCGAGACTTCTCCTTTTAGCCTTTCTTTTCTATTTTCTGATTTGTGTTATCCTTCAGATTTTGTTTTCTTAATTTGTTATAATAACCCGGTGATTGAGCTAAAGGCAGAAGGTCTGGTTAAGAATTACGGGCCAGTTAAGGCTCTGAGGGGAGTAAGTTTTACCGCAAGGGAAGGGGAAATTGTGGGTCTTCTTGGTCCCAACGGTGCAGGAAAAACTACCACCATGAGAATCCTTGCCAGTCTTCTAAAGCCCAGTGAAGGCAGGGTTTTGTTGAACGGAAGGGAAATCTGGGAGGACATTTATTCTTACCGCAACTCCATTGGATATGTGCCGGAAAACGCCGAGCTTTATCCCCACATGAGCGGTTACGAATATTTGGTATTCGTGGGGAGACTAAGGGGAATGGGCCAGGAGAGCAAAACCAGGGCCAAGGAACTTCTTTATCTTCTGGGCCTTGGGGAAAAGATGCACCTTCCCATAAGCAGTTATTCCAAGGGCATGAAGCAGAAGGTTCTTATTTCCTCAGCCCTGCTTCACAACCCCCAGATTCTTCTTCTGGACGAGCCCCTTTCAGGACTTGATTCCTTTACCGTGCTGGTTATGAAGGCGCTGCTAAAGCTCCTTTCCCGGGAAGGGAAAATATTGCTCTACGCTTCCCACATTCTTGAAGTTGTGGAGAAGATATGTTCCAGGGTGATAATAATAAACCGGGGCCTTATCCTCGCAGACGAGGGGGTGGCAAGGCTCAAAGAGCTCCGTCATCATGAAAGCCTGGAGGGTGTTTTCAAGGAACTGGTGGTTGAGGAAAATCCCTATAGAGTGGCCGAGGAAATCCTTGGAGTTTTGAAAGGTGGGGAAACTTAGATTTCTGGTCTCCCATTTTTTTCCCAATTTTTTGAAAACGAAACCCTTCCCTACGGTGAGGCTGCCACGGCAAAGTTCATTTCCCTTTTAAGCATTCTGGCGGTTGTAAGCGGTGCTATAGCCTACTGGGAGAATTTGAAATATGTGGTGGCTCCCCTTCTTCTCCCCTACAGGGCATGGGCCATGGATACATCCTGGAGGGAAAATTTCTATTTCCTTGGGCTCTGCGGTGCAATCATGGGAATAGTTTCCCTCCTGCATTGGAGGGAACTTTTCCTCAGCAGGAGGGATGCCCAAAACCTCTCTTATCTTCCCATATCCTCCCTTTCCATTTTCTTAGCCAAATCCCTGAGCCTTTTGGGCTTCGTGGGACTTTTCTCCTTTTCCATGGCGATTTTTTCCTCCCCACTCTTCGGTCTGGGAAGAGCCAAGGTTTACGGAAATTCCCTCTGGTTCTTTCTTAAATTTTCCTTTGCCCACGGCGCCAGTGTTTTCGCCCTGAACCTTTTCGTATTCCTCTCAGTCCTCAGCCTGAGCGGGTTTTTTACCCTGATGCTCGGGAAAAACTCCAGCAGGTTTGCTGTTTATTTCCAGAGCGGGCTTCTCATTTTCTTCCTCTCGGTTCTGGGGATAATGGACAGGTTGGCTGCGGGCCTGAGCTTAGAAGGGGTGAGGGAAGGTAGGTTTTTGAAAATTCCTCTTTTATGGTTTACCGGGGTTTACGAAACCATTTCAGGGATAAACCCCAAAGCGTTTCACAGACCATTCTTCCTTGCCATAACTTCCTTGGTGTTTCTTTTTGCGATTTTCATTGCAGAATACTGGATTTTTTATGCTCTTCAGATAAAAGGAAAGAGCGCAGGGGATTATAAGGCTAAGGAAAAGAAGGAGGCATTTTCTGGTATTTTGAGAGTGTTTTTCCCACGGCCTCTCCAGAGGGCTGTTTATCAATTCGTCAAAAATGTATTTGCCTCAAGTCCCAGACATCGCCTCCTTTTCTTCGCCTACGTATCCGTTCCCGTGGGACTTTTCTCTGTTAAAATAGCGAGACTTCTTTATCACCGCTCCTTTTCCCACATTTTCCTGTTCCAATTCATGCATCTTTTCTTCTCCTGGTGATCCTGGGGGAGAGGGCCGCCATTTCTTTGCCATATTTTCCCCAGGGGAGCTGGATTTTTCGCCTTACGGAGAAGAAGGAGAAGAAAGACTATCTTTTAGGATTAAGAAAAACCCTGATTCTCATCCACCATTTGCCCTCTGCCTTGGGCATTTTCCTTTTATTTTCCATTCTCTGGGGACCTCTGGCCGCCTTTCTTCAGACAATTTACGCTTTAGCAGTTTCGATAAGCCTCCTCACCCTTTCCCTTGTGGGATACCGGAAACTTCCCTTTGTTTCGGCATCTGCTCCGGGAAAGGCCAGACTTCACATATTCTGGTTTTTCTATCTCGTGGGAATTTACGCATACATATACATTTTGGGATGGATGGGAAAGCAGGTTGTTAACAAGCCCG
>JALXBI010000063.1 GCA_026991555.1 Candidatus Aminicenantota bacterium
CCTGGTAAAAATAAGGGCCCTGTCAAGGGAAGTAAGGTGAACCCGAAGGCTCAGGTCCATGTCCCTGTTAAGCTCTATCTCCCTTTTCAGCTTCTCCGCGCTGAAAATGTCAAGCTTGAACGAGTATTTTCCCCCTGGAAGGTCTTTAAAAAGGAATTCCCCATTGGAATTTAGATTGGCCTTGAGATATTTATTAGCGCCCTCTTTTTTCAGAAGCACTATACCAACCTTAACCGGCCTTCCCTGCAAGTCGCATATCCTTCCCTTCAGTTGATATGCGTAAACACCTGAGAAAAACGAAAGAATTAACAAAACAACGCTAATTCTTCTCATGTTTCACCTCGTCGCTGGCTGGTTCAGGAAATTATCACAGTTTTTATCTCTGTCATCACCTCTATGGCAAATCTGAGTCCTTCCCTGTTGATTCCGGAATATTTATATCCGCCGAAAGGCATGTAATCCACCCTGAAATCT
The DNA here is from genome assembly GCA_026991555.1 of Candidatus Aminicenantota bacterium. GTDB lineage: Bacteria > Acidobacteriota > Aminicenantia > S016-38 > S016-38 > JALSNJ01. Next base: position 475 of record JALXBI010000063.1, read on the forward strand.
GTGGAGTCATTGACCATTACGCCTCCAAACTTAAGCTCCTTTATGGCCTTCATGGCCTTGTGAAGGTTTTCGCTGAAAATAGCAGCATGGAGTCCGTATCTGGAGGAATTGGCCTTCTCTATTGCTTCATCTAAATCCTCATACGAGAATAGGCATACTACGGGGCCGAAAATTTCGTCGGTTACCACATGTGTATCTGAAGGTGGATTTTCTATTATGGTGGGCATTATGTAATTTCCCTTCCTTTCCCCACCAATGAGAAGTTTTCCTCCCTTTTCTATTGCCTCGTTTATCCAGCTCTCCACTCTGTCGGCCTCTTCTTTGGTTATCATGGGGCCCATGGTGGTTTCCTCATTGAGCTTAGGTCCAACCTTTATTTTTTTGGTTGCTTCAACCATCAGAGGAACAAATTTTTCGTATATGCTCCTGTGAATGTAAACTCTCTGGACCCCTATACAATTCTGCCCCGCTGCGTAAAAACTTCCCTCAGCAGTAAGCTGGGCTGCCCTTTCTATGTCCGTTTCGTAATCAACTATAACTGCCGATGACGAACCGAGCTCCATCATGAGTTTTTTAAGTCCCGCCTTCCTGGTTATTTCAAGGCCAGCCTCTACTCCCCCGGTAAAGGTTATGACCCTGGGTCTTGGGTCGGAGACCAGGGCATCCCCTATGGTTCCCGACTTTCCGGTGACCACGCTCAATGCCTTTTCTGGAAGCCCTGCTTCGAGAAATGCCTTGGCAAGTTTTAGCGCTGAAAGAGGAGTAAGGTATGTGGGTTTCAATACCACAGCGTTTCCAGCGGCTATAGCCGGGGATAATTTATGGGCCACCATGTTTAAAGGGTCATTGTAAGGGGTGATTGCCAGAACTATGCCCACGGGTTCCCTATACCAGAATCCGTTTCTCCTTGCGCTTCTGAAATCCGCATCTACATGTAGAATCTCCCCCTGGAGTCTCTTGGCTTCCTCCGCTCCATACATAAGGGTATTGGCTGCCCTGGCAGCTTCTTTTCTGGCTTCATTTATGGTCTTTATGCCTTCCAGGGCTATGGTTCTTGAAAATTCCTCCAGGTGGGCTTCCACATATAATGCTACATCCCGAAGAATTTTGTATTTCTCGTAGGATGATAATTTTTCCATCTCCTTTGCCCCTTCCTCTGCCATTTCATAGGCCTTTTTCACATCATCTACCGATGCGGAAGGGACATATTCTATAATGGAGTCATCCTCAGGATTTAAAACCGGGATTTTTTCGTCTTTGTCTATGAATTTCCCTCCTATTATCATTTCCATTTGCTTACCTCCTTTTCTATTTTATGGATAAAATATCGGTTAAAATTGCATATCCTGTTTCCCTCCTTCCAGCACCTGGACCTATTATTTGAACTTCTCCCAATGTATCAGTGGTGAATACGATGGAATTCAAAACCCCATTTACCGGGAACAATTTGTCCTCTTTTGAGACTTTTCTGGGCTTTACACTTGCTTTAAACCTCCCTTCATCCCATCGGGCTTCTGCTACGAGTTTCCATCTTTTGCCCTCTTCAAGAGCCTCTTTTATCATCTGGGGAGAAATCCCGGTTATTCCCTCCCTGTCCACATCCTCTTTTTTAATGTTTGCATCCATGATTGCGTTGGAAAGTATTAATATCTTTGCCATGGCGTCCCAGCCTTCAACATCTCCCCTTGGGTCAGCCTCAGCGTATCCGAGCTTCTGAGCTTCTTTTAATGCCTCCTCGTAAGTAGCGCCTCTTTCCATTTTCTCAAGAATAAAGTTTGTGGTGCCATTTAAAATCCCCCGAATTTCCCCGATCTTTGCTCCCTTCAGGGTATGGGTAACAAGATTTATGGCCGGGGTTCCTGATAGAACGGTTCCTTCAAATTTAAATTCAACTCCTTTTGACTTAGCCAGAGTGATAAGCTCTCTATAATAAAGGGCAACTGGGCCTTTATTGCTGGTCACCACATGTTTTCCAGACATTAAAGCCTGTTTTACATAGCTATAAGCCGGCTCCCCATCTTCAAGATTGGTGTAGGTGACTTCCACGAGAACATCCGCCGCAGTCTCCTTTATAAAGGATAAAACATCCACTTTCTCAAATCCTCCTTTTAAAGAGGAAAGTTTTCCCTCCCGGGCGGCTTCCAGGAGAAGTTCAGGTTCAAGGCCCCCAGGATTCAAAACTCCTCCCATCTTCACATCGTAAACTCCTACTATGGAGATGGCCCTATTGAGTTCATCCCTTTTTTCCATAACGAGTTCGGTAAAACCCTGCCCCACGGTTCCGAAGCCTATTAAAAGAATTCTCATTGTCTTCCTCCTTTTTAAAGGGTAAAATAAAAGGGGAGGGGAAATCCCCTCCCCGGACGCTCTCAGAAGGCCAGGGCCGTCCAGAAATAACCGCCGTAGGCGGTTGCGGCCCTGCCTTCAAGTCCCAAATCCTTCTTGAAATAATCCCCTGGACTCCACGCACCAGCAGTAAATCCAAAGGTAATGCGCTCGCGGTAATTATACTTCGCCAGGAAAGCCAACTCGTTCCCCATGGATTTGTGACCTCCAGGTGCGACTTTGTTTCTCGAATAAATGAACAAATCCCCTCTCAGGGTGAATGCTCCAAGGGATAGGCTGATGTGGAAGTTAATAGTATCAAGATTGGTCATGGTGGTATTTCCAGGATCCAATCCTGCAAATCCGTATCCTGTGGTCATGAGGTGGGCTGGTCCGAAACCAGGCCAATCCTTGTAAAAACCGAAGGTATAGGGGCCATTGGTAGCCGATTCATAAAGGTAATTGCTTCCGTCCGTTGGGTCATCGTCTCCACTGAAGGAAACATAGGCAGCGCCCATTGCGAATTTGGAGCTGAAAGAATAATCAGCCTTTGCCAGCACCTCGTAACCCTTGTATTTCACACCATAACCATCTTCTCCTCCCATCTGGGTGTATTCCAGAGCAAAGGAAAGGGATTTGAGATTGCCTTCCAGTCTCGCTCCAGCCCACATGGGGGAGGCTGAATGGCCGGCTTCCACATTCCAGGGCCTGAAAATGAGATATGGTTGAAGGTTTATGGCTTTGCTGAAGGCTATTGTGGAGTAAATCCCTATCAGATTGATGTTTCCAGGATAGCCATCGTAAGCTTCCGGATTGTATCCGCCGTAGAAAGGAGCTCCCACATAGGCTATTCCATGGGATTGGGCAAGCCTGATATAGAAAAGGTCCGCATTAACTTTTCCCTTGTTGTAATTCAGCCATACGCCAGTAGCACCGTCTTCTCCTCCGTCAAAGAGAACTGCCCCATCTCCGTAAAGCAACCTTTTTTTACCAATGGTAAAGGAAATAGGAGACTCACCTATGTTTTTTACCTCTATGTAGCCCTGAAGGATTCTAAGGCTCGGATCAGGATAGCCCTGCAGATCCACTCCCCAGTATGGATTTGCTCCGTGCTGAGACCATGCTCCCAGCATGGTATAAAAAGTCACTCCCTTTCCGAAATCCACTGTGGTCTGTATGTCCGCATGGATGTAAAGATAGGAATTCCCGTCCTTGGTATCTTTGTCAAAATCCGTATTGGAGTGGAAAAAGGCGTAGGTGTAAATCAAGCCCCCAAATTTTACCTTGGGTTCTGCTGAAATAACTGGCAGAGCAAGAGCAACGATAAGGGCTGCTATTAATAAGGTTTTAGTCCTCATATTCACCTCCTTACCAAGGGAATTGTTTAATGGGGAAGAATGGCAAACACCCTGGCAGGAAAGCCGGAACCATTTTTGGGCTTCGGCCATGTAACTACAACAAGGGCACCATATTCAGGAACCTTATCAAGATTGGTCAACAACTCAATCTGCCAGTGATTATGGGAAAGGATGTAATTTTCGCATTCATAAATATCCTGTGTTGTTTTAATTCCAGGATCCGTGTCTGTGGTCTCGTGGCCTGAGGCAGTTATTTTCCTGACCTCATACAGGTATTTCAGAGCCTCCAGACTCCATCCAGGATAATGAGCCACTCCGTTCTTGTCCCTGTTAGCCATTTTTACTGGATCGGGCCAGCGTTTTGACCAATCGGTTCTCATGGCCACGAAAGCTCCTTCAGGAACAGGTCCGTATTTGGCTTCCCATTCCTTGATATCCTTGACAGTAAGGACATAATCGGGATTCTTGGCCACTTTCTCGTGAACATCGATAACCACAAGGGGAAGAATCATCTGCGTGACAGGTATCTGGTCAAGGCTCATTTTACCCTTGGCAAAATGATTGGGTGGGTCCACATGGGTTCCCCACTGCCCTACATGGCAGTAATATTGGGCAAAGAACCCGAATCCCATAGATCCTACACCTTCATCATAGTAGTAAATGGTGGTTCTTTTCTCATTGGGAAAACCTGGCCAATGGGGTATACCCGGGAAGAAACTATGGGTAAGGTCCACAAAAGTCTTGCTCTTAAGGATCTTGTAGACATCCATCAGGCTCAAGTCCTTTGAGCCCGCCGTTAACCCGAAAGCCAAAACCAAAGCCATCAAAAGGCCTAAGGCCTTTTTCATAGCGCACCTCCTTTATTGTTTTTTTGGCATTCCTCCTTAATCAGGGCCACTTCTCTTTTTAACCTTTCGGCTATTTCCGGAATTTTTTGCCGGGTAAGCCTCTGGGAAGGAGCTGAAACACTGATAGCACCGTGGAAATTCAATTTTTCAAGGAAAAGAGGAACTGCCACGCACCTCAGGCCTTCCTCAAACTCCTCGTCGTCCACACTGTAACCCTGTAACCTTACCTTTTCCAGCTCTTTCCTGAATTTTTCTTTATCTGTAATTGTATTGGGAGTCATCTTTTCAAAGTTATAATCTTTTAGGAGAATTTCCCTCTCGTCTTCGGGTAAAAAAGCCGCTATGGATTTTCCCAGGGCCGTGCAGTGTATCGGAAGTTTAACTCCTATGTAGGTGCTTATCCTCAAACTGCGAGGTGTCTCTATTTTGTCAAGATAATGAACGGAGCCGAAATATAACTCCCCGAGATTGGTGGTTTCGTTAAACTCATAGGCCAGTTTCTTCAGATGGGGATGAACTCTGTTGATTATGTTACCCTTGACCGGAACCTTGTTACCAAGCTCAAAGAGCCTCAGTCCAAGGCAGTATTTTCCGTTTTTCCTGTAAACGAATTTCTCATCCTCAAGGGTAACAAGAAACCTCAGCGCAGTGGCCTTATCCATGCCCAATCTGTAGCAAATCTCCGAAAGGGAAATTCCATCCTGACTATCGGCCAGAACTTCCAGTATTCTGATGGCTTTAATTAAGGATTTGTTCCTTTTTATTTTCACTTTGTGAAATAGTGTTTCATTTTTCATTCCATTTAGATATTATAGGCCAAAAGGAAAATTTGTCAACCCCGGAAGGCAAAACTTATGATTTTAAGGTATCATTTTATGTATGAAGAAACTAATCATTTTCTCTTTAGCCGGGGTTTTAATGGCCGGGACAGTAAAGATAACCTCCCCTAAAGCAGGGGAAAAGTGGATTATAGGATGGGGCCCTTACGAAATAAGATGGGAATTCTATAAGTTCGCTCAACCGTCCAGAATCAACCTGGAAATATTCCTTAACTCGTGCAGAATTGCCCCTCATGTTCCCCTTACTCATAGAAGTTTTCTCTGGATCCCCTGGGGAGGCTGCGTTGATGAAAAGGGCGGGACATTTAGAATAAAAATTCAGTGGAAAGGGGGGAGCGCTGAAAGCGATGAGTTTTCGCTGATTCCACCTCCATACAGGTTAATGAGCCTTGAACCGGACAGGAAAATCTACACGGTGGGTCAGAATTTGAAACTCAGGTGGAAGTCCCTCCAGGGGAAGGGACAAATACAGTTATGGGATTGGAACAGGAAACTTTGCGACCTGGGAGAGATTAGTCTTTCAGAGGGAGCTTACTCCTGGAAAGTAAAAAACCGTTGCGGCACACACCTTACGGGAAAGTTTGTGTTTTTCAGGATAGCTTCCGGCGAAAAAACCCTCTTCGTCTCTCACATATTCAAGATAACGGGAGAGATGCCCCCGGCAAGAAGAATCCGATAAAGTCCTATCCCTTATGGTCAAGCAGGGCATAACTTTTTATAATATTGGGTGATGGAAGGTCCTTTTGACAAGGATTTCTTAGTAGGAAAAACCCTGGGAAAATACAAGATAGTGGACATACTGGGCACCGGGGGGATGGGAATTGTCTACAGGGCCATACATAGTTTCCTCCGCCATCAGGTGGCCATTAAAATAATCCTTCCCCACATGGACAAAAGGGACCTGGCCAGATTCCAAAGGGAGGCCAGGGTCCTGGCGGAACTTCACCATCCGAACATCGTTGAAATTTATGACTTTGATATTACCGAATGGGGACAACCCTATTATGTAATGGAGTTGCTCTATGGCCGCTCCCTCAAAGAGGAAATAAAAGCCCATCCCGAAGGCCTTGACCACAAAATTTTCTGCATGTACACGCATCAAATAGCCTCTGCCCTTTCTTACGCCCACAGCAAAGGGATAATTCACAGGGACCTGAAGCCATCCAACATTTTTGTAGCAGAAATAGGTGGAGAGAAGGTGATCAAAGTTCTGGACTTCGGTCTTGCCAAGCATTTTCCTTCCGAAGCTGGAAGGGCCACCTTTACAACCACTTCCAAGATCCTTGGAACCCCCTATTACATGGCACCGGAACAGGTTCTTTACCAGAAGCTGGGTCCATATACCGACATATACGCCATGGCCCTTATAGGGGCAGAAATGCTCTTAGGAAAACCAGTAAGGGCAGGAAAACCTCTGGGAGAAATCCTGGGCGACGAGATGAAAAGGCCGTTAACCCTCGAGGATGAGGACTTAGAGAAAATTCCTCCCCAAATGTTGGAGGTTCTGAAGAAGGCCACGGAACCGGACATTAAAAAAAGATATCACGATAGCATGGAGTTCTTTAAGGACATCTGCTCCCTGGCCTCTGCACCCAAACAGCCTTCTCTTTCCCTATCAAGGAGCATAGCCACGGGGAAAACGAGGCTAAGAAGAATTTCCCGGGCCTTGAAGTTCGGAGCAGTTGCCCTGGGGATCTTGGCCCTGGTTGCCGGCTTGCTTATTTACAAACCCGGCAGAACCAGACAAAAAACAGGATTTTATCCCAGAGAGGGAATGCTCCCCCTTCCCCCAAGTTCTCAGAAAATTCTTACCCAGAGGGAGGATGGTCTCGTCCTGGCAACGCCCACCAGTCTTTACCTTCGCCCCTTTGATAATAAGAAGCCTCCCTGGAAATTAGAACTGTTGGATGGGGAACGGGTTTTAAGAGAAGCAGGGGAAGGCAAGATATACACCTATTATAAAGGGAAAATTTATTTAAGGGACCTTCAGCAGGATAAAAGAACATTAATTGCGGAAGAAGTTCCTTGCGGGAATTCAATCAAAATATCACCTTTGGGAAAATACCTGGCAGTTTATGAAAAGAAGGTAAACCTATACAAAATAGACAAAGGAAAGCCCACTCACTTGGCCAGTTTCCAGCCACCTCCCCACCCACCTACACTACTTTTTGAGGTAACGGATAAATTTTTCTGCCTTCTTGCCGGAAAAGAATTTAAAGTTTATGGCATAAAAGGCCTTAAGCCAGTGCTTTCTGAAAATTTAGGGGAAGTTATAGGCAATCCCGTTCTGGCCGCGGAAGACCAGAGGGAAATAATAGCCTTAAGCGGATGGACTGATAAAACTTATATTTTTGACTTGAAAAGAAACGAAAAATTTACAGTAAACTCCCCTGGCAGGACTTATAAAATACTTTTCCTTCCTCACTCATCTATCGCCCTGCTGGGTAAAGAGGGGAGAATTGTGCTTATAAAAGGAAAAAACCTTAAGGAATTCCAGGCATCTGCCTCTGATTTTAGTGATCTTTATTTTTCATCCATGGGAATAGTGGCTATTGATAGATGGCAGAAAAATCTCAAGTTTTTCACCTATAGCGAATTTCCTTACCTCACGAAGGAAAAAATATCTGAAAAGGAGCTATGGGCCTTAGCCGGAATCCGGGATAAGATTTTCGCAGGGGGAAGGGATGGAATTCTCTACGAATATAGCCGGAAGAAGGGTAAGAAGAAAAGCATTTTTTCCCATAATAACGGAATCACATACATAGGCATCAGGGGCAAATATTTGCTTACTGCCTCCGATGACCGAACCATAGGTGTTTTCTCTCTACCGCAGGCACAGTTGATAATGAGGAGCCGGGCCCACATTTATTTAATCAATTACCTCTTCTTCCCGGAAAAACCTGGTATTTTCTGGTCATCTTCCTCGGATGGAACCATAAAGAAGTGGGCACTACCCTATTTAGAGGAGAAGGAAGATGTAAAGATAAAAGGCTACAATTTTGCGGCCTTCTGGAAAGGGAAACAAAAGATTCTGGCAGGAACCTGGAACAATGCCCTTCTGGTTTTGAAAAAGGAAAACGGTCAATGGAAGATTTCTGAGAAATTCCCTATAGAATCAAAGTCCATATACCAGATGGTTTACCTCAAAAAGCCCAGATTGGTAGTGGGAATTGGCATTTATCCTTCGGTTCTTTACGTATATAATCCAGAGACCGATGGGATTTTCAGGCTAAGGGCTCACAGGTTAAATTACATCTGGGGTATGACTTTCACTCCGGAGTCCGTAATAGCCTTGGGAAGGAACGTGTTGGGAACCTATAGGTTTAAAAGGGAGGGAGGAAAACTGAGGTTTACCGAGGCGTTATTGTTCAACAGTGAACTGGACGATGTTTTCATTGGTTACATACTTCCTTCAGGGGAAATTGCCCTGGGAAATTCTCAGGGTGAGATGATAATAATTGGAAGGGAGGCTTTGAGCTTCCGCCCTGAAAACCAGGGCTTCCTTGAAAAATTGCGCTAAAATAAAGGGGATAAACCATACATCCCAAAACAAAATATAGGGGGTTGACAGAGAATTTTTTTGTGGTATTATGTTAGTGAATGATAATTAACAAAGGAGATGTATGAGTGATTTAACAGAAAGGCAGAAGGAGATAATCGAAGCGGCCCTGAACCTTATTTCTGAAGGGGGGCTTCAGGCCTTGACCATGAAAAACCTGGCAAACTCCCTTGGGATAACGGAGCCAGCCCTTTATCGCCACTTTGAAAACAAACACGACATCCTGAGAAATGTTCTTTCCTTTTTTAGAAAGAAAACAGCGGAAATCTTCAGCGATGCTATAAAGCTTGACTCCTCCCCTATTCAGAAGATAGAACAGGTCTTCATGCAACACTTTGAGGTTTTTAGCGAGAACCCTGCTATTGCAGTAATCCTTTTTTCAGAGGGAATTTTCCAGCTGGATGACAGACTCCTGGAACAGGTAAAGTCACTTATGGAGTTTTCAAGGGGAAAACTTATAGGACTGATAGAAGAAGGACAGCGCGGGGGAATAATAAGAAAGGATATCCCTCCCGATGCCCTTGCCCTGCTGCTTATGGGCAGCCTGAGGCTTCAAGCGCTTCGCTGGAGATTGGAGCTTTTTTCCTTTGACCTGAAAAAAGAAGGAAAACGCCTCTGGAAATCCCTGGAGAAAATTATAAGGGAAAAGGGATGAAAAAATTTACCCTGGGAAGTTAGTTATCATTAACTAAGAAGGAGGATGCATGAATAAACTGGTAACCAAATTTTCCTGGCTGGTGCTGGTTCTCATCCTGGGAATAACTGTTCTGGCCCTTGTCTTTATGAAAAAGAATTCCAGAATGGAAACCAACCTGGACAAATATATGCCCCAGGACCACCCGGCCTTTGTTTACAGCAACAAGGCTGAGAAATGGTTCAACATTAAGGATGCCATTGTAATAGCCATTGAGAACAAAAACGGCATATTTAACCCCTCTACCCTGAAGAAGATCAAGGACCTGACGAAGAAGCTCCAGAAGATGAAAGAAATAAAAAAGGAAGATGTAACTTCGCTCTACACCGCTGACAACATCGTAGCCTCAGAAGGCAGCCTGGATGTTAAGAAGTTCTACAAAAGGGTTCCCAGAAGCAAGGAGAAGCTGGAGAAACTCAAAAAGGAGGTGGAGGACAATGAAATGATATTCGGCCGGCTGGTCTCCAGGGACGAGACCGTGGCCATAATCCTCGCAAGGATTGACAGCGATACCTTCACCCAGGATTTTTATAGGCGAATCCTCAATCTGGCCAAAAAATACGAAGGCCCGGAAAAAATCTATGTGGCAGGAAGACCAATAGTTGAGGGAACCCTCGCCTATCTCATGCCCAAGGACATGAAGAGGATGGTCCCCATAGTGATTCTGGTAATCATAACGGTGCTGATGATAGTCCTGCGAAGCGTGAAAAACACATTCTTCACCCTGATGGTGGTTCTAATAAGCACCATCTGGACCTTCGGGCTCATGGCTGCCCTTCATGTGCCAATATATGCGGTTACCACAATGATTCCTGTAATGCTCATAGCCATAGGGGTTGCCTACGGAATTCACCTTTACAATCACCTGATGCTATTTCTTAAAGAAAATCCCAATGCAACAAAGTATGAAGCCATAGAGGACATGCTTACCCAGATGTGGAAGCCGGTTTTAATGACCGCCATAACCACCATGGTGGGATTCGTTTCCTTGGTGACTTCCCAGGTCTATCCAGTTAAATACTTCGGCCTGTTCGCAGCCTTCGGCGTGTTTGTAGCCCTGATCCTTTCCCTGGGTATGATACCTGCTGCCATTTATGTTTTCGGAATGTCCAGAGCTAAATCAAAGGGAAAAAAACAGCGGCCCGAGCAGAGCTTCTACTACAGAATCACCGACAAAATCATCGGAGCAAGGTATATCGTGGTTGCAATAACAGCAGTGCTTCTCGTGATTTCGGCCTACGGAATATCCAAGGTATGGATAAGTTCCAGTTTTCTGGCAAAATTTGAAAAGAACAGCCAGATACGGAAAACCGACCGTTTCATAAACCAACACTTCGGTGGCACCACCACCCTGAATGTCATCCTTGAAGGCAGGGAAAAGGATACCATGAAAAGGCCCGAGGTCCTGAGGACCATTCTTGAAATGCAGAAAGAGACCGAAAAACTTCCCCTGGTTGGAAGCTCCTTCTCCCTTGGTGACTTCATAAAGAGGATGAACAAGGTCATGCACGCAAACAAGGCGGAATTCGAAACCATTCCGAACAATCAGGACCTCATAGCCCAGTATCTTCTCCTTTACGAAATGTCAGGGGACCCTGAAAATCTCTGGAGGGTTGTCAATTATGAATATCAGAAAGCCAATGTGACCTTCCAGCTCAAGAGTGACGACTCCAAGGCCCTCAAGGAGGCCATAGGAGTAATAAACAGGTTCAAGGACAGATTCAAAAAACTCGGCATAGAAATTCACTTCGCCGGCTCAGGATATAAGGCCCTTGTCTTTACCGACCTTCTGCTGGAGGGTCAAATAAAAAGCCTTCTTCTTTCGCTGATAATAGTAGTTGTGCTCCTTACCATAATGTTCAAAAAACTCTCCATAGGACTAATAGGAGCCATTCCCATAACCATAACCACTGCGGTTACCTTCGGGGTTATGGGACTTCTGAACATACCCCTGAGCTCCACCACAGCGCTCATATCCAGCATCGCCATAGGAATAGGCATAGACTACGCCATCCACTTCATTGACCGCTATCGCATTTATGCGGCCCAGACCGGAGACAAGGACCTCACCTCCCGCCTCACCATGTATCACTCGGGAAGGGCCATTTTCTATAACGCCTTGGTGGTAATAGCGGGATTTATGGTGCTTATCTTTTCGGTCTTCCCGCCCAATAGGGCTCTGGGAGCACTGGTTTCCATGAACATGATGGTAAGTTTCTTGGGAACCATAACCATTATGTTCGCAATACTTTACATGAAAAATACATACTTCAAAAAAGGAGGAAAAGCATGAGTTTGAAAAAAGCTTTGGCTTTAACATTAATTGGAATTTTCCTGGGAGCCGGCTCTCTCCTTGCCGGGGAGAAGCTCACAGGACTGGAGATAATGAAAAAGGTCTACTACAGGCCAGCACCCAAGGATATGGAAGCGGACCTTATAATGATCCTCATAAACTCCAGCGGAGAAAAAAGAATACGCAAGATTAAACAGTTCATCAAGGATTACGGGAAGGTGGAGAAGAAAATAATGTTCTTCATCGCCCCGGCAGATGTTCGCAACACCTCCTTTATGAACTGGAGCTACGACGATCCCAACAAGGACGATGACCAGTGGATTTACCTTCCTGCCCTGAAGAAGATAAAAAGAATTTCCAGTGAGGATAAAAGCGATTACTTCATGGGCTCTGACTTCACATACGACGACCTTGGAAACCGCCTTCCTGAAGAAGACAACCACAAAATTCTCAGGGAGGAGAAGCTTAACGGTGAGGACTGCTATGTGATAGAGAGCACCCCCAAGGACCCCGATTACATGTATTCCAGAACCATAACCTGGGTTGTAAAGGGCAAATGGATAGGCCTCAAGCGCAAGTTTTACGATGAAGACGGAGAATTCCTCAAGGAGCTTACCGCAGAGAAATACCAGAACATAAAGGGATACTGGATACTCACAAAGGTGAAAATGCACAATGTTCAGAAGGACCACACCACCATCATAGAGCTCCGCAATATCAAGGTTGATACCGGAATCCCTGACAGGATGTTCACAGAGAGAATGATGAAGAGGGGGATAAGATGAGGAAAGCCCTTGGCTTTGCTCTAATATTGATCTTGTCGGCATTTATTAAAGCCGGTGACCTCCAGATTACCGGTTATGTAAGAAATTACACCGGAGTGCTTCTTCACGGAGATTACGATTTTTCCATAGTTCAAAATACCCTGAACCTGAACTTTGAGCTGAAGAGCGACAGGGCCGCCTTTAAGGTCAACCCCTACATATACCACTATTACGATAGGGATGTGGAATTTGATGTCCGGGAGGCCTATCTGGACCTCTACTTTAACTCCATGGACATTAGGATAGGAAAACAGCAGATAATATGGGGGAAGGCCGATGGAGTGTTTATCACCGATGTAATTTCCCCCAAGGACCTTTCGGAATTCCTGCTCCGCGACTTTGACGAAATAAGAATGGGAATAACCGCCGCCAAAATAGACTACTATGTGGGAAACAGCACCCTTGAGTTAGTCTGGGTTCCTGTTTTTACTCCCGATAAGATCCCGCCGGAGGGCTCTATCTGGAGGCCCAAAATGGACCTTCCCCCCAATGCCACCTTTGACTTTTCCAAGAAGGACGTTGCCTTCAACCTGAAAAACAGTGAGGTCTTCGGAAAACTATCCACCCTGACGGGTCCCATAGATTTTGAAATAATGGCTGGATACACCTGGGATAGCCAGCCCACTCCCTTCATGGAAAGGGAAATAGACCCCATAACCCACATGCCAATTTCCATCACCATAGTTCCCCAATACGACAGGCTGACCCTATTCGGAGGCAGCTTCAGCACCACCATAAAGGGAATAGTTCTCAGGGGCGAAGGGGCCTATTACATGGGAAAATACTTCCAGACCACGGACCCCACAGTGCCGGAGGGAGTTGTGGAGAAGAGCTATCTACATTACCTTATCGGGGCAGATGCCTCCATCCTGGGAGCCAAGGTCAGCGTTCAGTTCATTCAGCGGTGGATTTTTGATTACGAGCCCACCCTTGTTTCCCCGGAGCGTCACAACATGATGACCGTTCTCGTCACCAACAAATATCTCAACGACACTCTTACCTTAGAATTCTTCTCATACATAGGACTGACGGATGGAGATGCCCTTATAAGGCCAAAAATTACCTATAGTTTCACCGATGGATTTGACATCCAGTTCGGAGCGAACATATTCACCGGAAGCAAGGGAATGTTCGGCCAGTTCAACGACAACGATATGATATACACAAAAATACGCTATAGCTTCTAAAAAATCAGGGGAGCAGGTCAGAGGAAATTACAGGCTTTATCGAGTTTAGCTTTTATTCAAAAAACGGGACAGGTCCGAATCGCAGGGAGAGATTTTTAGCTCTGAGCTCTTTAACTTCACCTGGAGGGTCTGACTCCCCTGTTTCAAGGTAGTTTGTCCTCAAATTCTAAAAATCCTTTATAATAACCAAAATTTAGACATTATAATATTCTTCTTTGTCTAATTGTCTCTCTTGTAATTACCGAGATTTTGCCCTTAAAATCTAATCCTTTCTCTAAGGCTTTCTTTAAAATTTTGTAAGCTTCAAGAGGAAAAGCTGGAAGAAATCTCAATAATACTATCCCATTTTTCGCTTGAGCTCTCTTTAAAATAGCTAATCTTCCAAAATCTTTATCGAAGGTTAATATTATTCTTCCCTCCCTGAAGGCTAATGAGAGAACCTCCTCATCTGTTGCCCCCGGTTTTCTCTCAAGTATTTATTCTATGTCCCATCCCTCTTCTTTCAATGCTTTATAACTCTCTAAAGGGAAATTCTCATCAGCAAGAAATTTCATAATGGCAAAAGAATTTCCTCGCTGGTATATTCTTTAAGATACTGAAATATAGCTCTCATCCCCTCCTTCGTAAGCTGAGGATAATTCTTCAATATTTCCTCCTCACTCCACCCCTCAGAAAGAAGTCCTAAAATAAATTCCACAGAAAGACGAGTGCCCTTTATTATAGGTTTTCCCCTTAGGATTTTTTCATCTACCACTATGTAATCTCTCCACTTCATGAGTAAATACTACCATAATGATATTATTCAGACAATCCCTAAAAAAGGGGACACAAAAACGGGACAGGTTCGATTTTAGCTTTTAGCCCATAGCTCAGAGCTCAAGGCTTGAAGCTATACCCTAATGGAAGAGAGAAGCACCTAAGGACTCATGACCCGAAGAAGCCTCGTCAGGGCAAGGAGGAAGGCAGGAATGCCTATAACCAGGGCTATAAGCCAGTTTGTAAAGCGAAGTCTTTTTTCCAGGGCGTCTATCCTTGCATTTACCGATTTCTCCAGAGCGTCTATTCGAGCGTTCGTCTCATCTATCCTGGCATTTACCGACTTTTCCAGGGCTTCTATCCTGGCGTTCGTCTCATCTATCCTGGCATTTACCGACTTTTCCAGGGCTTCTATCCTGGCGTTCGTCTCATCTATCCTGGCATTTACCGACTTTTCCAGGGCATCTATTCGGGCGTTCGTCTCATCTATCCTTGCATTTACCTCGTTGCGGAACGTCTCTATGAGCTCCTTCGTAAAAAACTCCTGCTCCTGGAATCTCTTCTCCATCTGCTTCGCAAGAAGCTCAAACCTCTTGTCCATCTCTTCAAAACGGATTGTCATCTCCTTCCTGCTTGCTATAAGTTCTTCGTCAAGGCGAGCAAGACGCTCCAGAATGGAATACTCCTTCGCCCTCTCCTCATTTCTCCGCACAAACTCCTCTATGAGCTTTTGAACCTCCTCTCTAACCAGTTTTTTCACCTCTTCCTTGGACAAAGTCGCAGCCTTTGCCATAAAAACCTCCTTGGATATTATAACAATATAAGTGGAGAAGACAAAAGATAACGTCTTATTCTATCCAGTCCCAAAATGAGACAAACCCTAACCTTCCAATCCAGCCCCAGCCCATAGCTTTCAGCTCTTAGCTCAAAACGCAAACTCAGAGCTATTCTGGAGTCTCTCCAGCGAGGAGCGTGGCAAAAATGGGACAGATTAGTTTTAAGCCTTATTCCGCCTCCGCAAGGATGCGAATAATCTGGTCTGCGGAATTCTTCCTTAATTTTGCTGAGCAGATCAGCATTTGCTGGCGTTAATTGTTCCGGGTATAATATAAATATGGCCAGAGGGACAAGGATTCTAAAACTTAAGAAGGATTCTCCCGAGGTTGAGTTAAATTTTGAACTGGATTTTTTGAGGTCCCTTACGCTGGAGGAGCGCTTTAAAATGCTCTTTGAAAGGATGAAAGTGCTAAACAGGATGTTAGAAGAGAATGGATTTAGAAAAACTCCTGAAATTATTAAACGAAAATAGAGTTAAGTACGTAATAATCGGGGCTGCTGCCTTCCCAGTTTATGGATATGCAAGAGCGACTCTGGATATTGATTTTTTTATTGAACCTACAATTGAGAATGCAAAGAGATGTTATAAAGCCCTCAATGAATTCGGTTACGACCTTTCTGATATCTCTGTGGAGGACCTTCTGAATTATAAAATCCTAATAAGACAGTATGCACTGGAAATTGATATTCATCCCTTTGTGAATGGGGTCAAGTTTGAGGAAGTATGGGCTAAAAGAGTGAAAGCAAAAATAGGGGAGACCGAAGCATATTTCGCCTCGCTTGAGGATTTGATAAAAATGAAAAAGGCAGCCGGAAGGCCAAAGGATTTAGAAGACCTTAAGGTTCTGGAGAGATTAAAGAACGGCAAGAAAGAGGACAAATGAGCCCCCTTAGCAGAGCTTCTATCTTGGGGTTTGTGAGCGAAAACGGGACGGGTCTAATTCTCAGCCTTTAGCTTTTAGTCCTTAGCTATTAGCCCAAGGCTCAACGTTCACTTAGGGCTTCTCCCGAAAAACGAGACAGAATAGGAGCGCAGGACATCTCACTAAGGCAAAGCCACAGACATGGCTGAGACTCGCCATGAACTAAAGGCCATTACAACTTCTCTATAAGCTCCATGTATTCTTCTGGGGACAGTTTTATTTCCTTCAATATCTCCCGCAGAAGGGGCCGGGATATAATTCTTCCCTTATGATGAGGCAGGGTTGTTGTTCGCCCATCTGGGTGTCTGTAAAAAGCATGGGAGCCTTTCTGCCTTACTTTCTCAAAGCCGAGACGCAATAAAAGCCTCTCCAGCTCCCTTGCCTCCACAAGAGGAAGTCTGGTCAAGCCACAACCTCTATGGTTCCTATAAACTCAGGGAGGCTTTCTCTTTCCTCTTCCCCCATTTCCTCAAGACATAAGGAAAGGACTTCCTTAAGATTTTCCATCAGTTCTTCTAAGGTCTCTCCCTGTGTATGGGCACCAGGGACAGAGGGAACTACTCCTACATAGAATCCCGTCTCTGGGTCTTTTTCTATATAAGCAATGAATCTTCTCATGCAATTATTATAACAAATTTCTACTACGGCATAAGTATTCAATTAGGGACACCTATAGGAAAGGAAGGGGTGGTGGGACATTGGGCCATTTCCCCTCCTTTCGGGCCATCACCTTCGCCATTTCAAACCCAAATCTCTTTCATGTCATGTGGGGACAGGTCCGAATCGCGCGCAGCATTCCCTAAAAAAGGGACGGGTCCGAAAACTGAAGCATCAAATTGGGGACAGACCAGAAAATGAGAAAATGGGGAGGTGGCAGGTTGAAGTGGGG